>NZ_JBVJGW010000027.1:0-106105 GCF_055587105.1 Streptomyces sp. NPDC048461 | reverse complement strand
GGGGGTGTTGGCGGGGTCGCGGGGGTGGATCGACGGGTGTTATGCGGGGGATTCGGCGGAGGTGATCGTGGAGCGTCTGCTGGCGCACGGTGATGTGGCGGCGAGGGAGGCGGGGGAGGCGTTGCTGGGGAAGTCGCCGACGGCGGTGAAGGTGACGCTGGCGGCGTTGCGGCGGGCTGCGGGGCTGGGTCCGTTGGAGCGGGTGCTGGAGCAGGAGTACCGGGTGTCGTGCAACGCGTTGGCGTCGGCGGATCTGGTGGAGGGGATCCGGGCGCAGGTCATCGACAAGGACCGGACTCCGCGCTGGTCCCCGGCGACCCTCGCGGAGGTCACCGACGGCGACGTGGCCCGCTACTTCACCCCCCTCGGCGCCGGAGAACTGCGCCTGACGGACGCCGGGACCGCGGCGGGGGCCGGGCCGGGATCCGGCCCGGCCCCCGGACCGGGCGACGGCCGCGGCTGATCCGGCCGCCGGCCCGCGCCGTCCGGAAGGCGGCCCGCGCCGCGCGCGGGGGTGCGCCCTCCGGTGCCGCGCGGCGCATCCCCGCACGGTGCATCCCCGCACGGCGCGCCTCCGCACGGCGCGCACCCCCGCACCGTGCGGCACCGTCTAGGAGGAGACGTACTCGCGCAGGTGACGGGCGGTCAGCGTGTCCGCCCCGGCGACCAGGGCAGCCGGAGTGCCCTCGAAGACCACCTCGCCGCCGGCGTGCCCGCCGCCCGGCCCGATGTCGATCAGCCAGTCCGCGTGCGCCATCACCGCCTGGTGGTGCTCGATGACGATCACCGAGTTGCCGTCGTCGACGAGCCGGTCCAGCAGGGCGAGCAGCTTGTCGACGTCGGCCATGTGCAGCCCGGTCGTCGGCTCGTCCAGGATGTACGTCGAGGACTTCTCCGCCATGTTGATCGCGAGCTTGAGCCGCTGCCGCTCCCCGCCCGACAGGGTGTTGAGCGGCTGGCCGAGCCGCAGGTAGCCCAGCCCCACGTCGGCCAGCCGGCCCAGGATCGCGCGGGCCTGGCCGGTGGTGAAGAACTCGCGGGCCTCCGCCACCGGCATATCGAGCACCTCGCTGATGTTCTTGCCCCGCAGCTCGTACGTGAGCACTTCGGGGGTGAACCGCTTGCCCTCGCACTCCTCGCAGACCGAGGACACCCCCGCCATCATCGCCAGGTCCGTGTAGACCAGCCCGAGACCGTTGCACTTCGGGCAGGCGCCCTCCGAATTCGCGCTGAACAGGGCCGCCTTGACGCCGTTGGCCTTGGCGAACGCCGTCCGGATCGGGCCGAGCAGGCCGGTGTACGTCGCCGGGTTGGACCGGCGCGAGCCGCGGATCGGCGACTGGTCCGCGACGACCACCCCGTCCTGCCCGGCCAGGTAGCCGTGGATCAGGGAGCTCTTCCCGGAGCCCGCGACCCCGGTGACCACCGCCAGCACCCCCAGCGGAACGTCCACGCTGACGTCCTTGAGGTTGTGCAGGTCGGCCCCCTTGACCGACAGGTGACCGCGCGGCGTGCGCACCGACTCCCGCAGCCGCGCCCGGTGTTCGAGGTGGCGGCCGGTGAGCGTGCCCGAGGAGCGCAGCCCGGGGACGTCGCCCTCGTAGCAGAGCTCGCCGCCCGCCGTGCCCGCGCCGGGGCCGAGGTCCACGACGTGGTCGGCGATCGCGATGACCTCCGGCTTGTGCTCCACCACCAGCACCGTGTTGCCCTTGTCGCGCAGCCGCAGCAGCAGGTCGTTCATCCGCCGGATGTCGTGCGGGTGCAGGCCGATGGTGGGCTCGTCGAAGACGTACGTGACGTCCGAGAGCGAGGAGCCCAGGTGGCGGACCATCTTGACGCGCTGTGCCTCCCCGCCGGAGAGCGTGCCCGAGGGGCGGTCCAGGCTGAGGTAGCCCAGCCCGATCTCCACGAGCGACTCCAGGAGCTCCCGCAGGCTCGTGAGCAGCGGCGCCACGCCCGGGTCGGCGAGCCGCCGGACGAACGTCGCCAGGTCGCTGATCTGCATCGCCGAGCATTCGGCGATGTTCAGGCCGTCGATGCGCGAGGACAGCGCGGCCGCCGAGAGCCGGGTGCCCCCGCAGTCCGGGCAGTCCGTGAAGACCACGGCGCGGTCCACGAACGACCGGATGTGGGGCTGCATGGCCTCGCGGTCCTTGGCGAGGTACGTCCGCTGGATCTTGGTGATCAGGCCCTCGTACGTGAAGTTGTTCGAGCCGACCTTGACCTTCACCGAGTCCTTGTGCAGGAAGTCCGCCCACTCCTGCTCGGTGAAGTCCTTCAGCTTGGTGTCGGGGGAGTAGAAGCCCGAGTTCGCCATGACCTGCCAGTACCAGGAGTCCACCGCGTACCCGGGCACGGTGATCGCGCCCTCGTTGACGGAGAGCTCCCGGTCCACCAGCTGGCCGACGTCGATGTCGGAGATCTGGCCGATGCCCTCGCAGCGCAGGCACATGCCGTCGGGGGTGTTGAAGCTGAAGGCGGTGGAGGTGCCGATGTGCGGGGTGCCGAGGCGGGAGAAGATGATCCGCAGCATGGTGTAGGCGTCGGTGGCGGTGCCCACGGTGGAACGGGAGTTGGCTCCCATCCGCTCCTGGTCGACCACGATGGCGGCGCTCAGGTTGTTCAGGCCGTCCACGTCCGGCCGGCCCAGGGTCGGCATGAAGGACTGGATGAAGGCCGTGTACGTCTCGTTGATCATGCGCTGCGACTCGGCGGCGATGGTGCCGAAGACGAGGGAGGACTTTCCGGAGCCCGAGACGCCCGTGAAGACGGTGAGGCGGCGCTTGGGGATGTCCAGGGAGATGTTCCGGAGATTGTTCTCCCGGGCTCCGCGGACCTGGATGACCTGGTGGCTGTCGGCGTCATGACCGGTGGCGTCGATCTGCACGGAACTCCTCGCGGTGGCGGCGGCGCGGCTTATTTTGTACACCGTACTCTATACGCTGTAGTGAGTTCCCGGCCCGTGATCGGCCGAACCCGAAGGAGTCCGTATGGCGAAGGACCGGAGCGGCGCGGGCGACCCCGTCCGCACCCTGCGGCTGCTCTGGCGCGAACCCGGCCAGGATCCGCCCGCACGGCGCGGACCGCGGCAGGGCCTGACCGTCGACGCCGTCGTACGCGCCGCCACCGGCCTCGCCGACGAGGAGGGGCTGGCCGCGCTCACGATGCGGGCGCTCGCCCAGCGGCTCGGCGTGACCCCCATGACCCTGTACACCTACGTTCCGGGCAAGGCCGAGCTGCTCGACCTCATGCTCGACGGTGCCTACCGGGACACGGGCAGCGGGGGGTGCGACCCCGGCGAGCCGTGGCGCGCCAGGGTCACCCGCGTCGCCGAGGACAACCGCGCCCTGCTCGTGCGCCACCCGTGGATCGCCGACCTCGCCGTGACCCGCCCGCCGCTGGGGCCGGGCGTCATCGGGAAGTACGACCGCGAGCTCGCGGCCTTCGACGGGATCGGCCTGAGCGACGCCGAGATGGACGCCGCCCTGACCCACCTGCTCGGCTTCGTCCACGCCAACGCCCTCGCCGCCGCCGATGCCGCCGCGCACAACAGCCGGCAGAGCGACGACGAGTGGTGGGCGGTCAGCGCCCCGCTGCTGGAACGGGCCATGGACCCCGAGCGCTACCCGCTGGCCGGCCGGGTGGGCAGCATGGTCGGTGCCTACGACCCCGAGGCCGTCTGGGCGTTCGGCCTGCGGTGCGTGCTGGAGGGGCTGACCCGGATGGTCGAGGCCGCCGCCCCGTCCGCCGACCGGGGCTGAACCGGCCGCGCCGTCCGGGTGGCCGCGCCGTTCCGGTGCCGCGCCGTTCCGGTGCCCGCGCCGTCCCGTCCCGGGGTCAGCGGTAACCGGTGGCGTCCGCCGGGTGGCCCGGGTCCTGGACCTCGACCATGTACCGCCAGGCGTCCGGGCGGCTCCCGTCGAGGTCGGTGAAGCCGTACTCCCCGGCCAGCTGCCCGCTGGAGAGCGACTGCCCGTTCCAGCGCGCCACCTCCGGGTCCGCGGCGAGCGCCGCGACCGCCCGGCCCACGTACGCCGGGGTCTCGGAGATGCCGAAGTGCGGGACCTTCTCCAGCGCGTCGCGCCAGTTCGCCTCCGTCACCCCGAACGCGTCGAGCATCATCTCCGACCGCAGCCAGCCCGGGGTCAGCGCCACCGCCGTCACCCCGCGCGGTCCCAGCTCGTGGCCCAGCGCGAACGCCATCCGCAGCACGGAGGACTTGGCGATGTCGTAGAAGAACGACACCCGGTAGCGGCTCGCGTTGTACTCGGCGGTGCCGTCCGTCATCTCCACCACGAGACCGCCCGGCGTGCGCAGCAGCAGCGGCACCGCGAAGTGGCTGGTGATCGCGTGGGTCTCCACCGCCAGCCGCAGCAGGCGCAGCCCCTTGTCCAGGTCGTGCTCCCAGACCGTGCTGTCCCACTCGAAGAGGAGCTCGCCGCCCCAGATGTCGTTGACCAGGACGTCGAGCCGGCCCTGCTCGGCGTCGATCCGGCCGACGAGCGCCTCGACCTCGCCCGGCACCAGATGGTCCGCGACCACCGCGATGCCCTGCCCGCCCGCCGCCGTGACCAGCTCGGCGGTCTCCTCGATCGTCTCGGGCCGGTCGTACTCCGAGCGCCGGTCACGGGTGCTGCGACCGGACACGTACACGGTCGCGCCCCGCGCGCCCAGCTCGACCGCGATGCCGCGGCCCGCCCCCCTCGTCGCCCCGGCCACCAGGGCGACCCTGCCCTCCAGCGTCCGCTGTCCGTTCGATGTGCGCTGTGCGTCAGACATGCCCCGACCCTACGACGCCCCGCCCGCCTCCGGCCCCCCGAACGCGGCGGTCGCCGCCAGGGCGAGCAACAGCCCGCAGGCCGCGGCCGCCAGCGCGGCACCGGGCCCCCACAGCGTCCAGGCCGCCCCGAACAGCAGCGAACCGGCGAACCGGGCCAGCGCCTGCGCGGTCTGCAGCACGGCGAGCCCGGTGGTGCGCAGTCCGGCGGGCAGCAGCGGCGCGGCGGCCGCCATCAGCACGCCGTCGGTGGCCGCGTAGAACAGGCCGAGCAGCACCACGACGGCCACGCCCGCGCCCGCGAGGGCCGGGCCGGCGGGCAGCGGAGCCAGGAGCAGCAGGCACGCGCCGAGCAGCAGCAGGTGCCCGGCGAGGAAGACGCGGCGGCGGCCCAGCCGGTCGGCGAGCCGGCCCACCGGCAGCGCGGCCAGCAGGAACGCGGCCGCCGTGCCGACGGGCAGCAGCGGGAACCAGGCGAGCGGCAGGTCCAGCCGCCGCTGGAGCAGGAGGTAGAGGAACGCGTCGCCGACGGTGAACACGCCGAGCGCGGCGGCGGTCAGGCAGAGCCGCCGCAGCTCCGGCCGGCGCAGCAGGCTCCGTACGGCGGTCGCGTCCCGAGGATCCTGCGTCCGGAGAGGGGGCGCCGGGGGCGCCGGAGCCGGCGGCGCGGGGACCTCGCGTACGAACAGGGCCAGCAGGACCACTCCCAGGACGGCGAAACAGCAGCTCACGGTGAACACGGCGTCGTAGCCGTCAGCGGCCGCCCACAGCACCCCGAAGGCGATCAGCGGCCCCAGCAGTGCGCCCGCGGTGTCCATCGCGCGGTGCACGCCGAACGCCCGCCCCTGTTCCCCGGGCGCGCAGGACAGCGAGATCAGCGCATCGCGGGGTGCGGTGCGCAGGCCCTTGCCGGTCCGGTCGGCGGCGAGCACCGCCGCCACCGACCAGGGGGCGGTGACGGCGAGCAGGGCCGCCTTGCAGGCGGCGGACAGCGCGTACCCGGCGCCCGCGACGAGCTTCCGCCGGCGGGTCCGGTCGGCGACCCGCCCGCCCAGCAGCCGCAGCAGCGCGGTGGCGCCTTGCTGCAGCCCGTCCAGTGCGCCGAACGCGAGCGGGGACATTCCGAGCCCGGCCACCAGGTACAGCGGCAGGACGGCGGTGACCATCTCCGCGGAGACGTCCGTGACCAGGCTGACCGTGCCGAGCGCGAGGACGGTGCCGGGGACGGCCCGCACGGGGCCCGTGCGGGGCGGGGTGCCCGCGGCGAGGTCCGCCGCCCTTCCGGCCGACAGGTACACGGAGGCCTCCCTTAGAACCAGTTGAGGGTGAGGGGGAAGGTGGTGGTTGCGGTGGTGGGGGTGGTGTCCGTGGCGGTGGCGGTGATGCGGAGGGTTCCGGTGGTCCAGGGTTTGCCGGTGATGCGTCCGGTGGCGGGGTCGAGGGTGAGGCCCCAGGGGAGTCCGGTGGCGGTGTAGCGGACGGGGGGTCGGGCTCCGGTGGTGGTGAGCTGGATGGTGCAGGTGCGGTTGAACGTGCAGGTCTGCGGGCCGGGGTCGGCCAGCTTGAGCCCGCCGGGCGTCGGGGTGGGCGTCGGCGTCGCAGTGGGAGTGGGGGTCGGCGTGGGTTCCGTGGAGTCCGCGAACACCTCCGAGATCGGCTGGACGTTGGCGGCGTTGCCCGCGTGCGTCGCGGTGCCGAAGAGGTCCTCGAAGGTCCGGAGCAGGTGGTGGTGGTTGAAGGCCGTCGCGTACCGGCCCGGCTTCACGTGCGCCCCGTGGAAGACGGTGGCGATCTGGTTGGAGCCCAGGTAGTTGTCCTCGTCCCAGGTCAGGACGAGCAGGCTGTTGTTGGCCTTCGCCCACTGCGCGTAGGCGTCGAGGTGGTTGCGCGTCCAGGTGTCACCGGTGGCGACCGGGCAGGAGTGCATGTCGTTGCACTGGTTGGGCACCACGAAGGACAGGTCCGGCAGCGCCGCGAAATCGCCCTGCGGGAACTGCGCCCAGGTCTTTCCGGTGTTCAGTGGCACGTTCTTGAAGGCGAACCACGGATTGTGCTTCTGCGCGTACTGGCCGCTGGTGCACGCGGTGGAACCCTCGGACGGCAGGTCCTCGTTGTACGTCGCGAACGTCCTGCCGGCCGCGATCAGCTCCTGCCCGAGGTTGGGTGCGGTCATCGACTGCGGGGTGTAGCAGCCGTCGCCGGTGACGCCCTGGGTGGAGCCGGAGAAGAGGTTGAAGTAGTTCGGCTGGCTGGGGTGCGTCAGCGCCTTCATGCCGGTCAGGCTCGCGCCGCCGTTGGCGAGTTGGTTGATGTACGGGGCGTTCGCGCTGCCGATGATCTCGCCGTACTGCTTGTTCTCGTAGACGACGACCACCACGTGGTCGTACGCCGGCAGCGCGGCCGCCGCCGTCGCCGTACGGGCGGGTCCGGCGCCCGCGGCGGCCTGGGAGCCGGCGAGGGTGAACGCGGCCAGCAGGCCGAGCGCGCCGAGCCCGGCCACGAGGGCGGACCGCACGGCCCTGCGTCTCGCCGCCGCGGGCGGTGGGGGCTGGGGCGGGGGTGGGGTGACGGGCATGGGAGGTGCCTCCTCGTGGTGGTCGCGGAGCCCGCGGCACGGCGGACCCCGGGGGCAGGGGCAGGGGCGGGTGCGGATGCGGGAGGGTGCTACTCCTCGCGGCGGGCCGGGCCGGCCACGGTGATGTTCAGGAACCGCGGTACGGGACGGCCCCGTTCGCGGAACTCCGCGGCGACCGCGGTGCGCACCGCCGCCAGCCGGGCCTCGGGGAGCAGCACCAGCACGCTGCTCCCCGGTCGCGGCCCGGGAGGCCAGGTGCTCAGGGCTCCGGCGCGCCGGGCGCAGGCCACCGCCCGGGCCAGTTCCGCCCGCCGGTCGGCGGGGCCCGAGCGGCCGCGTACCGCCATCAGCACCAGGCGGGCCCGTGTCGCCGCCGGGTCGAAGGCCACGTACCGCGGGGGCCGAGCGTCGTCCCCGTCCGGCAGCAGGGCCTCGCCCGGGCGGGCGAAGAGGGCCGCGCGGCGCAACGCCCCGTCCCCGTCGGGCAGGGCCCGGTCCAGCAGCCGGGCGAGGTGCGCGCGGTCGGGCTCGCCGCCCGCCGGGCCGTGCACGTCGACCACGGCCAGCGCCACCGCGCAGTCCGCGGGCTCCGCCGTGGCCAGCCCGGCGGCCGGCGTGAGCGAGCCCTGGACGTGCAGGTCGGTCCCGCCGCGGCCGAAACCGGCCCGGGCGAGCTCGCGCAGCAGGGCGTACGGCCGGGCCGCCCACGCGGGGGTGTCGGGCGGCGGCCCGGTCAGGGCGAGGGGCACGTCGCAGCTGTCCGCGGGGTGGGCGAGCGAGCTGAGCCGCACCAGGCCGTCGGTGCGCGGCGCCGCGGCCGCGGCCACCGGCCAGCCGGCCGCCGCCACGAGGCCGGGGGAGTCCAGGCGGAAGGCGTACGGGGCGCTCCAGACGGCGGCCGGGGGCCGGCCGTGCGCGGACTCCAGGGCGTACGCGACGAGCCGGAACAGCGGGTCGGCGGTGGCCCGCCGCGCGAGCCCGCCCCCGCCGGACCCGCCCAGCCCGGGGCGGCCCGGGCCACCGCCGGCGGGGCCGGGCGCCGGGTGGTGCGCGCCGGTCGGGGTGGCGGCGGCGCGCTCCGGCCGCGGCGCGCGCCCGGCGATGCCCGGGGGCTCCGGGGGGCCGGCTGCCGGGGCGGGCCCGGTCGTGGCGCCCGGCCCGGGCCGCCGGGTCATCGGGGGGCCTTGCGGGCCAGGAGGCGGTAGGCGTTGCCGCCGTCCGTGCGCCGGGCCGCCGCCGAGCGCACCGCGTCCAGCACGGCCGCGCCGACGAGCGAGGGCAGCGCGGCGGCCCGTACCGCGCGGGCGAGAGCCCGCCCGCCCGGGCCGGGGGCGGGGCCCCGGGCCCACGGCCGGTCGGGGTCGGGGGCCAGCCGGGTCGTGGTCAGGGCCACGGCGCCGAGGAAGTCGTTCCCCTGGTGGGCCGCCCCGTGCTCCTCGGCGAGGACCGTGAAGCCCCGGTCCGCCAGCGCCTCGCGCAGGTTCCCCGCCGGGATGAGGTGCTGGTGCTGCGGCTGGAACCACGGGAGCCAGGCCGGGCCCAGCAGCCGCGCCATGCGCGATTCGGGGTCGGGGAGTTCGATGGCCAGGTACCCGCCCGGGGCGAGGACGGCGGCCGCCGCGTCCAGTTCCGCGAACGGGTCCCGGGTGTGCTCCAGGTAGTGGTACATGCTCACCACCTCGTACTGGCCCGCCAGTTTCGCGGCGAAGTCCGGGAACTGGCCCTGGTAGCCCGTCTCCACCCACCCGCGCCGCTCCGCCCCGCGGATGCCGTCGCCCATGTCCAGCCCGTCGAACCGGGTGTCCGGCCAGAGCGCCCGCGCCGCGTTGCAGAAGTGCCCGTGACCCGTGCCGACGTCGAGCCAGGACCCCGGGACCGTGTGCGGCCTCAGCATCTCGGCCCGGCCCCGGTAGGAGGCTCCGAGCCGGCCGAAGACCGTGCCGGCGCCCTCGCCGCCCCGGCCGTCGTAGAAGTCGCGGTAGTAGAACTCCAGCCCCTCCGGGCTGAGCCGGGGGTTCTGGAAGACGTGCCCGCAGCCCCCGCACTGCTCCAGCGTGAACCGGCCCGGCTTGCCCTGGAGCAGGTCCGGCACCCGGACCCGCACGGTGAGCTCCCGGGACCCGCACCAGGGGCAGTCCGGCCGCCTCGGTTCGAGGAACCGCTCGGTACCGCCCGCCAGTTCGGCCCGGTACGCCTCGGCCCGCGCCGCCTCCGCCGCACCCGTCCCGGTGGGCCGGGGGGCGGCCGCCGCCGTGCGCAGGGCGGTGCCGAGGGAGCGCACCGGGCGGCCGGCCGTGGCCGGCGCCAGGTCCGCCGGGTGCAGCGGGCTGCCCGGCGCGCCGAGGACCAGGTACGGCTGGAGCCAGTACAGCCCGGCCGCGGCGGCCCCCCACCGGCCCTGGCGCACGGCGACGCCCGCCAGCAGGGCCAGCCCGGCGAGCTGCGCGGCCGCCAGCGCGCCCGGCGGCAGCCCCTGGGCCCGCAGTTCGGCCGCCCGGACCGTCCCGTCCGCCGCACCCGCCCCCTCTGCCGCGGCCCGGCCGCAGCTCAGCCCGGGGGCGACGGCCAGCCCGGTGGCGTCGGGGGCGTACTCCTTCAGCAGCCGCGTCAGCTCCAGCAGCCGTACGGGCTCGGGCGGCGGCCCGTCGGGGTCCACCCCGGCGCGCGCCAGCACTCCGTCGGCCACGAGCACGGCGTACCCGGCGCCGCGGCCCTCGCCAAGGCGGTCCTCCCGGTAGCGGGCGGGATCGACCAGGCGCAGCAGCCCCAGCGCCCGCTCGGCACCGAGGTCCCCGGGCAGCAGGTCCAGCACCGTGAGCCCCTCCCGGTCGGCGTGGGCGCACGCGGCGAGGAAGGTCGCGGCGTCCGCCTCGACCCCCCGGGCGGTCAGCAGCCGCCAGCCGGAGGCCCGCGGGACCCCGGCGGCCCCACCCGTCGGCGGCAGGGGCAGTACGGGAAGGGCCCGCAGCCTGCAGGCGGCCCGTACGGTGCCCGCACCGAGCACGGCCAGCAGCGCCGCGGAGGTCCAGGGGACCCGGACCGGCGGGCGCCCTCGGCCCGGGGGGAGGGGGGATGGCGTCATAGCAGCTTCTCCAACCGGTCGGCCGCGGCGGCGGCACCGCCCGCCGCGGCGAATGAGGCCTGGATCCGCCGGGCGCCCCGGCGGGGGCCGGGGTCGTCCAGCACGGCCGTGAGCGCGTCACGCAGTTCCTCGGCCCGGGTCCGGCCGAAGCGCACCCGGACCCCGGCGCCGGCCGCGACGACCTGCCGGGCCACGATCGGCTGGTCGTCGCGGATCGGCGCGACCACCAGCGGCAGCCCGTGCGCGAGGGACTCGCAGACGGTGTTGTGCCCGCCGTGGCAGACCACGGCGTCCAGGTGCGGCAGCAGCTCCAGCTGCGGCACGCTCTCCCGGAGCAGGACGTTCGCGGGCACCGATCCGCCCGGTGCCACGGCCCCCACCAGCGCGGCCGGGGCCGCGAGCACCAGCTGGACCTCGCCGGCCAGCCGCTCGGCGGCGCCGAGCACGGCGCCGTAGAACCGCCCGCCGGCCTCCTGGTTGAGGGTGCCCAGCGACACCAGGACCCGGCGCCGGTCCGGGTCCAGCCGCCGCCACGGGAATCCGGGCGCGGCCGGCCGGGCGCCGAAGGCGGGACCGACGAAGGCGTAGTGGGGCGGGAACTCCTCCTGTGGACCCACCAGTTCACGGCTGGAGAACACCAGAACCAGCCGGTCCGAGAAGAGCGGATCCCAGTCCGGCACCGCGTCCGGGCCGCCGGCCCCGCACTCCGCGAGCAGCCCGGACACCTGGCCGGCCACCCACGCGCCGACCTTCGGGAAATCGGCGAAGGGACGGGTGAGTTCGGCGGAGGTACTGGCGGAGGTCACCCACGGCACCCCGAGCCGCCGGGCGGCCAGCGGCCCGGCGAGGGCCTGCTGATCGGCGACGACCAGGTCCGGCCGGAAGGCGCGCACCGCGTCCGTCACCCCCGGCACCATCGCCCGGGCCAGCGGGACGAGCGCCTCCTCCCAGAGGAAGCGCAGGGCTCCGATCCCGCGCAGGTCGCGCCACCGTGCGTGCAGCAGCGCGTACCCGCCGCCCGCCTCCTCCCCGGCCGGCAGGACGCGGGCGTGCGGGGGCAGCAGCCGGGCCAGGGCGCCGGCCGGCCCCGTCCAGGCGATCTCGTGTCCCCGGGCGGCCAGTTCGGCGCCGACGGCCACGGTCGGATTGACGTGCCCCGCGAGCGGCGGCACCGTGAACAGCACCCTCATCGGGCCGACGCTCCCGCCCGCGGCCGCCCGGCCGCTCCGGCGGCCCGCGCGGCCGCCGCGGCCGTCGCGTCGAGGTGGTCGAGGACGGCCGACCGCAGGGCTCCGCTGCTCTCCTTCAGCACGTCGTGGCCGAGTCCCGGGAGGACCTCGACCCGGGCGGCGCCCGGGGCGTGGCGGGCCAGTTCCCGCGCGCCCGGGACCAGTTCGGAGTGCTCCCCGCACACGATCAGCAGGGGGCAGGCCACCCGGGCGTAGTCGGCCGGCACGAACGTGCGGCCGGCCGCCACGTCGTCGATGAGGGAGGTGCGGTTGAGCAGGTCGTCGGCGATGGCCGTGAGGTGGGCGGCCTTGCGCAGGCGCAGGGTGAGCAGCTCGGCGGGTACCGGGCTGTCCTCCAGACTGAGGGCGGCTGCCGACAGGGTGTCCACCATGTTCTCGGTCCAGGCCCCGTCGAGGAGGGGTTCGAGGAGGGTGAGCCCGGCGACCAGGTCGGGCCGGGCGAGGGCGGCGTGCAGGGCGAGGGTGGCGCCGTAGCTGTTGCCGACCAGATGGACCGGGCGCCGGCCGAGGCCGAGCGCGCCGAGCAGCGCGAAGAGGTCCCGTACGGCGGTCCCGGTGTCGTAGCCGGTGGGCGGGCGCTCGCTGCGGCCGTGGCCGCGCAGGTCGTAGAGGACGGAGCGGTGTCCGGCCCGCGCCACGGGGACGGCCAGCGGGCAGTAGAAGGAGGACAGGTTGTCGACGACGAGCCCGTGCAGGAACACGACCACGGGACGGCCCGGGCGGTCGGGGCCGGTGGCGGGCGGCTGCTGGACGTGGAAGCGGACCGGGCCCGCCTGGACGAAGGCCACGGCGGCTCAGCCGTCCGTGGCGGGGACGCCGGAGGCACCCGGGGCGGCGGGGGCGAGGGGGCCGGGGCGGGGTGCGGTCAGGGCCGGGGAGGCGTGGGTGATCCGGCCGATGTGGAGGACGAGTTCCCCCACGGACATGGCGAGGACGGCGTCCATGTCCTTCTCGGCGAGGAAGCCCATCAGGTCGACGCGGGATCCGTACCGCAGGTGCAGCAGCTCCGCCAGGGCCACGAACTCGATGCTCTCCAGGGCCAGGTCCTCGTTGAACGTCGTCTTCATCGTGACCTCGTCCGCGAGGAGGTACTCGTCACCGACGATCTCCACGAGCATGCCGGTGATCTCGGCGAGGATGTCAGCTGCCATGACTGGTCTCCGTGAGGGTGAAGGGGACGGGGGACACCGCCGCGGGGTGGGCGGTCCAGGCGACGACGTGGTCGGCGGGCGGGCCCGCGACGAGGGCGGTGCGGACCGGGTACGGGTGCCCGTCGGGGGACAGCACGCGCAGGCCGTCGGTGTCCGGGTCCCCGGCCACCCGCCAGTCGCGCGGCCGGCCGCCCAGACCCGTGCCCCCGGCCTTGGCCGCGGCCTCCTTGGCACACCACAGGGCCGTCAGCGCGGCCGGCAGTCCGGCGCCCTCGCGGGCGGCCAGGTCCTCGGCGAGCCGGAGTTCGTCCGGCCCGAGCGCGACGCGGATCAGCGCACCGGGGTCCCCGGTCACCTGCTCCACGTCGATGCCGACGGCCCGGGAGGGATGGGCCAGCGCGACGGCCACCCGGTCCTTGTGCGCGAGCGACAGCCGGAACCCGCGGACGAGCGGCCCCCCGGCCAGGGGACGGCCCGCCGCGTCGTTGCCGACCGGCACCTCCGCCGGGAACACCGGACCCGCCCCCCGCTCCCACAGCAGGGCGCGCAGCGCGTCCTTGGCGGCGATCCGGCCCAGCAGCCACGGGTTCCGCGCCCGCGGTGACAGCCCGTCGTGGACGAGGCGTTCGGCGGCGCCGAGGTAGCGGCGCATCACGAGTTCCTGCGACGCCGGATCGGTCCAGCGGCGCCGGGCCAGGCACCATCCCCCGGGCTGCACCTCCCCGATGCCGCACACCTCCGGCGTGAACTTCATCGGCCAGACCCGCTCGTCGGCTCCGAACCGGCGGTACGTCCAGCCGTCGATCCGGGCCCACACCGTCCCGTCCGCCCGGCGCAGCTCCAGGTCCCCACGGACGGTGACCTCGCGGACCTCGCGGACGCGGGCGGTGGCGCCGACCAGCTCGCCCGGCGCCGGCGGGGGACCGGCGTACCGGATGCGGTCCACGGTGGCCGGGAACACCAGCCGGTCCACCGGCAGCCGCAGCTGCATCCAGTGGCCGAACAGCTGCCCGGCGGCGTCCAGCAGAGCCCCCGGGTCGGGGAGCGCCCGCAGGACGCCCTCGATGCCGTCCGAGCCGACGGTGCGCACCTCGTGGACCCCGGCGAACCGCGGCCCGTGGAACATCCACCGGTCCCGGTAGAGTGCGTCGGCGCTGACCGGGGCCGGACCCGGGCCGGACAGCGGGGTCGGGTCGGGCGCGGGGAGCTGCCCGTACCGCGTGCCGAGCAGGACGACGGTGTCGGCGTAGCCGCCGAGGGAGACGCGGACCCGGCCCGGGCCGTCGTCCCGGACGGTGACGTCGATGTCGACGGCCGGTTCGACGGGGAGCCACCGCAGGGCGCGGACCTGTGCGTGGCCGACGACGTGCAGGCCGGGCGGGGCGTGCCGCAGGGCCGCCCGCTCCGCGAGCTCCAGCATGGTGGTCATGGGGACGACGGGGAACCGGTCGGAGTCCTCGGCCCAGTCGTCGGGCTGGAGGTACACGCAGTGGTCCCGTACGTAGGGCAGGGCGGCGAGCGAGAGGTGCAGGCGCTCCACGCGGCCCGGCCCGGCCGGTACGGGCGTGCGCGCGGGAACCGGTACGGGTACGGCCACCCGCGCGGCCGGCTCCCGGGCCGGACCGGCCTGCGGCGGGGGCGCCGCCGACCAGGCCGCGGTGACGCGCAGGGCGGCCGAGCGGGTGTCGTCGAGGACCGCGTCGAGGGCGGACAGCAGCACGGGCCGCGCCGCGGCGGCAGCGGCCGGCTCCGGCGGCGCGGCGGGTTCCGGTGACGCGGGCCGCAGGCCTCCCAGGGCGGTACGGGCCTCCCCGCCGAGGCGGACGAGCGGCGAACCGAGGTCGAGCGCCACCACCGGCCCGGCGGGGGCGGGCACGGCCCGGGCGCCGACGGCGGCCGCGTGTCCCGCGGGGGTGGAAGCGACGGCGGCCGCGGGGGCGGAAGCGACGGCGGCCGCGGGCGCGGACGCGGCGGGGGCCGCCGGGGGAACGCCCCGCGCCCCGGCCGTCCCCGCGACGGCGGCGCCCGGCCGGGACTCCGGGGTCGCCGGGTCCGTGGACAGCAGCTCCCAGCGCGGCTCGTGACCCTCCGCCCACAGGGCCGCGCAGGTGCGGCGCAGCGCCGCCAGCCCCGGCAGCCGGGGGGAGGAGGTGGACACCGACAGATGGGGCCGCTCCCGGAGGGTGTCCTCGACGAACCCCGGCAGGCCGCCCGGGCCCAGGGTCACGAACGTCCGCACCCCCGCGTCCTCGTACAGCCGCAGCACCAGCTCGCGAAAGCGCACCGGCTCCAGCAGGTGGCGCACCACCAGCTCCCGCACCTCGTCGGGCCCGGCGGGGAACGGGGCACCCGTCGTCGCCGACCAGACGGGCAGGGCGGCGGTCCGCAGCGGCAGCCGGCCGAAGGCGGCGCGGACCTGGCCCAGGTACGGCTCCCACATCGGGGTGTGGAAGCCCGACCGGAAGGGGAGCTCCTGACCGTGCACCCCCTCGGCCCGCAACCGCCTTACCACGTCGGCCACTTGGTCCGGATTCCCGCACACGACCGACTGGTGCGGGCAGTTGTCGTGGCTGACCACCACCCGGTCCAGGCCGTACAGGGCCGCCTCCGCCCGCCGGGCACCGCACCCCAGCGCCGCGTACACCAGGTCCGGGACCTTCACCGAGCCGGGCCGCAGGGAGTCCAGGAACGTGTCGGCCGCGTCCTGCGGGTACATCCCGGCCGCGAGCATCGCCGCCCACTCGCCCAGGCTGTGTCCCGCCAGCACGTCGGCGTCGATCCCCACCGCGGGCAGCACCCGGGCGAAGAACCGGCCCGTGGCGATCGCGTCCAGCGCCCGCCGCTCCAGCGCCCCGTCCCGGGTCAGCCGGGGCCGGTCCAGGCCGAGCCGGTCCGCCACGTCGTTCAGGACGGGGGCGAACTCCGGCTCCAGCCCCGGGAAGAGGAACGCCACCCGGCCGGCCGGCGGCTCCGGCGCGAACCACACCTCCCCGCGCCCCCGCCAGGGCCGGCCGCGCGCCACGACCTTCGCGGCCAGCGCGAGCCGCTGCGGCGTCGGCCCGGCCACGGCGAGCCGGCACGGCCCGGACCCGCCGGACACCGGGGACCCGGCCGCCAGCCGGGCCGCCAGCCCGGCCGGCCGGTCCGCCGCCATCAGCAGGACGTCCTCCCGCGCCGCCGGCCCCACCGGCACGGCCGGGCCGGCCGGCGGCAGGAAGCGCCGTACCGGAACGGCGGGCCAGGACGCGGCGCCGGGGGCCTCCTCCAGCACCACGTGGGCGTTGATCCCGCCGAAGCCGAAGGCGTTGACCCCGGCCCGGCGGGGTTCCGGGCCGCGCTCCCACGGCTCCGCCGCCGTCACCGGCCGCATCCGGGTCAGGGCGAGGCCGGGGTGCGGCTCCTCCAGGTGCAGGGTGGGCGGCAGCACCCCCTCGTGCACCGCCAGCGCGGCCTTGATCAGTCCGGCCATGCCGGAGGCCTGCATGGTGTGCCCGAGCATCGACTTCACCGAGCCGAACCCGATGGTCCGCCCGCCCGCCACCACCGGGCCGAACACCTGGGCCAGCGTCTCCAGTTCGGCCGCGTCGCCCACCGGCGTACCGGTGCCGTGCGCCTCCAGCAGCCCCAGCGCGCCGGCCGCCCGAGGATCGAGCCCGGCATCCTGCCAGGCCCGCTCCAGCGCCCGTACCTGACCCGCGACGAGGGGGCTCATCAGGCTGGCCGCCCGGCCGTCGCCCGCCACTCCGGTGCCCCGGACGACCGCGTAGATCCGGTCCCCGTCCCGCTCCGCGTCCGCCAGCCGCTTCAGCAGTACCACTCCGGTCCCCTCGGACAGCAGGGTCCCGTCGGCCCGCCGGTCGAAGGGCCGGATCCGCTCGCTCGTGCTCAGGGCCCGCAGCTGCGTGAACACGCTCCACAGCGTGGCGATGTGGCAATGGTGCACCGCCCCCGCCACCACCGCGTCGCACCGGTCGCCCGCCAGCAGTCCCACCGCCTGGTCCACCGCCAGCAGCGAGGAGGCGCAGGCCGCGTCCAGGGTGTAGGCGGGGCCCCGGAAGTCCAGCCGGTTCGCCGTCCGGGCCGCCGTGAAACTGGGCACGAGACCGATCGACGCGTCCGGCCGCTCCGGACCCAGCGCCTCCTGGAAGGCCGACCGCACCGCAGCGATCCGCCGCTCGCCCAGCTCGGGCGCGAGGTCGCGCAGGGTCTGCGCCAACTGGTGTGCCGTGCGCACGCGTTGGTCGAGGCGGGCGGTGGCCACACCCATGAACCCGCCGCGCCCCAGCACCACCCCGATCCGCGCGCGGTCGGCCGGCAGCCGCGCGTCCCCGCCCGCGTCCGCGACGGCCTCGGCCGTGGCGTGCAGGGCCAGCATCTGGTCGGGCTCGGCGCCCTCCACCGCGGCCGGCATGATCCCGAACCGGGTCGGGTCGAAGGCGGCGAGCCCGTCCACGAACCCGCCGCGCCGGCAGTAGAACCGGTCGCCGGCCGCCGGTCCGGCCGCGCCGCCCGGGTCGTAGTACACCTCCGGGTCCCAGCGCCCGGGCGGGACGTCGCCGATGCAGTCCGTACCGGCGAGGAGGTTGCGGCGGTAGGCGGCCAGGTCCCCCGCGCCGGGGAACACCGCGCCCATCCCGACGATGGCGGCGTCCGTCGGGCGCGGGCCGCGCGGGCTCCGGTCAGCCACGGCCCCCGCCCTCCCCGGCCATCAGGACCACCTGTACGTCGTCCCCGTACGCGAGTTCCGCGAGGAACGCCCCGGTGCCCGCCTCCGGCGCGATCAGCGGGATCCCGCGCCGCGCGTACGCGCGCTCCAGCTCGGGGGTGACCATTCCGCCGGCCTCCGCGGCCCAGGGGCCCCAGTCCACGGACAGCACGCGCCCCGGGAAGGACTCCGCCCAGGTGCGCGCGAGGGCGTCGAGGGCGTCGTTCGCCGCGGCGTAGTCGCTCTGGCCCCGGTTGCCGTACACGCCCGCGACGCTGCCGAACAGGACCAGGAAGCGGGGCGCGGGCACCGGACCGTGCTCGGCGGCCGCGGCGGCCAGGTGGCGCGCGCCGGTCACCTTGGTGCGGAACACCTCGGCGAACGCCTCGGGCGCCTTGTCGCACAGCAGCCCGTCGCGCAGGGTCCCGGCCCCGTGGACGATGCCGTCGAGCCGGCCGTGGCGGGACCGCACGTCGGCCACGACGGCCCGTACCGCCCGCTCGTCCGTGACGTCCGCGCAGTGGTAGCGGACCGAGGCGGCCACCGCACCGAGGGCCGCGAGGGTGGCCCGCACCTCGCGCGCGGCCAGGATGCGCGAGGCCGCGCCCTCGATCTCGGCGGGCGTCCGCAGCCCGCCGGCGATCAGCGCGGCGCGCAGGGCCACCCGGTCGAGCGCCCGGCCGAACCCGTCGTCCTCCGACGGGGGTTCGGGAGTGCGCCCGATCAGCTCGACGTGGCATCCGGGGGCGGAGCGGGCCAGGGCGAGCGCCGTCCGCGCGGTGATCCCGCGGGCGCCGCCGGTGAGCAGCACCACCGAGCCCGGGGCGAGCGGCGGCGCCCCCGGACCGGTCCGGGCCAGCGGCGCGTCGACCGGCGTCCGGGTGACCCGTACGCCGTCGGCGGTGTACCCGACGGAGGCCGGGCCGTCCCCGCCGGCGGCCGTGGCTCCGTCCGCGCCGACGGCCGCGCCGGCCTGTGTGCCGGTGGCCGCGACGACGGGCGTGCCGGTGGCTCCGACGACGGGCGTCCCGGTGGCTCCGACGACGGGGGTCCCGCTCAGGGCCGAGCCGCCGGGGCAGCCGCACGCGGCGTCGCAGGCGCAGCCCAGCTCGGCCAGGAGCTGCGCCGCGACGCGCTCCGGATCCTCCTTGGGGTGGACCTCCACCGCGCGGACCAGCCGCCCCGGGAACTCCAGGGCGCAGCTGCGGGCGAAGCCGTGCAGGCCCGCGCCCGGTGTGCCCGGGGCGGTGACGAGGAGCAGGCGTGGCACGCCGCCGGTCAGGGCGCGCTGCAACCCGGGGAAGACCTCGGGCAGTACGGGCTCGGCGCCGGACCGCAGCGCGGACAGGTCGACGATCCCGTCGTACCCGGGCGCGGCCTCGGCGAGCAGGTGCACCTCGGCGCCGTGGGCCCGTACGGCCCCGCCGAGTGCGGGCGCCACGCCCTGGCCGTCGCCGACGATCCCGATGCGCAGGCCGCGCAGCGCCCCGGGGTCACCGGCGGGGGCCGGCGCGGGCCGCACCTCCACCCGCAGCCGTACGACCGGAGCCATGGCCGGCGCGACGGCCGCCGGTACCGCAACCGCGACCCTCGCCGCGACCGGTACCGCCACCGCGGGGGCCGGCTCCGGCGGGGCGGGCGGCGCGGCCGGGTGGGCGTCCGCAACCGCCGGCGGAGCCGTGGCGGCCGTCCGCGAGGTGACCCACTCGACGATCCCGCGCAGGGTCTTGATGCGGGACAGTTCCTCGACGGCGGACTCGGTGGAGCCGCCGGGGTCCTGGGGAAGGCCGATCCGGTCGGCCAGGGCGCCGATGATCTCGACGCGCTTGATGGAGTCCACGGACAGGTCCGCCTCCAGGTCGAGTTCGGGGTCGAGCATCTCCCGGGGGTATCCCGTCCGGGCGTGGACGATCTCCAGCACCACGTCCATCACCTCCTCGGCGGAGCGCGGACCCCGGCCCGCCCCGCCGCCGGTACCGCCCCCGTCCGGCGCTGCCGGGGCCGAGGGGGCCTCGGACCGGGGTGCCGGTTCAGGCGCGGGCGCCGCCGCCGGTACGCCGACCGGGACCCCGAGACCGCCGGCCGCGAAGGCCGCATCGGCCGCGTCCGCCGGGTGTGCCGGGTGCGCCGCGGTCCGGCCGCCGGGGGTCGCCCCGAGGTAGCCGAGCAGGACGTCCCGCTGCGCCTCGACCAGGGCGCGCGAGCCGCGGAGGTACTCCAGGACCGCGGCCTCCCGCGCGCCGTCGCCGCCGGCCGGAGCCGCGCCGCCTGCCGGAGCCGCGCCGCCCACCCGGGGGGCCGGCGCGGGAACCCCCGCCGAAGCCCCCGACGCGGTGGGAGCGGTGGCCGGGCTCCCCGGACCGCCGGCCGGCCGCTCCACCGCGGGCAGGCCCGCGGCCGGCCGCATCCGGCGCGCGGGCTGGAGCCCCCCGGCGACCGGGGCGCCGTCCGCGGTGCGGACCAGGTGGCCGTCGACCAGCCAGCCCGGGCGGCGCGGGGCCCGCTCCGGGAGCCGGCCGGTACGGCCCCGGAACAGGGCCTCCGGCGCGACCGGCACGCCCGCCGCCGCCAGCTCCGCGAGCGCCGACACCAGCCGTACCAGGCCGTGTTCGCCGGGCACGTCCAGCGGGACCGCCGTGTGCGGTCGGCCCTGCAGGACGCGGCCCACCAGGCCGGTCAGGACCCGTCCCGGGCCCGCCTCCACGAAGGTCCGGACCCCGGCCGCGTACATCGCCTCCACCTGTTCGGCGAACCGCACCGGCTCCGCCACCTGCCGGGCCAGGAGCGCCCGCACCTCCCCGGCTGCCGCCGGGTACGGCCCGGCCGTCGTGTTCGACCAGACGGGGACGGCGGCCGGTCGCAGCTCGGTCCGGGCCAGTTCCGCGGCGAGCGCACCGCTCGCCCCCGCCACCACCGGACTGTGGAACGCGCAGGCCACCGGGATCGGCTCCGCCGTCAGCCCCGCCGCCCGCAGCGCGTCCACGGCCGCGGTCACCGCGGCCGTCGGGCCCGACACCACGCACTGCCGCGGCGCGTTGTGGTTCGCCACCGTGCAGCCGGCACGGGCGGCGATCTCCCGCACCTCCTCCGGGGCGGCCGCCACCGCGGCCATCGTCCCCGGGTCCGTACCGGCGGCCGCCACGATCGCCTCGGCGCGGCACGCGCTCAGCCGCAGCAGGCTCCCGGTGTCGTACGCCCCCGCCGCCCACAGCGCGGTCAGTTCCCCGTACGAGTGCCCGGCCACGCAGTCGGGCCGGACGCCGAACACCCCGAGCAGCCGGTGCGCCGCCGATCCGGCCAGTCCCAGGGCGGGCTGGGCCACCCGGGTGTCCGTGACCGCGGCCCGCTGGGCCGCCCGGTCCCGCGCGGTGAACGCCGACGGCGGAAACACCGCGGACACCACCGCGTCCGGGGCCTCGTCCAGCAGGGTCCGCAGCGCGGGGAAGGCGGTGAACAGCTCGCCCATCATGCCGATGCGCTGACTGCCCTGCCCGGGGAAGAGGAAGGCCACCTGCCCGGGATCCGCCGCCTCCTCCCGTACGTGGACCCCCGGTCCGGCGGCGAACGCCCGCGCCCGTTCCAGCCGGACCGCCAGTTCGTCCAGGCCGGCGGCCACGACCGCGACCCGGATCGCCCCGGAGCCGGCGGCGCTCTCCGCGGCGAGGTCCCGCAGGGTCCAGGGCCGCCCGGCCGCGTCGTTCTCCTCCAGCCGGGCCGCGAGCCGGGCCATGGCGCGGCCGGCGGCCCGCCGGTCCGGACCGCGGAAGCAGAACAGCTCGGCGGGCCACTCCTCCACCCCGTGCACCGGCTCGTCCGCACCCTCGTAACCGGCCAGCACCGCGTGGTAGTTGGTGCCGCCGAAGCCGAAGGCGCTCACCCCCGCGATCCGCCGCCCCGCGGGCACCGCCCAGGGCCGGGCCTCCGTGTCGAAGAAGAAGGGGCTGCTCTGCGCCCGCCACGCCGGGTTCGGCGTCTCCAGGTGCAGGGTCGGCGGCCGGACGCCCGCGTGGACCGCCCGGGCCGCCTTGATGAGCCCGGCCAGCCCGGCCGCGCACTTGGTGTGCCCCAGCTGCGACTTCACCGAACCCAGCGCACAGCTCCCCGGGTCCGCACCCGATGCGGTGAACAGCTCGGTCAGCACGGTGAGTTCGGTACGGTCGCCGACCACCGTCCCGGTGCCGTGCGCCTCCACCAGGCCGACCTCGCCCGGGGCGATCCCGGCCCTGGCGTACGCCCGCTCCAGCGCCCGCCGCTGCCCCTCCGGCCGGGGCGCGGTCAGGCCCAGCGACCGGCCGTCGCTGGCGGCGCCGACGGCCTTGACGACGGCGTACACCCGGTCCCCGTCGCGTTCGGCGTCCGCCAGCCGCTTGAGGACGAGCGCCCCCACCCCCTCGCCGAGGGCGATCCCGTCGGCGTCCGCGTCGAACGGCTTGCACCGCCCGCCGGGGGACAGGGCCCGGACGGAGGAGAAGAGCAGGTAGTCGTTGATGCCGTTGTGCACGTCGGCGCCCCCGCACAGCACCATGTCGCTGTCGCCGTCCCGGAGTTGCCGGCAGGCCAGGTCCAGCGCGGCCAGGGAGGAGGCGCAGGCGGCGTCGACCGTGCAGTTCGCCCCGCCGAGGTCGAGGCGGTTGGCGACCCGGCCCGCGATGACGTTGGCGAGGACCCCGGGAAAGGAGTCCTCGGTGAGCCGGGGAAGGTGGGCGTCCAGTTCGGGCGGGAGCGCGCCGAGGTAGGAGGGGTGCAGGGCGCGCAGCCCGTAGGCGCCCGCCAGTTCGGTGCCCGCCTCCGCCCCGAAGACCACCGAGGTCCGGGACCGGTCGAAGGCGCGGCCCCGGTCGTAGCCCGCATCCGCGAGCGCCCGCGCCGAGATCTCCAGGGCGAGCAGCTGGACCGGTTCGATCCCGGCCAGCGAGGCCGGCGGGATGCCGTGCGCGAGGGCGTCGAAGGGCACGGGGCCGAGGAAGCCGCCCCAGCGGGACGGGGTGCGCTCACCGGCGCGCGCCGGGTCGGGGTCGTAGTAGAGCGCGGGGTCCCAGCGCTCGGCCGGGACCTCGGTGACCGCGTCGGCCCCCTCCAGGATCCGGGCCCAGTACGCGGCCAGGTCCGGGGCGCCGGGGTAGGCACAGGCCATCCCGACGATGGCGATGTCCAGCGGGTCCGGGTCCGGGGCGGGTGCGGCGGGCCCGGCCTCGGCGAACGCGCGGGCCCGCCGCTCCAGCAGCTCGGTCGCCCCGTCGGTGACCTGCGCGTGGAGTGCGGCCACGGTGGTGGTCCCGGACCGCAGGGCCGCGGCCTGCCCGAGCATGAACAGCCCGTCCGCGTACTGCTGTTCCTCGCCGACGGACTCCAGGCCGCCGTCCTCCCCGGCGGTGTCCTCCGCGACGGCGCCTTCCGCCGCGGCGCCCGGGGCGGTGCCGGTTCCCGCCGTGCCCGCCGTGCCCGCCGTGCCGGTCGCGGGGCGGCGCAGCCCCTTGCTGGCGATCCGCAGCCGTCCCAGGTTGAGCCGCTCCAGCTCCTCCCACACCTCCCGCGGCTGCGCGCCGCTCTCCGCGAGCCGCACCCGGGTCGCCTCGAAGGTCTCGGCGTACGGGGTGGCCGCGCAGCGGGTGGCGTGGCCGGGAGCCGTGCGCAGGAGCACCGTCCCCGTGCACTCCACGGCGGCCCGCTGGAAGCGCGGCAGCACCGCCCCCGCCGTCACCGCCTCTTCCGTGAACAGGTACGCGGTCCCCATCAGCACACCGGTCCGGGCCCCCCGCTCCGCCAGCGGCGCGGCGGCCGCGGCCGCCATCGCGGCGGAGCGCGCGTCGTGGACGCCGCCCGCGAACAGCACGTCGAGCGACTCCGGTTCGGAGCAGGCGAGCAGCCGCTCGATCTGCTCCTCCCACAGGGGGAACGAGGCGCGCGGTCCGACGTGCCCGCCGCACTCCAGCCCCTCGAACACGAACCGCCGCGCGCCCTCGGCGAGGTACCGCTCCAGCAGTCCCGGCGAGGGCACGTGCAGGTGGGTCCGGGTCCCGGCGGCCTCCAGCGGGGCCGCCTGCGCCGGGGTGCCGCCCGCGATGACGGCGTACGGGGGGCACGCCGCGGCGACGGCCGCCAGCTGCTCCCGGCGCAGCTCCGGCGGGGCGAAGCCGAGCAGGCCGACGCCCCACGGGAGGTCCCCCAGCCGCTCGGCGGTCTCGGCGAGGAGGCGGCGCACGTCCGGCCCGGCCATCACCGCGAGCGCCAGGTAGGGCACCCCGCCCGCGTCGGCCACCGCCCCGGCGAAGGCCGCCCGGTCGCTGACCCGGGTCATGGGGCCCTGCGCGACGGCCGGCGGCGGCCCGAGCCTCCGGGCCCGTACGGCCGCCGCCAGGTGCCCGGGCACCGCTTCGCGCACGGCCCGGAGCACCCCCGCGGTGGTCCGGTGCCGGGCGGCGAGCCGGGCCGCCGAGGCGCCGTCCTGCCCGACCGGCAGCAACTGGCCGCGCAGGTCCCGGGCTCCGAGCAGGGCTGCCACCGGGCCCGGTGGCGGGGCCAGGCCGGGCCGGGCGTACACCCGGTGGCCCTCCGTCAGCCGGGTCTCCGAACCGTCCATCGCCCGCAGTGCGTCGGCCACTTCGGCGGGCAGGCCGGGCTCGCCCTCCGCGGTCAGGGCGAGCTGTACGTCGAGCAGCACCCCGGCGGCCCCGCCCGCGACGGCAGCCGCCGCGGTGTGCGGCCCGATCCCGCCGTACGCCCGTACGGGCACCCCGGCGAGCCGGGGGTCGCCGAGCAGCTGTTGGAGGAGCACGAAGGTGGTGGCGGCGCCGACCCGGCCGCCCGCCTCGTGCCCCTTGGCGACGAGGGCCCCCGCCCCGGCGTCCACGGCGGCCAGCGCCTCCGCCGGGCCGGTGACCTCGGCCCAGATCCGGGGCCGCCCCTCGGCCGCCGCCCAGGCGGCCACCCGCTCGGCGGTGTGCGCGGCCGGGTCGGCGAGCAGCACCGTGTCCACCGCCGCGGGCAGCTCGTGCGGTGCGAGCGGGCAGCCCGCGGGCACCCGCACCCCGTGGCGGCCGCCGCGCAGCCTGCGGGCCACCTCGGCGAGGCCGCGCCGCGCGGCACCGTCGTCCCGGCCGAGGTCCAGCAGGCCGAGGGACCCGGCCCGTTCGGCGGCGGTCACGATCCGCGGGTGGGGCTCCTCGAACGGGCTGACCGCGACGACCAGGTCCCGGGAGCCGGGTCGCGGGGACGACGCGGCGGACGGGGCGGGCTCCGGCCGTGGAGAGGACAGGGGAGAGGACCGGGGAGAGGGCCGGGGAGAGGCTCCGGGCTGGGGGGACGGACCGGGGTGGGGGATCACGGGCGCTCCTCTTCCAGTGCTGTGTGACATGTCGCAGTACAGGGCGGAGGACGGGGGAGGCGTGTGCCGAGCGGGGGTCCCCCGGCGGGCGGCGGAGCCGGGACGTGCGGAACGTGTGCGTCGGCCGGGCTGCCCGCCACAGAGGGGCGGGATCGAACCGTGGTCAAAATCCCCGACGCCGGGATGCATCGTGCGGTGACCGCCCCGCACTGTCAACGGGCATGCGGAGGAGGACGTTTCGCCCGAACCGGGCCTCCGGACCCGCTCGGGCGGCGCGAGCCCGGTCCCGCGGAGGGCCGCGCCGGCGCGGTGGCCTGCGACGTTGTCGGGACCGGCGGTCCGCTCCCGGCGGGCCGCCGCGCGGGCCGCGCCGCACGGGGTCATGCCGCACCGGTATACCTCGTCACCGACCCGGCATGTGCGCCGCCTTGAGTCGTACGCTTGTTCACCCGACTCGCTCTTACGGGTACAACCTCGCGAGGTTACCGTCCGGTCATGACGCCCACTCTCGCGCAGCTGCGCTACCTCGTCGCCGTCGCGGACTGCCGCTCCATCACCGGCGCGGCGGCCTCGGTCTTCGTCGCACAGTCCGCCCTGTCCCGGGCCGTACAGGCCATGGAGCGCGACCTCGGCGTCGAACTCCTCGCCCGCCGGGGAAGGGGGGTGGACCTCACGCCGGAAGGGGCCCGGGTCGTCCGGCTGGCCCGCACCGTGCTCGACGCGGTGGAGGCCATAGACGACATCGGGACCCCGCACTGCGGGGACAGCCGGGCCGTCCTCAATCTCGTCACCACCCCGACCCTCGCCCTGGACCTGGCCTCCGACCTCGTTCCGGCCTTCACCGGACGCCATCCGGGCGTCGACGTCCGGCTCCAGCAGCACGACAGCCGCGAGACCCTGCTCCAGGAACTCAGCCAGGGGAGGGCCGAGTTAGCCCTCGTCGACCTGCCGGTCGACAAGGAGCTGACCACGCACTACATCCAGGAGCGCGAGGTGGTGCTCATCTCCCCGGCCGGCTCGGGGCTGCCCGACCCCATGCCGTTCCGCCTGATCGACGGGCTGCCGATGGTGCTCCCGACCCCGGGAACCGGCCGGCGCACCGAGCTGGAGGCCATGTTCAGCTGCCTGGGCGTCCGCCCCGTCCCGTCCCTGGAGGTCGACGAACGCCTCGCCTGGGTGACCGGGGTGACGGACGGGCGCGGCTCCCTCATCTGGTACCGGGACGTCGTCCACCGGGCCTTCGGCAGCCGGGCCGAGGTCCGCTCCTTCACCCCGCCCCTGCTCCGCCCGGTGGGCATCGCGCACGCGCGCAGACCGCTCAGCCGCGCCGCCCGCGCGTTCATCGCGCACGCCCGGCACGACGCCCCCGTACGCGAACCCGCGCGCTGACCGGGGCGGCCGCGGCGCGCGCAGTCATGCCGACCGGGCATTGAACGGTGTTCGAACGGGAGGGAGCTGCCTCTGGCGTCCTGTGCTGACCAGCCGTCACATGGAGGGCATGCCCCGACTCCTCGCACCCCCGCTCGCCGCGGCGCTCGCCACCGCGCTCCTCGCCACGATCCTGCCGGCCGCCGCCTGGGCGGCGGGCTCCGGCGCCGACGCCACGCCCCTCTCCCCGCCCGCTCCGGCGCCCCCCGCCGTACGCCCGGCCGCGGCCGGGGAGGCGGCGGCGCCGGAACGGGCGTGCACCCTCCCCGGCGGCCTGGCCGAACTCAGCGGCCTCGCCGCGAGCCGCCGGCACCCGGGCGTCTTCTACGCCGTCAACGACAGCGGCAACGCCAACCAGGTCCTCGCCGTCGACTGCACCGGCGCCACCGGAGTGCTCCGGGCGACCCTCACCGTGACCGGCGCGGTCAACACCGACTGGGAGGCACTGGCGCTCGGCAGGGACGCCGCCGGCGCCCCGGTGCTCCTCGTCGGCGACATCGGCGACAACCTCGGCGCCCGCACGGAGATCACCGTCCACGCCTTCGCCGAGCCCGACCGGCTCGTCAACGCCTCGGTGACGCCGGTGACGTACCGCCTCGCTTACTCCGACGGCCGGCACGACGCGGAGTCCCTGCTCGCCGACCCCGTCACCGGACGGATGTACGTCGCGAGCAAGCTCATCGGCGCCGCCGGCCGGCTCTACCAGGCCCCGCTGCCGCCCGTCACGGGCCGGGTCGACACCCTCACCCCGGTCCGGCCGGGGCCCGTCTTCGCCACCGACGGCGCGTTCTCCCCGTCGGGGGCCTCGTACGCGCTGCGCAGCGGCGGGCCGCTCGGCGCCGACACGGCCGTCGTGTACGACACGGCGGGGACGAAGCTCGCGGACGTCGCCCTGCCCGCCCAGTCGCAGGGCGAGACGCTGACGTACGCCGACTGCACCAGCCTGCTCGTCGGCTCGGAGAACGACACGCAGCTCTGGCGCGTCCCCCTGCCGCCGGAAGCCACCCCGGGCTGCGACGCCACGCCGACCCCCACTCCCACGCCGACCCCCACTCCCACTCCGACGCCGACCCCCACCCCGACGCCCGGCGGGCTCAAGCTGGCCGACCCCGGCCCGCAGACCTGCACGTTCAACCGCACCTGCACCATCCAGCTCACCACCACCGGAGCCCGACCCCCCGTCCGCTACACCGCCACCGGACTCCCCTGGGGCCTCACCCTCGACCCCGCCACCGGACGCATCACCGGCAAACCCTGGACCACCGGAACCCTCCGCATCACCGCCACCGCCACCGACACCACCCCCACCACCGCAACCACCACCTTCACCCTCACCCTCAACTGGTTCTGACCCGGGGCGGGGCGGTCTTGTACAACCCGGCCCCCAGGCCCCACTGTTGACCGCTACGCGCCCATCAGGTCAGGAGAGCCGGTTTGTCCCGTAACCTTCCGGACGTCCCGGGCGACCCGGACGCCCCGCACGTGATCGATCCCGCCGGCGGCTGCCCGCACGCCCTCAACGCCCGGCTGCGCGCCCGGGGGGCCGTGGCGGAGGTCGTCCTCCCCGGCGGGGTCGCCGGCGCGGTCGTGCTGGGCCACGAGGAGCTCAAGGACTTCCTGGCCCGCGACGACGTGGCCAAGGACGCCCGGCACTGTCCCGCCCTGCACGACGGAACCATCCCCCGTGACTGGCCGCTGCGGGTCTTCGCCAACGCGCAGGGCATGCACACGGCGGACGACGCCGACCACCGCCGGCTCCGGGCGCTGGTGGGCAAGGCCTTCACCGCCCGTCAGGTGGAGCGGCTGCGGCCGCGCGTGGAAGAGCTGGCCGACGGCCTCCTCGACGACCTCGGCCGGGCGGCCGCAGCCGCACCGGACGGGGTCGCGGACCTGCGGGCGCACTTCGCCCTCCCGCTCCCGATGAGCGTCATCTGCGAGCTGCTGGGCGTCGACCCGGAGCACCGGGACCGGCTGCACCAGCTGTCCAACACGGTGATCGTCGCGACCGACACCACCCCCTCCGAAGCGATGGCCGCCGTGCGCGAGCTCGTCGGGCTCATGGGGACGATCGCCGCCGCCCGCCGTGCGGCCATCGCCGCGGGCACCGGGGGAGAGGACCTCACCACCGCCCTGATCGCCGCCCGCGACGGCGACGGCGACCGGCTCAGCGAGGCCGAACTGATCGGCACCATGCGGCTGGTGCTCGTCGCCGGCCACGAGACCACCCTCAACCTCATCAGCAACGCCGTCCGCGCCCTGTGCACCCACCGCGACCAGCTCGCCCTGGTCCTGGCGGGCAAGGCCACCTGGTCCGCCGTGGTGGACGAGACCCTGCGCTGGGACGGGCCCGTCAGCTGGTTCCCGTTCCGCTACCCCACCCGCGACCTCACCGTCGACGGCACGCTGATCCCGCGGGGCACCCCGGTCCTGGCCGGGTACACGGCCGCCGGCCGGGACGCGGCGTTCCACGGCCCGGACGCGGACCGCTTCGACGTGACCCGTCCCACCGCAGCCCGCCACCTCTCCTTCGGGCACGGCGCGCACTACTGCGTCGGCGCCCCGCTGGCCCGGCTGGAGGCGACCATCGCCCTGGAGCGGCTCTTCACCCGCTTCCCCGACCTCGACCTGGCGGTCCCCACGTCCGAACTCCCGCAGCAGCGCAGCTTCATCGGCAACAGCGTCGAGGCCCTCCCGGTCCGTCCCGCCGGCGCCCCGGGCGTCTCGGCCGGTACGGGCGAATACGGGTCTAGGGGGCGCTCGGTGGGGTGAGTTCCGTGCTCAGCCAGCCCAGGGCGTCCGGGTACATGCCGATCCAGGTCTGGAAGTTGTGGCCGCCGGCCGGGCGGACCAGGGTCCTGACCCGGACGCCGGAGCCCGAGGCGGCCGCGGCGAAGGCCTCCAGCTGTCCGGGCGGGCTGTCCCTGTCCTGCGCGGACGTGGCCAGGAACAGCCCGACGTCCGTCTTCCCGGCGTGCGCCACCAGCCACATGGGGCTGTTGCGCTCCCGCAGGGCCCGGTCGGGCAGCACCTCCGGGTCGCCGGTCAGCGGATCCGGGTCGAGGGCCGCGCCCGCCCGGAACGCCTTCGGGTACTGCAGCGGCAGCTTGGCCGCGCAGAAGCCCCCCGTCGAGACGCCCATCAGGCCCCAGCCGCCCGGGGAGGGCAACGTGCGGAAATTGCGGGAGACCAGGTCCGGCACGTCCCGCGCGAGCCAGTCGGCGACCCTGCGGTCCGGGGTGTTGCTGCAGTCGGTGTTCACCCCGCCCGGGTAGATCTCCGGGATCACCACGACGAACGGGTGCGCCTTCCCCGACCCCACCAGCTTCGTCAGCTGTGCGGGCAGGTCGCCGAGGTCGATCCAGGTGCGGGGCGTCCCCGGGTAGCCGTGCAGCAGCACCAGCACGGGAAACCGGGTCCGGTCGGCGCCCGGCGCGCTGTACTCCGGCGGAGTCCAGACCGTCACCTGCCCTGCGAGCTTCGAGTGGGAGCCGCGGAAGTACGTGCTCTGCGTGCCGTCGCCGCTCCCGGTGAACCGCGCCCGCCCCACCGGCGGTCCCGTCGACGCGTCCGCGGTCTGTCCGGAACCGGTGCCCAGCAGGTCGTCCCAGGAGGCGTACAGCCCGTAGCCGCCGTTGATCCAGGTGGCGACCACGCAGATGGCGGTGAGCTGGCACAGTCCGAGCATCAGCACCCGCGCGGGCCACCGCAGCCAGGCGGGCCCCGGGACCCGGTTCCAGAGCAGGAGCGCGGCGAGCATCGCGAGAGCGGTGACGACGATCAGGGTGACGAGGAACGTCGTGCTGGTCAGCTCCACGGCGCCGGCTCCTGACGTACGGGTCGACATGCGAGTGATGTCCGGAATGTTCGTCCGGTCAATGTAACCGGCGCACGGGGACGGACCGAATTCCCGGACGGCTCCTCACCCGCCCCACCCCCTCGTCCGCCCCGCCCCTCGTCCCCCCGTCCCTCATCCGACCCGGACCGTCACCGCGTGCCACCCCGTCGCCCCGTCCGGGAGGGTCCCGCGGCGCTCCCCGGTCTGTACGGCGCCGGCGCCGTCCGCGGCGCGCACCTCCACGGTGTGCCGGCCCGGCGCGGCCCGCCAGGTCCACACCCACTGGCGCCAGGTGTCGTCGCCGTCGGACGCCGCGATCCGGGCCTCCCGCCACGGCCCGCCGTCCACCCGCACCTCGACCCGGGAGATCCCCCGGTGCGGCGCCCACGCCACCCCGGCGACCGCCACCGGTCCCGCCGCCAGGGCCGCGTTCGCGCGCGGGGTGTCGATCCGGGACTGCGTCCTGACCGGGGCCCGCGCCGCCCAGGCGCGGCGCACCCAGTACGCGTCGTACGCCGCGAAGGTGGTCAGCCGCAGTTCCCGCAGCCACTTGCAGGCGGAGACGTACCCGTACAGGCCCGGGACCACCATCCGGACCGGGAAGCCGTGCGCGAACGGCAGCGGAGCGCCGTTCATCCCCACCGCCAGGAGCGCCTCCCTGCCGTCCATCACCGTCTCGACGGGGGTGCCGAGCGTCATCCCGTCGACCGAGCGCACCACCAGCTGGTCGGCCGGTCCGCCCCGGGACGGCGGCCGTACGCCCGCCTCGCGCAGCAGGTCCGCCAGCCGGACGCCGAGCCAGCGCGCGGTGCCCGCGTACGGGCCCCCGACCTCGTTGGAGACGCAGGTCAGGGTGGCGTCGTGCTCGACCAGGGGGCGGGCGAGGAGCTCCCGCAGGTCCAGGTCGAGCGGCCGGGTCACGCCCTCCCCGTGCACGCGCAGCCGCCAGGTGTCCGCGTCCACGCGCGGGACCACCAGGGCGGTGTCCACGCGGTAGAAGTCCCGGTCCGGGGTGAGGAGCGGCGAGATGCCGGGCACGCGCAGCCGCGCCCCGGCCGGTACCGGGGGCGCCGGTACCGCGGGCGGGGGCAGGACGAGCCGGGCCCGCGATCGCGTGGCCTCCGCCGAGCCGAAGGCCCCCAGGCGCCGGCCCGCGAATCCGGCGACGGCCGACGCGGCCAGCGTGGCCAGGGCCAGGCGCCCGAAGCCCCGCCGGTCCACGCCCCGTACGCCGTCGGCCGCCGGACCGGGCGAGGGCCGCCCCCGGGCGGCCCTGACCAGCAGGTACAGCACCCCGCCCGCAGCCAGACCGGCCGCCGCCGACGGCAGCGCGTCCTGCCAGGACGCCTCCGGGCGGGACAGCGCCGCCACCGCCCCCAGCACCCCGAAGCCGCAGGCGAGGGCGACCCCGGCGGACGGACGGCGCATGCCGAGCAGCCCGGCGGCCACGGCGAACGCGGCCAGCAGTACGAGGATCCCCGCCGTCAGCACCGGCTTGTCGGTCGTGCCGAACTGCCGGACCGCCCACTCCTTCAGGGCCGGGGGAGCGCGGTCGACCACCGCGGCGCCGACGGCGGTGACCGGGGAGGCCTCGGGCCGCACGGCCGCGGCGACCAGCCCGCCGACCGCCAGCGCGGCCACCGCCGCGAGCAGGCCGCTCAGGGCGCCCGCCGCGCACCCGGGCCGGACGCGGTCCTTCCCGGTGGTTCCGGTGGTTCCGGCGTTCCCGGTGGTTCCGGTCATGGGAGCCCCCTCGTGGGCTCGTGCCGCGGTGGCGTCCCGCGGGGCCGCCGCGCTACGGGGTCCCGGGCGCGGGAAGGGCCAGCACCATCAGCGGATCGGTGGTCGGGGCGGGGGAACCGCCCGCGGGTTCCAGCGTGACCCCGACCGCGGTGGATCCGCCCACCGGGCCGGTCATCAGCTCGGGGGCGCCGGGCCGCGCGGGGTTCATCAGCCCGGCCGGACGCATCGCGCCCGCCGGGTCGGCGAACCACAGCTGGTACACCTTGCCCGCGGGCGGGGCCGGCATCCCGGAGGCCACGAACACCGCGCGGTTGCGGTCCTCGGAGACCACGACGGTGCCGGTGCCGCCGTTTGCGAGCCGGCCGGTGACGGGCGTGGCGTCGGGTGCGGCCAGCACGCCGGCCAGCTCGGCGGCCCGTGCCTCGGCGCGGCGCGCGTCCTGACGGGCCGTACCGGCCTGCTCCGCCTGCCAGACCGCGACCCCGCCGAGCCCGGCGACCGCCGCGAGGGAGGCGGCCAGCGCCCACCGCAGCCAGGGTCTGCCGGGCCGCGCGTGCCGGACGCGGGTCGGGACGCGGGTCGGGACGGGCGCCACCGGCTCTGCGGGCTCGGCGCGCTCCCCGGGCCGGTCGGTGCCGGGTGCGTTCCCGACGTCGGCCCCCGCCGCGGCCGGTCCGGGGGCCGGGAGCTCCCGGACCCGCCGCATCACCGCGTCGAACAGCTCCGGCGGCGGGCGGACCGCGACGGACCGGCCCAGCAGCGCCACCGTCGCGGCCAGTTCGCGCACCTCCCGGGCGCACGGCGGGCACGTCTCCAGGTGGGCTTCGAAGGCCGCGCGCTCCGCCGCGGGCAGCGCGTCCGTCACGTACGCGCCCGTCGCCCCGTGCATGCTCTCCGTGCTCATCCGTCGCTCACCCCGAGACAGTCCCGCAGCCGCAGCAAGCCGTCCCGCAGCCGGGTCTTGACGGTACCCAGCGGCACCGACAGCGACTCGGACACTTCACGGCAGGTCAGTCCCCGGTAGTAGGCCAGGGCGACCGACTGGCGCTGGATCTCCGTCAGCGAGCCCAGGCAGCGCCGCACCCGGTCCCGCTCCTCGCGGTCCTCGACCGCCTCGCTCACCTCGTCGAACTCCGGCAGGGCCGCCTCCAGCCGCGCCGCCCGCCGTTCCCGGTCGGTCGCCGCCTGAGCCGAGCGGACCCGGTCCACCGCCCGGCGGTGGGCGATGGTCAGCACCCACGTGCGCACGCTGCCCCGGTCCGGCCGGTACCGGGAGGCGGAGCGCCAGACCTCCACGAGCACCTCCTGGGCCACCTCCTCGGCCTGGGACCGGTCGCGCAGGACCGAGAGCGCAACGCCGAGCACCGACCCGCTCACCGCCTCGTACACGGCGGCGAAGGCCGTCTCGTCTCCCTCGGCGACCCGGCCGAGCAGGGTGCCGAGCTCGTTCACGTCGTCCACGGCCCGATCCTCCCGGATCCTTCCGCTCAAGTGGTGATTCGGAGCCGCGGCCCCGCCGGACTGCCCCGGGCGTTCCACCGGCCGCGTCATGCACGCGGCCGTCCGGCCCGGTCCGCCGCGCGGCGGGCCATGGCCACCAGGCAGGGGTCGGAGCCTCCTCCCCCCGCAGCGTAGTGCGCGTCCCGGGCGGCGGCCTCCCCGGCCGGGGGCCCGCCGTCCTGCCCGCCGTCCCGCGGGCCCTCCGGGGCGGTCCGCCGGGCCGCGATCCCCCCGCGCTTGCGCAGTTCCACCACCCCGTCGGCGAGGAGCGCCAGGTGCTGCGGCGGTGCTGCGGCGGACCCGCCCGGGGCGCCCTCCCGGCCACCGGCCCGTTCGCCGTGGCACCCGCCCCGTTCGTCCCCGGTCTCGTTCCGCTCGTACCCGTCCCGCTCGGGCCGGTCCTGATCGGACTCGGACATGGTCGGGCCCCCTCCTGGCGGTCGGCCGCCGCGCTGATCCACGGCGGCGCGACGGCGACGGCCGGGGCGGCCGCCGGAGTCCTCCGGCGGCCGCCCCTGATCGTTGCGGGTCAGTGAACCCAGGGCCCGCGCCGCCCCGCTGGCCGTCGGCCGCCCGGTCATCCGAACGGGTACCGAGATTCCCCCGAGAGGGTGGAACTCACCGGATAAGCCCGCTGGGCCCGCCGTGCATGGTGTAGGTCAGCGGGCCGCCGCCGGGAGGAACGCGGCGACGTCCGCGGCCAGGGCGTACGGGTCCCCGCTCGGCCGCTCCGGGTGCCGGGTGGTCCGCCGGGCCCACGCCTCCTCCTCGGCGTGCCAGTCGATCTCCCGCGGCGCGGTTCCCCCGACGAGCGCCTCCTCCAGCGAGTCGAAGTACAGCTCCCACCGCGGTCCGTACAGCTCGGAGACCAGACCGCTCCACTCGCGGTTCGCGTAGTCGTGCAGGAAGCCGCCCTCGCTCGTGCCGCGGCGGCCCCACACGCTCAGGATCGAGCGGGCGTCGTACTCGTACCGGTCCCGTTCGGCCTCGTCGGAGCCCTGGGAGCGGGCCGCGCCGAGCCAGCGGCCGAGCAGGAAGTGGGGGTCGGACCCGATGAGCTCGTCCAGCCGGTCCTCCGCTCCCCGCCATTCGGCGGTCAGCGCGCGGAAACCGTCCAGGTCCTTGGCCTCGTAGGCCGTCCTGATCTTCGGCAGCAGCACCCGCGAGTGGTTGGCGAGCGCCTGGCGCGCCGTGTCCACGAGGTCGAAGCGGTAGGCGCTGGACCCGCGCAGCCGCGGATCCACCCGCAGCAGGTGGTCCAGGGCCCTGCGCACCGAACCCGCCGGATAGCGCATGGACTTGGGGCTCCAGTACGCCGAACCCACCGCGGTCAGGCTCGGCCGGGCGGTGAACAGGCTGTCCTGGGACTCCGACCACAGCCCCGAGGAGGTGCTGTACGGCCCCGTGCGCAGCTCCTCCCAGGCCGCGGCGGCGGCCGCGTCGGGGCGGCCGTACCGGCGGGCCGCGAAGTCCGCGAACCACGTCCGCTGGTCGACCGGCCCCGGCTCCCAGGCCAGGTCGGTGAAGAGGTCGAACGCCGCCGGGTTGGTCCCGGTGGCCTCCGGGAGGTACGCGGTGCCGCTGAGCGCGCTGCCGCTCTTGGCGCGCCAGGCGGGGAACCGCTCCAGCCACACGGAGGTGTTCGCGCCGACCGTCGTGTGCCCGCCGAAGTTGTAGATGGTGCCCAGGGCGTACGGCGCACCGCCCCAACGGGCCTCGCGGTCCAGGCGGTTGTAGCGGTCGGAGAGCCCGTCGAGGATCAGCAGCTTCGAGGTGTCCACCCCGGCCAGCAGCTCCGCCGTCGGGTCGTCCTGCCAGCCCAGCACCGCCCACACGGCACCCGGATGGGCGGCGTGCAGGGCCCGCTGGATCGCCCCGGCGGCGGACCGCACGTCCACCGCCCCGGTCTGCCCGCCCTCGTGCAGCGGGCTCATCCGGTACATCGTGCTGTCCCCGAACACCGCGCGCTGCTCCGCGTAGTACGCGGCGGCCAGCTTCCCGAAGACCGGGGCGGCGGGATCCAGCCAGTCCGGCCGGTCGAAACCGGCCCAGTCGCCCTGCGGCACGGTGCCGGCGCCGGGGTTGCGCGCGGTGAACTCCGGCGGGACCGTCCCGAAGTAGCCCGGCAGCACCGGCGTCATCCCCAGCCCGCGCAGCTGCTCCGCGATCCGCCCGCCCAGCGCGGCGCGTTCGCGCATCAGCCGCTCCGTGACCGGGCCGCCGAAGCCGCTCAGGTTCTGCAGCAGCCACCAGCTCTGGTGGCCCGGGCCGGGGATCCACGCGCGCAGCTCGGCGGCCGAGTAGCCGAAGCCCTGCAGCGCCCGGTAGTACGGGTACTCGGCGCCCACCTGCACGAACACCTCGTTCACCCCGTGCAGGGCGAGCAGGTCGATCTGCCGCTGGTGCTCCTCGAAGCTGCGGTACGGGCCGGCGTACCCGTCGTCGGTGTCGTTCAGCGCGTACCGGTGCGGGACGACCGCGCTGCGGGTGACCGGCGCGGGGACGGCCGGCAACGTGGCGGGCAGCATGCCGATGCTGTCGCCCGGCCAGCCGATGTCGACCCCGGCGACGTGCTGGAGGTACCAGCCGACGCCGGTGAGCAGGGTGGCGCCGGTGGAACCGCGCACGGTGACCGCGCCGGCCGTACCGGACACCGTGAAGGTGTCGGCCGCGGCGCCGGTGTCGGGCACCAGGGTGAACTGCCCGGCGTGGCGCGGCAGCAGCCGCGCCAGCGCGGCCCGCGCGGGAGCGGGGTCGAAGCTCCGCGGCCGGGACGCACCGGTCCGCGCGCCCTCCGGTACGGCGGCCTGCGCACCGGCGCGTACGGCGGCCGGCGCGGCGGCCCGCGCGTCCGGGCCTGCTGCCGGGCCGGCTCCCGGGCCTGCTCCCGGGGCGGCCGCACCCGGCGCGGCTCCCGCACACAGCAGGGTCAGCAGCGCCGCCGGCAGCGCGGCGAGGGCGGCCGGGCGGGGCAGCCGCGGCCGCCGCCGTCCGCCGGGTGGCGTCGGGTTCGTCATCGGCTGGGTCATCCGCTCGGCCATCCTCGGGGTCGTCCGCTGCCAGGGGTGTCGTCGAAGCCGTTCCGTACGCCGCGCGGCGGGAGCGAAGGTGACGACACCCCCGGCCGGCCCGGCGGCCGGTTGTCCGTACGGTCCGGAGGCCGGCCCCGCGGCCGCCTCCGGTCCGTGCGCGATCAGACCGGCAGGGCCCAGGCCTGGTCGACCCGGTGGTCGCCGCAGGCCTCCAGGCGCAGCCGCTCGGCGGGTGCGTCCGGGGTCGCCGTCGCCGCGGGCGCCGTCAGGCACAGGCCGCTCGCCGCGTCGGTCAGGGTTCCGGTGCGGTCGTGCGTCCACTCCTGACCGGGCTCGCGCGACTGCCGGGGCGCGCAGGCGGCCAGTTCCACCAGCCCGTCCCCGCCCGCCGTCAGGCACTTGCCGGCCAGCCGCAGGGTGTGGTCGCGGCCCACCGTCCACCGCTGGTCGGGGGCGCCGGTGCACGCGGCCATGACCACCGCGCCGACGCCGGTGGTGCTGGCCCCGTCGGTGCACTTGGCGGCGCCGCCGACGACCTGTCCCGTCGGGACGGCCTCGGCGCAGCCGCGCGGGGTGAGCCGCCACACGGCGGTGTCGTGCGCGGCGAGCCGCCCGGTCAGCGCGTCCGGCACGTTGCGGCGCTCGCCGCTCCACAGGTCCTTCGCGTCGGCGCTGCAGCCGGACAGGCCGACCTCGTCGAGCGGCACGCGGATGTCGCGGTCGCTGCCCGAGCGGTTGAGGACGGCCACGGCGCGGTCGCCGTCGGCGAGCTCCCGCGTCAGGATCTCGAAGGTGGAATTGGAAGAGACGACGGAGCCCTGACGGCCCAGCGGGTCCTGGTCCAGCTCGATGAGGTCGGTGTTGCCGAGCGCGGCCAGACCCTCGGGCGTCAGCTCGGACACCTGTGAGGACAGGATGAACGGGGCCGCCATCATCGCCCAGAGGGCGACCTGGCTGCGGCCCTCGGCCGCGGTGAGCCCGGGCGCGCCCGCGATCAGGAAGTCGGGGTCGTTCCAGTTGCCGGGACCGGCGTACCGGCCCAGCCAGCGGTTGTAGCCGTAGTTGCCCATGACCGAGCTCCAGCGGGAGGTGGCGGGCGCGGCCGGCTTGTACACCTGGATGTCACGGCCCTCGCGCCACAGCTGGCCGGTTTCGCCGACCCACCCGAGCACCCGGTGCCAGTCGGCGCCGCCCCACTCGCCCTGCTGGAAGTAGGCGGGCGCGGAGGCCGACAGCACCATGTCGCGGCCGCTCTCGCGCAGCCCCTTCGCGACGGCGGTGTAGGCGTCGCGGTAGGCCTGCTCCTTCGTCGTCCCCGGCGGCACCCAGAGGTTGCAGCCGTCCATCTTGACGTAGTCGACCTTCCAGGAGGCGAACTGCCGTGCGTCCTCGGCGTAGTGGTCCGCGCCACCGCCCTGGGGGGAGCCGCTTCCGGGGTACTTCTCGCAGGTGAGGTACCCGGCGTCCTGGTAGATCCCGAACTTCAGGCCCTTGGCGTGCAGGTACTCGCCGAGCCAGGCCATGCCGTGCGGGAACTTCTCCGTGTCGACGACCAGCGCGCCCTGCGCGTCGCGGCTCTTGGTCATCCAGCAGTCGTCCACGGTGACCGTGTCGTAGCCCTTGGCGGCGAGTCCGGTGGACACCAGGGCGTCCGCGTTCGCGACCACGGTGGCCTCGTCGATGTCGCACATGTAGTGCGCCCAGTTGTTCCAGCCCATGGGCGGGGTGAGCGCGAGCGGGGTGTCCGAGGTCGCGGTCGGCTCGGCCGCCGCGGGGGCGGGGGCGAGCGCCAGGGCGAGCAGGGCGGCCGCTGTCAGGCAGGGGAGCGTCGCACGCAGGCGAGGCGGCACGGAGACTCCTTGACGTGGGGCTGTCTGTGGACGTGGGGCTGTCGTGCGCCCAGTGCACCGGCGCGGCTACCCACTGTCAACGCATGTCGATGGTTATCGCACAATGACCAGCAATATGGCCGCAGTCGGCATCACGCGAAGGAGTGAAGCGGACGCGCCGACGTGCGAGATACGTCGTATGTTACGGTGTATCTCATGCCGAGACGATCAATGGCCCTGGACCGCGCCACCCCCGAGGTGATCGCCGTGGCCGCCCTGCGCATCCTCGACGAGCACGGGCCCGAGGGCCTCAGTTTCCGCGCGCTCGCCGAACGGCTCGGCGTCTCGCACGCCACCGTCCAGCGCCGCTGCACCGACCTCGCCGGACTGCTGGACCTGTGCACCGAACACCTGGCCGCCCAGCTGCCGGAGGTCCCCGCCGGCACGGACTGGGCGCAGGCCACCGAAGAACGCTTCCGCGCGCTCTACCGGCTGCTCGTCGCCCACCCCGGGCTGCTGGTGCTGCGCGGCGGCCGGCCCTGGCTGGGGCGCCAGCTCCTGGCCCGGCTCGTCGAGCCCGCCCTCGCCGACAGCGTGGCCGCGGGGATGACGCCCGCCGGTGCGATGACCGCGTACCGCCGCATGTACCTGCTCACCCTGGGCAGCGCGGCCTTCGTGGACCACCGCGACCCGGAAGGGGCCACCGCCGCCTCCCGCGCGGCCCTGGCCGCACTGGACCCGGAGCAGTTCCCGGTGCTGTCCGGCGGACTGGCCGACGTACTGCCGCCCCTGACGGACCACGAGGTCTACCACGGCGCCCTGCGCCAGCTCATCGACGCCGCCCGGCCCACCTCTTGACGGGGAGACCTTCCATGCACGCGGAACAGCAGCTCGACTACGCGGCCGTACGCGCCGCCGCCGACCGGATCGCCGGCGGCGTACGGCCCGTAGCCGTGGCCCCGGCCGCCGACGGGGTCTGGTACGCGCTGGAACACCTCCAGCACACCGGCTCCTTCAAGGCCCGCGGCGCCCGCAACTTCCTCGCCGCCCACCACCGGGCCGGCACCCTCCCCGCCGCCGGCGTCACCATCGCGTCCGGCGGCAACGCGGGCCTCGCCTGCGCCTGGGCGGCCCGCGCCCAGTCCGTGCCCGCCACCGTGTTCCTGCCGGCCAACGCCCCGCGCGTGAAGGTGGAGCGGCTGCGCGGCTACGGGGCCGAGGTGCGGCTGGTCGGCGAGCGGTACGCCCACGCCCTCGACGCCTGCCGGGAGTTCGCCGCCGAGAGCGGCGCCCTGAGCAGCCACGCCTACGACCACCCGCTCATCGCGGCCGGCGCCGGAACGCTGCTCGACGAGATCCGGACCGCGCTGCCCGGGCTGGACGCCGTGGTCGTCGCGGTCGGCGGCGGCGGACTGTTCGCCGGAGTGGCCACCGCCGCGCGCGAGCACGGCGTACGGGTGATCGCCGCCGAGCCGGAGAACTGCCGGGCGCTCAACGCGGCCCTGGCCGCGGGCCGCCCCGTGGACGTCGAGGTCGACTCCGTCGCCGCCGACTCCCTCGGAGCCACCCGGGTGTCGGCGGACGCCCTCGCGGCCGCCCGGCACGGCGGCGTACGGTCGGTCCTCGTCCCGGACGCGGCCATCACCGCCGCCCGGCGCTCGCTCTGGGAGGAGCACCGCCTCGTGGTCGAGGCGGCCGCGGCCACCGCCGTGGCGGCGCTCCGGGGCGCCCCGGAACCGCTGGGCGAGCGGGTCGCGGTCATCCTCTGCGGGGCCAACACCGATCCGGGGGACCTGGTGGCCCCCGCCGCGTGAGCCGGTGCCCCGTCAGCCGGCGGGCGGGCCCGGGGCGTCCGCGCGCACCACGACCACGGTGCTGTCGGCGTACTGGACCACCTGCTGGCTCACCGAGCCGAGCAGGGCGCCCTTGATGCCGCCGTAGCCGCGGCTGCCGACGACCGTCAGCTCGGCCTCCGCGGAGGCGTCCACCAGCACCCGGGCCGGCGCCCCGTGCTCGACCCGGCGGAAGACGGGCACCCCGGGCGAGGTGCCCACGGCCTCCGCCACCGTGTCGGCCAGCTTGAGGCGGGCGGCCTCCTCGGCGGTCACCAGCTCCGCCCGGGCCACGTCCGGGGCCACCCCGAAGGGGTTGGTGTTCCACTCCCAGCTCATGACGGCGTGCACCCGGGCGCCGGTGGCCTTGGCCTGGCGGACCGCCCAGCGCAGGGCCTCCTTCGAGTGCTTCGAACCGTCCACGCCGACGACGATCAGCGGCTCGACGGGCTCGCTCATGGTGCTTCCTCTCGGTCCGTCCGGATGATCCCTTCTCTCCCTGTATACACGGGAGAGGGGGGACGACCTCGAACGACGATCGTCGCGCGGCCCGACGACTTTCGAGGACGGTGCCGGGCCCCCGCCCCCTGCGAAGGTCGGAGCGTCACGGTGAACGGCACCGGACGCGGCACGGCTTGGAGGAACGGCGTGGCTCAGCGCAAGGGTTGCCTGATCGGGTGCGGCATCGCGGCGGTGGTGGGCATCGGGCTCATCGCGGCCCTGGTCTTCGGAGCCTCCAAGATCCTGGACGCCGCGGACAAGACCCTGCTCGACCCGAAGGTGTACGCGGCGGCCGAGGTCGGCCGGCCGGAGCAGGAGGTGCGCGACCGGCTCCCGTCGGGCGAGACGTTCATCAAGTCCGGCCTCAAGGACGGCGGTCCCGCCGAGCCGGCGGGCAGCACGTGCTCGTGGTACCTGTCCGACGGCGACCCGGTCGGCGGCACGGAGACGGTGTTCCGCTTCTGCTTCAAGGACGGCACGCTCGCGGAGAAGGTCCAGTACGCCATGAAGTAGGGCCGCCGCAGAGCGCCTTGCCGGTGCTCACCGGGGCCACGGACCGTACGCCCCCCGCGCGAGCAGCCGCCGGGCCCGGCCGCCGTCCGCGGTGCCGTCCGCCCCGAAGGCGCCGCCCCCGACGACCAGCCGGAGCCCCGCGAGGGCCGGGGCGAACCGCGCCGAGGCGTGCGCCGGGAGCCGGTCCGCCTCCGACTCCAGCCAGGCCGTGACATCGGCCTGGGCGTCCGCCCCGCAGAGCGAGAGGTGGAACAGCGCCTGCCGCCAGGCCCGGGCGGCGCGCTTGATGCCCGCCGCCCTGCGGGACGCGTCGGCGAACGCGGCCCGGGCCGCCGCCTGTCTGCCGTCCCGCGCCGCGGCGCCGGCGTACCGGGCCGGCGCGGCCAGGCCGAACGCGGTCAGGACACGGGCCTGTTCGTCGAGCGCCGTGTCGGTGGCGAGCGCGCGGCCGAGGAGCCGGTCCCCGTCGGGCCCCCCGGGCGCCCGGTGCCCGGCGCGCACGGCGCAGAGCAGGACGAAGCCGGCCCGGTCGTCCGCGTCGGCCAGGTCCCGTAGGGCGGCGTAGTCGATGCCGTAGTACCGCTCGTAGAGCGTGCCGCGCAGCAGCTCCGCGGCGATCCGCGCGGCCGGCAGGACCTCCGGGGCGAGCGTCCCGTGGTAGGCGTCCGCGAAGGGCCACGTCAGGAACGGGGCCCGGACGCCGGAGCGTTCCGCGAACCGGTTCAGGTCCCCGAGGAGCCGGTCGGGCACTCCGGCACCCGGAAAGGTCCGCGCGCACAGCGCCGCGAGCTCGCCCGCCTCGGCGCGGGCGGCGGCCCGCAGATCGGGGGCCCGGTGCGCGGGGGCCCGGTGCGCGAGGGCCCGGATCCAGGGCGGCCGGGCGGCGGGGTCCTGCGGCGCTGGCGACCCGTACGCGTACCCGCGCCGCGACCGGTACGCCGCGGCGAGCAGGGTACCGAGGGCCGGGTCGGGGAACCCCCGGGCGGCGTGCGTGCCGAGCAGCTGCGCGGCCAGCTCGGCCAGCACCTCGGCGGAGGGCACCGCCCCGCGGCGCACCTGGTCCTCCAGCGGGGCCTCCAGCACGCCGGAGGCCACCGCCCGGACCGCTGCCGGGACCGGCGTTCCGGCGGGCGGCGCTCCCCGTGCGGCCTCCGCCGCGGTCACCGGCGCGACCAGCGGTCCCACGTCGGGCAGCCCCCGGTCCACGGGGTGCTCCGCCAGCCGGCGCCGTACGAGCGCGGCGAGTTCGTGGTGCGCGGGCCGACCGGCCTGCCGGGCCTGGTCCGCCCGCAGCCGTGCGTGCTCCGGGGAGCCGGGCCGGCCGCGCTTGGCCACCATCGAGTCGACGACGTGCCGCAGCAGCCCGGCCGCCCGGGGCGTGAGCGGCCGGCCCGCGACGGCCTCCTCCAGGGCGCGGCGCAGGACCGAGGCGTTCGACTTCGGCCCGAGGTGCTTCGTACAGCGGGTGTGGACGGTCAGCAGCGACGCGTAGCGCTCCAGCAGCTCCGCGCCGTCCGCGAGCCAGCCGGGCCCGTCCGCGTCGGCGCGCAGCCGGTGGGCGAGGAGCTCGTCCTCGAACGGCCGCCAGACGGTGAGCGCCTCGCGCTGGGCCTCCACGGCGGGGCGGGGGCCGCGGTCCGCGAGCAGGAGGGCGGCCTCGCCGGCGGTCCGGCGGCGCACGGCGTCCGCCGGCGCGGACGGGAGGTCCGCGGGCCGGGGCGCGAAGCGGATCTCGCGGGCGAGCGGCCGCAGTTCCCCGACGAGCTCCGCGGCGGGCGCGGTGTCCCCGGCCCGCTCCAGCCAGGCCACGACGAGCAGCGCGGCCTCGTCGGGCGCGTGCAGCGCGTAGCACCCGGTCTCCAGCAGCGAACGCAGCCAGGCGCGGCCCCGGTCCGTGAGGCAGTACGCGAAGGCTTCGCCCGGGGAGAGCCCGGCGAGGGGGTTCGGGTCGTGCGCGTGCGGGTCCATGGCCGGCGTGGCAGGTCCTGCCCCTGCGCCCTCCGGTGGTGCAGACCGGTGCTCTGGCTGCTGAGCTACACGCCGTCCGCCGAACCTACCCGGCTGCGCGCCGCCCGCTCAAGCGGGGCGGGCCGGACGGAGCGTGCGGGAAGGAGCGGGCCGGAGGATTTCGACGGGCGGGGTAAAGCGCATTAGTGCCCGCCGCGGTGAACCGTCGATATGAAGTCAACATGTGAGGGACGGCCGGTGCCGGCCCCCTATCGGCACCCTGCTGGAAGGGCCCCGTACTAAAGCGCATCAGCCCAGTTCGAGAGGCAGATGGAGGAGGTGCCGGAAGGGGGCCCGCACCCGTTATCCGAAAGGGGGAACAGGGGGCCACCGGCCACCCGGACCTTCGCCTCGTTGACGCGATCCCGCTTTCGGACGACCGTGGTCACCGCCATCCGGCAGAGGCGCCGGACTTCTGTGAAGGCGGCGACGATGACGCGATCGATACCGACCCGTACCGCTGTCGCCACGCTCGTGGCCGGCACGCTCCTGTCGGCTTCCGCCTGCGGTCTGGGCGGTGGGGCCGCAGACGTGGACGAGGCGGAACGGACGGGCAGGGTGTCGGGCGAGATCAGGTTCCGCACCCTCCAGCTGAAGCCCGTGTTCACGTCCTACGTGCAGGGAGTGATCGACGCCTTCGAGGACGAGCACCCCGACGTCGAGGTCACGTGGGAGGACGTCCCGGGCGACGGCTACAACGAGAAGCTCGTCGCCGACGCCCAGGCCGGAGCCCTCCCGGACGTGGTCAACCTCTCCACCGACTCCTTCCAGCTGCTCGGGGACCGGGGCATGCTCGCCGACGTCGCCAAGCTCGACGGGGCACTGGCCGATGACTACGTGCCCGGCGCCTGGGAGCAGTTCAAGCTCCCCGGCAAGGGCGACGCCGTGTACGCCTACCCCTGGTACGTGACCCCGGAGATCCTCACCTACAACACGGAGCTCTTCGAGCGGTCCGGCCTGGACCCCGCCGCACCGCCCACGAGCGTCGAGCAGTTCTTCGACCACGCCGAGCGGATCGCCGCCGCCTCCGGGGGCCGGTACGCCGCCTTCATGGCCGATCCCAAGGGCCGGCTGCCCGGGGACTGGCAGAAGATGGGCGTGCCGATCCTCAACGCCGAGCGGGACCGCTTCACCTTCGACACCGACCGGGCCGTCGCGTGGGTGGAGCGGATGAAGGACCTCTACGCCAAGGGCGCCATGCCCCGGGAGTCCCTGCTCACGTCCGCCGACATCAACCAGCTCTACGGCGCGGGCAAGCTCGTCTTCGGCCCCGGGTCCCCGGGCTTCGTCAAGGACATCAAGCAGAACGCCCCGCAGGTCTACGCGAACACCCGGGTCGCCGGGGCCGTCACGGGAACGCTCGGCCACATCGGCATCTACGCCCAGTCGCTCGGCATCCGGAAGGACACCGCGCACCTCGACGCGGCGGCCGCCTTCGCCGCGTGGGTCACCAACGGGCCCAACCAGGTGGAGTTCTCCAGGAGGGCCACCATCTACCCGTCCAACGCCCGGGGCCTCGCCGACCCGCTCTTCTCCGACCGCGGCGACGGGACCGACGCGGAGACGGTCGCCCGCGCGGTCGGCGCCGAACAGCTGAAGAGCGCCGCGCTCGACGCCAACACCCCGGTCCAGTGGACCAACCAGGTCGGCGACGCCGTCGTACGGGAGGTGCAGCGGGCCATCACGGGCGAGCAGGACCCCCGGACCGCGGTGCGCAGGGCCCAGGAGCAGGCGAACCGGCTGCTCGCCGACGCGACCGCCGAATGACCGGGGCGGGGGAGGCGGGGGAGGCGGGGGAGGCAAAAAACAGGCGGGCGAAGGCGGCCGGGGAGGCTGGCACGGGGCTGGTGCACCGCTCGTGGTGGACCCCGTACCTCTTCCTCGCGCCCGGCCTGGTGATGGTGTGCCTGTTCAGCCTCTGGCCCTTCGTCAACACCGTCGTCCTCTCCTTCACCGACGCCCGCATCCTGCGCGGCGGCACCTTCGTCGGCTTCGCCAACTACACCCGCGCCTTCGCGGACCCCGACTTCTGGGTCGCGGCCGGCAACAGCGTGCTGTACCTCGTGGTCGTCGTGCCGTGCCTGGTGTTCCTGCCGCTGGCCCTCGCCGTCCTCGTGCAGACCGAGATCCCGGGCATCGGCGTCTTCCGCTCCGCGTTCTACACCCCGGTGATCGCCTCGGCCGTGGTCGTCGGCCTGATCTGGCAGTGGGTGCTGCGCAGCGACGGGCTGGTCAACACCGTCTTCCGGAGGCTGTCCCTCGTCTCCGAGCCGATCCCGTTCCTGACCGACAGCACCATGCTGCTCGTCTCCGCGATGATCGTGACGGTGTGGAAGGGCCTCGGCTACTACATGGTCTTCTACCTCGCGGCCCTCGGGAACGTCCCCGCCTCGCTCCACGAGGCGGCCGCGCTCGACGGCGCCGGCGCCGTACGCCGCTTCTTCAGCATCACCGTCCCCCAGGTGAAGCCGATGATGCTGCTGGTCGGCACCCTGTCCGCCGTCTCCGCGCTCCGGGTCTTCACCGAGATCTACATCCTCGGGGGCGAGAGCGGCGGCCCCGGCGGCGGCGCCCGCACCCTGCCGTTCCTGATCCGGCAGGTCGGCCTGGGCTTCGCCGGCGAGACGGGTTACGCCTCCGCCCTGTCCATCCTGCTGTTCCTGCTGACCCTGGTCTTCAGCCTGCTGGGCCGCCGCCTGTCGAAGGGGGACGAGGCGTGAGCGCTCCGTCCCCTCCCGGACGTCCGGAATCCCGGCGCTCCCGCGCCGACCGCAGGCGCCGGCGGATCGGCCGCACCGGCCGGTACGCGACGCTGCTGCTGATGCTGGCCGTCATGCTCGGACCGATCGTCTGGCAGTTCCTGACCTCGATCCGCGGCCGCACCGAGAACGTGTACGACGGGGTGCTGCCCTCACAGCCCACCCTCGACAACTACGTCAGGGTCGCGGGGTCCTTCCCGCTCCTGCAGTACACGGGCAACACCCTCGTCGTCGCGGCCCTCGCGGTCACGTCGAACACGCTGTTCGCGGCGATGGGCGGGTACGCCCTCTCCCGTGCCGCGTGGAAGGGCCGCACGGCGGTGTTCACCGTGCTGGTGGCGACCCTGATGTTCCCGTTCGAGTCCGTGATGATCTCGATGTTCCTCACCGTCCGGGACATGGGCCTGGTCGACACCCTCATCGGCGTGTGGCTCCCCGGGGCCGTGTCCGTCCTCAACATCATGGTCATGCGGGCGGCCTTCCTGGCGGTGCCCAAGGAGCTGGAGGAGGCCGCGGTGCTGGACGGCGCCAACGAGTGGACCCGCTTCTCCCGGGTCTTCCTGCCCTCCGCCAAGGGAGCCCTGGCGGTCGTCTGCATCACCAGTTTCATGGGCGCCTGGGACGACTTCCTGTGGCCCCTGCTCGTCCTCACCGACAGCGACCACTACACCCTGCAGCTGGGGCTGAAGACGCTGGCCGGCGCCACCACGGTGAACGACCAGCGGCTCATCGCCGCCGGTGCGATGGCGGCGCTGATCCCGATGATGCTGCTCTTCTTCGCCCTCCAGCGGTTCTTCTTCAAGGGAGTCGGCGACGGCGCGGTCAAGCTCTGAGCTGCCGCACCCGTCCCGCCGCCGGCCGCCCCCGCCGCCCGCCCCACCCGTCCCGCTCGCCTCGTCCGTCCCTTCCCGTCCTCCGTACGCACCCGCCTCCCTGGAGCAGCCGTCATGCACGACGACCGCAGCATCACCGAACACCGCCTCCGCCGGGTCCTCAAGGAGCGCATCAAGCCCGCCGTCCACACCCGGCCGGTCCCGCTGGCCGTCGAGCGGTGGGAGGCTCCCGGCGAGCCCGTCCCCGTCGCCGAGGGACTGGCGGCCGCGTACGGGCCCTGCGCGGTCGGCGACGCCTGGGGCCCCGCCTGGGGCACCACCTGGTTCAAGGTCACCGGCACCGTACCGGCCGAGTGGGCCGGCCGTACGGTGGAGGCCGTCCTCGACCTCGGCTTCGACCGGATGATGCCGGGATTCCAGTGCGAGGGCCTGGTCCACCGGGCCGACGGCGCCGAGGTCAAGGCGCTCAACCCCGCCAACGACTGGGTGCGCGTCGCCGACCGGGCCGAGGGCGGCGAGCGGGTCGAGTGGTACGTCGAGGCAGCCTCCAACCCCGTCCTCGTCGACCACGCCGCGACGTACGAGGGCGACCTGCGGACCAGCGGCGACCAGCCGCTCTACCGGCTCGCCCGGATGGACCTGACCGTCTTCGAGACCGAGGTCTGGGAGCTGGTCCAGGACCTGGAGGTGCTCTACGACCTCATGACGCAGCTCGGCACGGGGGACGCCCGCCGCTACGCGATCCTGCGCGCCCTCGACGCGGCCCTCGACGCCGTGGACCTCGGTGACGTGCCCGGCTCGGCCGCGTCCGCCCGTACGCACCTCGCCGCGGTGCTGGCCGCGCCCGCCCACGCCTCCGCGCACCGGATCAGCGCGGTGGGCCACGCCCACATCGACTCCGCGTGGCTGTGGCCGCTGCGCGAGACGGTCCGCAAGGTCGCCCGCACCACGTCCAACGTCCTCGCCCTGATGGACGAGCACCCCGAGTTCGTGTTCGCGATGTCGCAGGCGCAGCAGCTCGACTGGATCAAGACCTACCGGCCGGAGCTGTTCGAGCGGATCAAGAAGAGGATCGCCGACGGCCGGTTCGTGCCCGTCGGCGGGATGTGGGTCGAGTCCGACACGAACATGGTCGGCGGCGAGGCCATGGCCCGCCAGTTCCTCTACGGCAAGAAGTTCTTCCTCGACGAGTTCGGCATCGACACGCACACCGTGTGGCTGCCCGACTCCTTCGGCTACACGGCCGCCATGCCGCAGATCGTCAGGCTCGCCGGCTGCACGTCGTTCCTGACCCAGAAGATCTCCTGGTCGCAGGTCAACGCGTTCCCCCACCACACCTTCCGGTGGGAGGGCATCGACGGCACCCGCGTCTTCACGCACTTCCCGCCCGTCGACACCTACAACTCCGACCTGGGCGGCACCCAGCTGGCCCACGCGGCCCGCAACTACCGGGAGAAGGGGCGGGGTTCGCGCTCACTGGTCCCCTTCGGCTGGGGCGACGGCGGTGGGGGTCCCACGCGCGAGCACCTCGCCCGCGCCCGGCGCCAGCGGGACCTGGAGGGGTCCCCGCGCGTCGAGATCGAGCGCCCCGACGCGTTCTTCGAGAAGGCCCGCGCCGAGTACGCGGACGCCCCCGTGTGGGCCGGCGAGCTCTACCTGGAGCTCCACCGCGGCACCTACACCTCCCAGGCCAAGACCAAGCAGGGCAACCGGCGCAGCGAGTCCCTGCTGCGCGAGGCCGAGCTGTGGGCGGCCACCGCCGCGGTGCGGGATCCCGGGTACGCCTACCCGTACGAGGATCTGGAGCGGATCTGGAAGACGGTGCTCCTGCACCAGTTCCACGACATCCTGCCCGGGTCCTCCATCGCCTGGGTGCACCGCGAGGCGCGCGCCACGTACGCGGCGCTGGGCGAGGAGCTGCGGGGGATCACCCGCGCCGCGCAGGGCGCGCTGGCGGGGGAGGGAGACGCGGAGCTGGTCTTCAACTGCGCCCCGCACGCCCGGCGCGGCGTCCCCGCCGGCGGCGCCTGCCGCCCCGCCGCGGCCGGCGAGCCGGTCACGGTGCGGGAGCGGCACGGCGGCGGCCACGTCCTGGCCAACGGACGGCTGCGGGTGGAGGTCGACGGCCGGGGCCTGATCGTGTCGGCCTGGGATCTGGAGGCCGGCCGGGAGTCCGTCGCCCCCGGCGCGGCGGCCAACCTGCTCCAGATCCACCCCGACTTCCCGAACATGTGGGACGCCTGGGACATCGACGCGTTCTACCGGAACAACGTCACCGACCTCGTGGACCTGGACTCCCTGGAGGTCACCCGGGACGGCCCGGAGTCCGCCACCGTCCGCGCCACCCGCTCCTTCGGCTCCTCCTCGGCCGTCCAGTCGGTGACGCTGCGCTCCGGCGCCAGGACGGTGGACATCGTCACGGTCGTGGAGTGGCACGAGACGGAGAAGTTCCTGAAGGCCGCCTTCCCGCTGGACGTGAAGGCCGAGCGGTCCGCCTCCGAGACCCAGTTCGGGCACGTGTACCGGGCCACGCACACCAACACCTCCTGGGAGGCGGCCAAGTTCGAGATCTGCGCCCACCGCTGGATCCACGTGGGCGAACCCGGCTGGGGTGCGGCGCTGCTCAACGACTCCACGTACGGGCACGACGTGACCCGCGACGTACGGCCGGACGGCGGCCAGACCACCACCGTACGGCTCTCCCTCCTGCGGGCCCCGCGCTATCCCGACCCGGAGACCGACCAGGGCTCCCACACCCTGCGCTTCTCGCTCGCCCCCGGGGCCGGCATCGCCGACGCGGTCCGCGAGGGCCACGCGCTCAACCTGCCCGAGCGCACCCTGACCGGCGCCGGCCCGGTGGAGCCCCTGGTGGCGGTGGACGGCGACGCGGTGGTCGTCGCGTCGGTCAAGCTCGCCGAGGACCGCGGCGGCGACGTGATCGTCCGCCTGTACGAGTCCCGGGGCGGCCGGGCCGCGGCCACCCTCGCGGCCGGGTTCCCGCTCGCGGCCGCGGTCGAGAGCGACCTGCTGGAGCGGCCGCTGGAGGCGGGGGCGGTCGGCCCGGTCACGCCGGCGGGCACGGTCGCGCTGACGTTGCGCCCGTTCCAGATCGTCACGATCCGCCTGCGCGGGGCCTGACGGGGACACGGCGCTGCCGGGGCGGCCCACGGGGGAGGCCGTCCCGGCGGCACCGCGGCTCGTCCCGGCGGCGCCGCAGCTCGTCCCGGCGGCGCCGCGGCCGTGAACTCCGCCACAGGGGAGCGCGGCCCGGCCCGTGGTTGCCGGTCCGGGCCAGGGGGAACGTCCGCATTCGGTTATGCACCTAGTTGCAAAACCAGCCCCGGCTCGCTAGAACAGGGTCATCACCCCCGCGCGAGGAGGCGCCCCCCATGTCGCAGAGCCGGTACCCGCACCTGTTGAGCCCCCTGGACCTCGGTTTCACCACGCTGCCGAACCGCGTGGTCATGGGCTCCATGCACACCGGCCTGGAGGAGCACGAGGGCGGCTTCGAGCGCCTCGCCGCCTTCTACGCCGAGCGCGCCCGCGGCGGGGTCGGCCTGATCGTCACCGGCGGCATCGCGCCCAACGACGCCGGCCGCCCCTTCGAGGGCGGCTCGCGCCTCACCACCGAGGAGGAGGCGGCCGAGCACCGGGTGATCACCGAGGCCGTGCACGCCGAGGGCGGGAAGATCGCGATGCAGATCCTCCACTTCGGCCGCTACGCCTACCACAAGGACCTGGTCGCCCCCAGCCCGCTCCAGGCCCCCATCAGCCCGTTCGTCCCGAACGAGCTCACCGACATCGAGGTCGAGCGCACGGTCGAGGACTTCGTCCGCGCCGCCCGCCTGGCGAAGCTCGCCGGCTACGACGGCGTCGAGATCATGGGCTCCGAGGGCTACCTCGTCAACGAGTTCATCGCGGCCGCGACCAACCGCCGCACCGACCGCTGGGGCGGCGCCTACGAGAACCGCGTCCGCTTCCCGCTGGAGATCGTCCGGCGCACCCGCGCGGCCGTCGGCGAGGACTTCATCATCGTCTACCGCCTCTCCATGCTGGACCTGATCCCGGGCGGCTCCACCCTCGACGAGGTCGTCCGCCTCGCCAAGGAGGTCGAGGCCGCCGGCGCCACCATCATCAACACCGGCATCGGCTGGCACGAGGCCCGCATCCCCACCATCGCCACCTCCGTCCCGCGCGGCGCGTACACCTGGGTCACGAAGCGGCTGATGGGCGCGGTGAGCGTTCCGCTCGTCACCAGCAACCGCATCAACACCCCCGAGATCGCCGAGGAGGTGCTCGCCGACGGGCGCGCCGACCTCGTCTCCATGGCCCGCCCCTTCCTCGCCGACGCCGACTTCGTCGCCAAGGCCGCGGCCGGCCGCGCCGAGACCATCAACACCTGCATCGGCTGCAACCAGGCCTGCCTCGACCACACCTTCAGCGGCAAGATCACCAGCTGCCTCGTCAACCCGCGCGCCTGCCACGAGACCGAGCTGGTCCTCGCGCCCACCCGGCTGAAGAAGAGCGTCGCCGTCGTCGGCGCCGGCCCCGCCGGGCTGGCCTGCGCCGTCTCCGCCGCCGGTCGCGGCCACGCCGTCACCCTCTTCGAGGCCTCGGGGCACATCGGGGGCCAGCTCGACATCGCCCGCCGCATCCCGGGCAAGGAGGAGTTCGAGGAGACCATCCGCTACTTCGGCACCCAGCTCGTGGAGAGCGGGGTGGAGGTCCGCCTGAACACCCGCGCCGACGTGCGGACGCTCGAAGGCTTCGACGAGGTGGTGGTCGCCACCGGAGTCTCCCCCCGCACCCCCGACATCGAGGGCGTCGACCACCCCGGCGTCGTCACCTACCTCGACGTGCTGCGCGACGGCGCCCCGGTCGGTGAGCGCGTCGCCGTCGTCGGGGCCGGCGGCATCGGCTTCGACGTCGCGGAGTTCCTCACCGACAGCGGCGAGGGCGCCTCCCAGGACCCCGCCGTGTACTTCCGGCACTGGGGCGTGGACACCTCGTACGCCGGACCCGGCGGGCTCACCGCCCCCGAGCGGCCCGCCCCGCCGCGCCGGGTGCACCTGCTCCAGCGCAAGACCACCAAGGTCGGCGCGGGCCTGGGCACCACCACCGGATGGATCCACCGCGCGGAGCTCAAGCACCGCGGGGTCGTCTCCGTCGCCGGGGCCACCTACGACCGCATCGACGACGAGGGCCTGCACATCACGGTCGGCGGCGAGCAGCGCCTCGTACCCGCCGACACCGTGGTCCTGTGCACGGGCCAGGAGCCGCGGCGCGACCTGTGGGAGGCGCTGCGCGAGGCGGGCGTCGAGGCGCACCTGATCGGCGGCGCCGACGTGGCCGCGGAACTCGACGCCAAGCGGGCCATCCGCCAGGGCACGGAGCTGGCCGCCCGCCTCTGAGCCGGAGGGCCTGCGGGCGGGAGATCCTCCCGGGGATGATCCTTCGCGCTCCAGGGTGTTGTGGCGGGCGGGTCCCGGCCGCCACAATCTCCTGGTGACGCTGACACCGGCAGACGCCGAGAAGATCCTCGCCGACCACTTCGCCCCCTGGGTGCTCTCCCTCGGCCTGACCGTCGAGGAGACCGGGGAGCGGCACGCCGTGCTGCGGCTGCCCTGGTCCGACACCCTGGCCCGGGACGGCGGCGGCCTCTCCGGCCAGGCGCTGATGGCGGCCGCCGACACGGCCACGGTCATCGCCCTGTCCGCCGCGCGCGGGGAGTACGGGCCGATGACCACGGTCCAGCAGTCGACCAGCTTCCAGCGGCCGGTGGTCGGCGCGGACGTGCTGATCCGCGTACGGGTCACCAAGCTCGGCCGGCGGATGGCCTTCGCGGACGTCACCATGACCCCCGAGGGCGCCGACGAGCCGGCGGCGACGGCCTCCACGGTCTACGCCCTGCTCGGCTGAGCCCCTCCGGCGAGCCCGGGCCGCGCCCGGGCACCGCGCCGTCGCCGTCCGGTCGGTTGGCGCGCGCCTGAGCCCCACCTCTGCGATCGTGGACCCCGTTGCGGATCGCGCCGCGGGCCGCCCGGGTCGTACGAGGAGTGGACATGTCCGGACAGTTCGAGGCGAGCGTGGAGATCGACCGGCCGATCGAGGCGGTCTTCGCCTACCTCGCCGACGGGCGCCACGACCCGGAGTTCAGCCCGCGGGTGCAGGAGATCACCAAGACGCCCGACGGCCCGACCTCCGTCGGCACGGTCTTCCGCAGCACGGTCAAGGACGCGGGGATGAAGACCGGCCGCGAGTTCCGCATCACCGCGTACGAGCCGCCGGGCCTGATCCGCTGGACGGAGCAGACCAAGAACCTGGTCACCGCGTCCGGCGGCTACGACCTCGAAACCCTCCCCGGCGGCCGCACCCGGGTCCGGATCTTCAACACCCTGGAGGGTCACGGGATCGGCAAGCTGCTCGTCGGCCTGGCCGTGAGCGCGGCCCGCAAGGACGCCCCGGACTTCGGCCGCCGCATCAAGGCGGCGGCCGAAGCCTCCCTCGCGTCCTGAGCGGCGTCTTCGGGTCTCCCGCCGGTCAGCCGTGGCCCCAGCGGAAGTCCGCCTCCGGGAAGCGGGCCGACGGGGCGTCCAGGAGGGGCGCGCGGCGGCCCAGCAGGAACCGGTCGAAGAACGCGCGGGTGTAGGCGCGGACCAGCTCCGTGGAGCGGGCCGGGGCCAGGGCGCCCAGCAGCTCCGCGTACAGGTCCTCCGGCCAGGCCTCCCGCAGCCCGCCCGGGCCCGCGAAGTGCGGGACGTCGGTGAACGTCAGGTGGCCGCTGCCCGTGAGCCGCACCTGGCGGGCCCAGCCGCGCTGGTGGCCGCGCCAGCGCCGCCACGTGTCGTGGTCCTCCAGCGCGGTGAGCAGGAGGTAGGGCCGGTCCAGCCCGACGTCCGCGACGGGCGAGCCGAAGAACGCCCCGTCCAGGCCGAGTCCGGCCCGGAAACGGCCGTCCACGCGCAGGACCTCGGCAGCCGCGGCCCCGCCCATCGAGTGGCCCAGGACCCCGATCCGCGCCGGGTCCGCGACCGGCCCCTCCGGCCGCAGGCCCCGTACGCCCGGACGGGTGAGCTCGGTCGCCACGAAGCGCAGGTCGCCGACCCGGGCCCCGATTTCGAGCCGCTCCTGCGCGTCCCAGTCGGCGGGCTCCGCGGGCAGCGCGCTGCGCACCACCCGGCCGCCGGGGAACTCCACCGCCTCGGCGTCGAAGGTGTGGTCCACGCCCGCCACCAGGTACCCGTGAGCCGCCAACTCCTCCGCCAGCGCCGTGCAGTTGCTGCGCCCGCCCCGGCGCCCGTGGCCGAGCAGCAGCAGGGGCAGCGGCCCCCGCGCGGCCGGGGCCCCGTACCGGGCGTGCGGACGTACGGCGCCCAGCGTCCCGGGCGTCAGCGGCAGGGCCGCCTCGACGGCCGCGGCGACCGGGGCAGTGGTGTAGGCGGCCCGCGGCCGGCCCGCCTCGTCGGCGGCGGGGTACCACAGCTGCACCATCAGCTCGCGGGCCCGGCGGTCCGGTGCGAGCGGGTCCGCGCGGCGGTGGTCGACGAGGTGCAGCGTCCGCGTCCCCACCGGTCGGCGGGCGCCGGGTGCCGGCAGCGGGAGGTGAACGTCCCTGACGGGTACGGCGGGTGGGGCGGCCGCGGCCTCCGCCGCGGTGGGCAGGAGCGCGGCGCCGGCGGCCGAGCCGGCGAGGAGCAGGGTCGAGCGGCGCGTGAGCATGATCCACCTCGGGGACGCGGCGAACACTACGACCGCCCACCGTAGTTGGTCTGGACCATTCTGCCCATGGTGTGTTCCGGTCGGGTGTGCCCGGCTGTTCAGCCGGCCTCGGGGCCGCCGTCGGCCGCGAGTTCGCGCACCGCGTCGGCGACGGCCCGGAAGTCCCTGCGCAGGATCCTGGAATGGTTGCTCGCCACCTTCGCGCTGACCCGGATGTTCGGATTGCGGGCGAGCGCGGGGTCGAGGCCGGCACGGATCCGCTCCATCAACTCGGCTTCACCGCCCAGGTTTCCGCCGGTGGCGAGCACGTACCGGGTCGGCACGGCGAGGCGGTCGAGGACCGGTTCGAGGGCGGCGGGCGCGCACAGCTCGTTGGCCTCGATGTTGATCTCGGCGTGCTGCGCGGCGCTCATGCGCGCGGCCAGTCCGAGCGGGCGGGCGATGGGGAAGAGCGGGCTCAGCCGGCGGAACAGCGTGCGGATCTTCTCGCGGGCCGCATCGTCGAGCCACTCGTGCGGAAGGGCGCCGTCCACGGACACGACGCCGAGCGCGCGGCCCGGGTTCCGGGCGGCCCAGTGCACGGCGAGCATCGCGCCGTAGGACCAGCCGACCAGGATCGGCCGCTCCACGTCCCTGGCGGCGAGGACGGCGTCGACGTCGCGCAGGCACGCCTCGAAGGAGTAGTCGTCGGAGCGCCGCGACGCGCCGCGGGCACGCTCGTCGTAGGTGAGGTGCCGGAAGCCGCCGCCGAGGTCCGCCGTCACGCGCCGCCAGTGCGACCGGTCGGCGTAGGAACCGTTGAGATAGATCACGGGGCGGCCGGGCCCGCCGGTGTCGGTCACGGCCAAGGCGGTGTCGTCGACCGGCACGGTGCCGGTCCAGGCGGACGGTTCGGCGGTGGTGTCGAAGGTCTTCATGGCGTTCACCTGTCTGCTCGATGTTTCTGATGTGGTGAACGCTACGTTGCATTCAAGATTCCTTCAATGAGCTTCCCGCGGGTGATCCCTGTTAGTACAGGTGAATGCCGGTATTTCATTGCAATGATCCTGAAGTCGAATGCAATGAAAGGGTGCCATGCGTTGCAATGGTGTGCAGCTGAACGCTCCGCGGGGCATGGACCGCGCGCGGCGGACGGAAGAGGGGCTGCGGGGGAGAGCGGGCGGTCAGGCGGACCGGTAGGGGCGGAAGAACGTGCGCAGTTCCTCCGCGTACAGCTCGGGCTCCTCGAACGGGGCGAAGTGGCCGCCGCGCGCCGGCTCGGTGACGCGCACGACGTTCGCCGTGCGGTCGAGCCACGCCCGCGGCGGGCGCACGACGTCACCGGCGAACAGCGAGAAGCCCGACGGCACCTCGACCCGGCGGGCGTGCTGCGCGAGGGGGATCGCGGCGTTCGCCCGGTACATGCGCATCGAGGAGCCGATGGTCCCCGTGAGCCAGTAGAGCGTGAGGTTCGTGAGGATCTCGTCCCTCGTGAAGGACCGCTCGACGTCACCGTCGCAGTCGCTCCACGTCCGGAGCTTCTCGACGATCCACGCGGCCAGCCCGGCCGGCGAGTCGGTGAGCCCGAAGGCCGCCGTCTGGGGCTTCGTACGGTGCAGGGCGGCGTAGGCGCCCTCGGACCCGCCCCAGGCCGCGGCTTCGGCGAGCCACGCGCGCTCCTCGGGGGCGAGCACCGCCGGGTCACCGCCGAAGACGGGCAGCCCGGCGTCGGTGCGGTGGACGGCGACGACCCGCTCGGGGTGGTCGAGCGCGAGGAAGCGGCTCACGTGGCTGCCCATGTCGCCGCCCGCGGCGCCGAACCGGCGGTAGCCGAGGAGGTCCATGAGCTCCGCCCACAGGCCCGCGACGGCGACGGAGTCGAGGGCCGGACCGGCCGGGGCGTCGGAGTACCCGTAGCCCGGCATGTCGGGTACGACCACGTCGAACGCGTCCGCCGGGTCGGCGCCGTGCCCGCCGGGGTCGGTCAGCAGCGGGACGACCTTCTGGTAGCGCCAGAACGAGTCCGGCCAGCCGTGGCTGAGGACCAGCGGGAGGACGGGCCCGGCCGGCGCCACGGCCCTGGCGTGCACGAAGTGGATGCCGAGGCCGCCGAGCGGGACGCGGAAGCGGGGCAGCCGGGCGAGCGCGGCCTCCTGGGCCGGCCAGTCGAACCCGTCCGCCCAGTACGCGACGAGCTCGCGGAGGTAGCCGAGGTCGGTCCCGAGCGACCATCCGGCCTCCCGGGGCGAGTCCGGCCACCGCGTCGCGCGCAGCCGCGCCCGGAGGTCCTCCAGCGCCGCGGGAGCGGTCTGACGGGTGAACGGCACGGGGCGGCGAACTGCGTCCGGCATGGGGCGCATGCTATCGCCGCCGGACCCCGGCCGCCCGGCGGCGGAGCGGACCGGGCACCGCCCGCGACGGCGCGGACGGTGCCCGGTCCGCGGTGCTCCGCGGAGTGCCGACCGGTCAGGGAGTCAGGAACCGCCCGGGCCCGGCCGGGAACGGCACCTGCTTCGACGGGTTCCGGGAGAGCCGCTGCCCGGGGTCGGCCGGCGGGCTCTGGCAGGTCACGTCCTCGGCGGGCAGCCGACCGGTGGTCAGGTAACCGTTGACCACCGGGTTGACGCAGGAGGCGGGGTCGACGAGGTACACGGCGTGGCCCTCACCCCCGGCCGCCAGCACCATCCGCGAGCCCTTGAGCGCGCGGTGCAGGCCCTGGCCGCTGGCGAGCGGGGTCTGCGAGTCCCACTCGTTCTGCACCGTCAGCACGTCCGCCCGCTTGTTCATCGGGGTGGCCGACTCGACCGGCCGGTCCCAGAAGGCGCACGGCTTGATGTTGGAGGCCATGTCCCCGTACAGCGGGTACTTCGCCTTGTCCTTCGCCGCGTCCCGCGCGTACTGCTCGGTGTAGCGGGGCCAGGCGCCCGTGTCCCCGCACAGCACCGACCACAGGACGGCCGTGCCGTTGTCCGCGACCGGCTGCGGGTCGGCGGCCCGGCCCGCGGAGATCAGCTTCCCCAGGTCCGGCGCGGCCTCCCCTCCGGGCGGGAGGGTGCCGTCGGCCGCGGCCTTGATCTGCCGGACGATGGCCGAAGCCTGCGCCGGGTAGAAGAAGACGGCCCGCGCCGCCCGGATGTCGACGCCCGTGAGCTTCGTGCCGAAGTAGTCGATCGGCTCGCGGTCCGCGCGCTCCACCAGTCCCCAGAACGTGCCCGACACCGCCTCGGGCGTCGTGCCGAGTCCGTACTGGTCCGAGCGCTCGGCCGCCCACCGGGTCCACCGCTCGTACGCGGGCTCGGCCTCGGTCGCCCACACCTGGATCATGCCGCGCCAGATGCGCTGCGGGTCCACACCGCTGTCCAGCACGAAGCGGTCGGTCCGCTGGGGGAACATCTGCGCGTACACCGCGCCGAGGTAGGTCCCGTACGAGTAGCCCACGTACGAGAGCTTCCGCTCGCCGAGCACCGCGCGGATCGTGTCCATGTCGCGCGCCGTGTTGCGGGTGGTGATGTACGGGATCACGTCGCCGGACTTCTCGCGGCACTTCTCGGCGACGGTACGGGCCCAGGCCACGTCCGCCGCGTACGTCTCGGGCCGGTACGGCCGGTCGATGGCCTCCTCGGCCGGGGTCAGGCCGCAGGTGATCGGGCTGCTCCTGCCGACGCCGCGCGGGTCGAAGCCGATGAGGTCGTACCGGTCCCGTACGTCCTTCGGCATCAGCTCGTTCATCACCACCGGGTCGTGGAGCCCGCTGCCGCCCGGCCCGCCGGGGTTGAACAGCATGACGCCGTGCCGCTTGGCGGGGGTCACGGTCTTCAGCCGGGATATCGCGAGGTCGATCGTGCGGCCCTCGGGACGCCGGTAGTCGAGCGGGACCTTCAGCGTGGCGCACTCGAACGAGGCTGGCTGGTCCTCCGCGCACCGGGACCAGGCCGGCTTCTGCTTCAGGTACGCCGCTTCCGGGGCGGCGGAGGCCTGGGTCGCGCCCAGCAGGGGCAGGGCGGTCGCGATGAGACCGGCGGTGGTGAGCAGCGGTGCGAGGCGTTTCAAGCGCACGGGCCGTTCCTTAGGGTCGGTGAATTTCGCCGAATTCGCTTACCCGTCCACCTTGTTGCATATGACGCCGCTGCCGAATCATCCCGAGGGGTCGGTCCTTGTGCGCCTCACGAATGAGCTGAAATCCGGACAACTGGCCGACACACCGCCTGCGTTGCGCGGACTGCCGTGCGCCGCACGTCCCGCGCAGGGGCGTCGCGGTGCGCGTCAGTGGCCCGTGTGGTCGGCGCCGTTCTCCAGGGAGCCGCCGATCCGTCCGCGCAGGCCGCCCAGGGCCTCCGCCGACTGCGCGGTGACCACCCACCGGTCGCCGACCAGGTAGAGGCCGCCGTACGCCTGCGCCTCGGTCAGCCAGGAGCGCAGGCCCTGCTCGGCGGCGAAGGTGGCGATGCGGAAGGGGCCCTGCGTGCTCTCGCAGCCGCCCTGGCGCAACTCCTCTGCCTGCACGCTGACTTCGGCCGCGCATCCGATGGCGGCGGCGATCTCCTCGATGGTGGTGGACGGGGTTCCGGGGGAGGGGGCGCCGGACGCGGACGCCGACCCGGCCTTCGCCGCCGGGTGGGCCGAACCGTGGCTCGCCGCCGGGTGCGCGGCCGAGGCCCCGGAGCAGCCGGCGCTCAGCAGCGTGGCGCAGACCGCGGCGAGCGCCGCGAGTGCGTGCCGCGGGCGCCGGATCCGGCGGATCCGGTGGATCCGGCACGGTCGGATGTCGTCACGCTGCGTTTCGGTCCTCGGCATGGGTACCTCATCGGCTGGTCGGAAGGACGGCCGCGGTGCCCCGGGCGCGGGGAGGTCGCCCGGGACACCGCGAGTAAGGGGTGCGGGATCGTCCGGACCGCCCTTTCGGGTCGGGCCCGGCCCGCGAGCGAGGGCCTGGGTGGTGTCGTCCCACCGGCCCGGACCACTCGGCAATGCTTCGGGCGCGGGCCCGCCTAGTTCACGGCCTTGGCCTTCTTGCCCTTCTCGGTCACGGCGAACCAGAGGCCCTGCTTGTTGTGCCCGGAGATGTCACCGGCTTCCTTGTCCCCGGTGAACGAGTAGACCGGCCAGCAGTCGATCGTCAACTGCTCGCTCCCGTCGGGCCTTTTCACCGTTCCGATCAATTCGGCGGCAATTCCCTTGACCTTCGTCTTGTCGACCGGCTTGGCGGGCTTCCAGGTGTCGAGGCAGGCGCCGACACAGCCGATTTTCATCGGCCATGCGCTGTCCTTGTCGAACCGGTAGAGCGTCCGCCCCTCCGCGTCGGCGACGATGGTGCCCAATACGGCGTTGGCGCGGGCGGAGAGCTCGATCGCCGCTTCCTGCTGCTTTTCCTCGGACGCCTCCGGCGCGGGGGCGGGAGCGGGCGCCGCGCCGGTGCCCGACCCCTGGCCCTCGCCCTTCCCGCCCGCCGCGGCCGGCTTGCCGTCGGCCCCCAGGACGTGCCAGGTGCCGCCGACGCCCTCACCGAGCGTGTCCCCGGGCTTGGTGTCCTTCGCGTAGCGGTACACGGGCCACCCCGCGAGCGTCAGCTGGCGGGTTCCGTCGGCGCGGGCGACCGAACCGAGCAGACCTGCGTCGATGCCCGCCCCGGCCTTCGCGTCGTCCGCCGCGACCGCGGGCCAGACCTTCGCGCAGTCACCCTCGCAGTTCGACTTGGGCGGCTTCGGCGTGTCCTTGTCGAAGCGGTAGAGCGTCCAGCCCTCACTGTCGGTCACCGCGGAGCCGAGCCCCGGGACGTCCCGCACCTTGAGCTCCCCGGCCGGACCGGCCTTGGCGGCCGCACCGGCCGCGTCGGGGGTGACACTGCCGTAACCGGCGCCCGCGCCCGCTCCCGCCTCCATTTCGGCCCCGTATCCGCCGTTCGAATCGTAGCCCGATCCGAGCTGTTTACCGGAGCCCGCCGGCTGTACTGCACTCGCATTTCCGGAGGACGTGTCGGCGGCTCCGCACCCTGCGGTAAGCAGCAGTACCGCCACCGCCGATCCGGCGATTACTCCACGACGCCTTGTGTTCACGATCTCTCCTTCAATTCGGTTCCGTGTTCTCGTGCCTTCGCTCATTGATACGGGGCCCGAGTCGGCGGACGTTCATATCCCACGGAATTTGTCAGATCGCGCCAACAATGAACTCGGAGGCGGTCCGGGGCCGTTCAGGACGTCATTCCAGGATGCGCAGGGCGAGCGCCGGGCAGCGCCGTACCGCGCGCAGCGCCTTCGTCCGCAGCCGGCCCGGTACGGCCATGGACGCCTCCGCGGGGTAGCCGTCCGCGTCGAGCCGCACCACGTCGGGGAGGATGTCCACGCACAGCCCGTGCCCCTTGCACAGCGTCCAGTCCACGACGAGCCGTTCGGGACTCTCGTCCTCGGGCAGGGGCAGCGCCCCCAGGACGCGCCGTCCGCAGCCGCTGCCGAGGGCGTGGTCGCGGAACTCGTCGGGGAACGCGGAGAGGGCCGAGGCGACGAAGCGCGACGTGCCGTCGGGATGGCTGCACGCCCCGCGCTTCATGACGCCCGCCATCCGGGCCTCCAGCATCTCCAGCGCCGTCCTGCCGCCTCCCCGCAGGGCCTCGTCCAGTACGTCGGCCAGGGCGGGCAGTCCCCGCACGCAGGGCCCGCACTGGCCCGCCGTCTCGTTCGCCATCCAGCGGGTGACCCGCGCCACCTCGCCCATCGGGCAGGTGTCCTCGGGCAGCGGGAGCACCGCTCCCGCGCCCAGCCTCGCGCCGAGGGACTCCAGGGACTCCCGGGAGATCTCGGCGGTGCGGGCGGATCCGGGGTCGAGCCACTTGCCGTGGTAGCCGCCGACGAGCACGCCTTGTCCCGGGGCGGTGCCGCACAGCTCCAGGACGTACGCCATCGAGGTCCCGGCCGGGACCTCGACGACCGTGGCTCCCGCGACCGTCAGCATGATGGTGCCGGGCTCCGAAGGGAGCCCGACGGTACGGAAGTCCAGCGCGCCGATCCGTGCGGCGAGGGCCAGCTGGGCGAAGGTCTCGGTGTTCGACAGCAGGGTGGGCACGCCGCCCAGTCCCCTCTCACTGGTCCGTACCTTCTGCCCGGAGGGAAGGGTCGGACCGCCGTTCAACCCGCTGATCATCGCGGTGCCCTCGCCCGTGACGAAGCGTTCGGGAAGCCGTCCCACGCGCAGCCGGCGGCCGGACGGGCCGCGCTCCGCGATGGCCTCCCGCACCGACTGCTCCACGTCGTCCCGGGTGACGGCGACCACGACGTCCTCGGCGTCGAGCGCCGCGGCCGCCAGCAGGGCTCCGTCGATGACCAGGTGCGGGGCGTGCAGCAGCAGGGCCTTGTCCTTGAGGCAACTCGGCTCTCCCTCACTGCCGTTGACGACGACCGCGGTCCGGCCGTCGCGGCTCCGGGCCGAGCGCATCACGGCGCGCAGCTTGCGGTGGAAGGGGAAGGCCGCCCCGCCGCGTCCCCGCAGGTCGATGTTGTCGGCGAGCTCGACGAGCTCGTCCGGGCGGTAGAGGGGAAGCGAACCGTGGGTGGTCAGGTGCGCGACCCGGTCGAGCCGCGGAACCTGGTCGAGTCCGGCCAGCAGCCGGGGAGCGCCCACACAGCCGAGGCTGGGGCGCGGACCGCCGCTCACAGCCACCGCTCACGGGTGGCGAGGCGCTCGGCCGGAACGTCCTGCGCTCCGGAGGCCTGGTTCGGGATGTAGACGCTGGCGACGTACGGCGGGTTCGCCGCCGCGTACGGCGGGTCGGCCACGTACGGCGGGCTCTCGGGCCGGGGCGGCGCGGCGGGCCGCGGGGGCGGCCCGTCGCCGCCGCGCTCCGGACGGGTCCTCGCGAAGGAGGCCTGCCTGAGCCGCGTGGGCGCGATGCCCGGCTGCTCCGGCGGCCGCGAACCCGTGCCGTCCATGCGGGCCTTGATGCGCAGGGCGACGAGGGTGGCGACGCCGATCAGGGCCAGGGCGTAGGCCACCGTCACCCATCCGCTGGCCGAGCGGCCGGACTTCAGTCCGTGGACCAGGGAGGCGCCCCAGGCGGGGTAGGCCCCGAAGTGCAGGACCCGCCACCACAGGGAGCGGGTCTTGGTGGCGAACACGCTGCGCAGTGCGCCGGACACCGCGACGGACACGAACAGGTAGCCGGCCAGGGTGCCGAGGCCGATGAGCACCGGCTGGTCCACGTCGGTGAAGGGGAGGGCCGCCGCCGTGGCGGTGGTCTGCGACTCGGCGACCTTGACCCAGATGTGCAGGGCCAGGAAGCCCAGCCCGGACACGGCCAGGCCCCGGTGCACGCCCTGGGCGATCAGCCGGTGACCCGAGCCGAGCAGGGTGCGGTCGGTGGCCACCAGTCCCCAGAGGACGGTGGAGGTGAGCGAGACGAGCGAGAGGACGCCCGCTCCGAAGTCGAGGAAGTCCCACAGCTGGGTCAGCGCGCCCGCGCGGGCGGCGATGACGAGGGTGACGGCGGCCGCGCCGGCGGCGGCGACCACGCCGGGCCGCAACCGTCCGGACGCGGGCAAGAGGGAGGGTCGCCGAACGGCCCGCCTGCCGGCGGCCGGAGCCGTCGCCGCAGCGTGGCGGCTCCGGGATCGGGCTCTGTGCGAGCGTGGCATGTGGGGCTGGGACAGGGGCATCCAGATCTCCTGTGCGCCTGGGATCCGAGCACTCCACCGGCGCTCGGCACCCGGGGGTCGTGGTCGGTAGTGCCCGGCAGCGCTGTGAACTCCTGCGCCGGCCGAGGGAGCTAGGGGCCGGAGTGCAGAAGCATCGTGGAGCGGTCAGGCGGCACCACGGGATTTATCGAAACGTGATAATTTCTCGCACCGCGTCTCCGGGGCATCGAACAACACCGGAAGATTCCCCTCCAGCGGAGGTTGTGACAGGCCCCCGCACCGCCCGCCATCTACGCGTACTCGTCGGTAAAGACACGGCAAAGTCGCGGGACCGTAGATGGCCGGACCCCTCTAGGAGGGAGTACGAGGGCCTCAAGTCTCCATGTCAGACGCCACTGTTGACAAGGAGTCAACCTCGGCGGGCTTGCCGCACTCCGGGCAGGCCTCACCCCGGCACGAACGAGGAAAACGATGTGCGAACTTCTGAACCGCATCTGGTCCCGCCCAAGAGGCGAGTGGACCCGCGTCCTGCGCAGGGAACTTCCCACGCTGGCCGCCGAGATAGTGGAGGAGCTTCTGCATGGAATTCCGGGACTTTCCACTCTTGTCTATGACAGCGACGCCCTCGACGACGAACTGCTCAGACAGTGCGTCGAGGAGGCGCTGCTGAACGCCCTCGGCTATCGGGACGCCCAGCCCCAGACACATGCCCAGTCCCCTTCCACGACGTCCCCGGCCCACCCGCAGGCGCGGCCCGCAGTGCCGCGCCTGTCCAAGGTGCCGTCGCAGGTACGGCCGCGGATCGCGGAAGTGAAGGACACGGAGAAGGACAAGGAGGAGGACCGACACGACGGCCGGCAGAACGTTCTGGAACACACCCGCGCCCACACCCGTGAGCGCTCCCGAGAACACAGCCGCGAGGACGGACCCGGCGGCGGGCACGGATCCGGCGGCCACGGGCCCGGCGCGCACGGGCCCGGCAACGGAGACCCGCGCGGCGACCGGCCCGAGCCGGCCACCGTTCCCGACGGGGCGCGCCAGGAACTCTTCAAGGCCCTCACCGACGACCGGCAGGCGTCCGAGAGTTCCATGGGCGAGCTCGCCGAGGCGGCCGGCTGGCCCCTCCCGCCCGCCGTGCGCGCCGTGGCGCTCGCCGCTCCCGGCGACGCCCAGCAGCTCGCGGCCGTACTGGACGACACGCTCGCCGGCATGTTCGCGGGCCGCCCCTGCCTGCTCGTCCCCAGCGCCGACACCGATACCAGGGCCCCGCTGGAACTGCCCCTGCGCGGCCGGTTCGCCGCGGTCGGCCACGCCGTACCGCTGCGCGACACGGCGTCCTCGCTGCGCTGGGCGGTGCGCCTGCTCGCCCTGACCCCCAACCGCGGTGGGCTGGACGCCCGGCCCGTGTTCGTCGACGACCACCTCTCCACCCTGCTCCTCCTCCAGGACGAGCCGCTGGCCCACGCCCTGGCCGCCCGCTGGCTGCGGCCGCTCGCGGACCTCACCCCGCGCCAGAGCGAACGCCTGGAAGTGACCCTGCTGGCCTGGCTGGAGGGGGGCGGTGCCCCCGAGGCGGCGAAGGCGCTGAGCGTGCACCCGCAGACCGTGCGCTACCGCATGCGGCAGCTGGAGAAGCTCTTCGGTACCGGCCTGCGCGACCCGCGCACCCGCTTCGAGCTGGAGATGGCCCTGCGCAGCCGCAGGCTGATGGCCCAGGTGCGGCGCCAGCACTCGCGGGTGGGGCGCCGGGCGGCCCGTGTGGTCACCGCCGACTTCCCGGCCCTGGCCGTCGGGAGGATGGCCCGCGTCAACGGCCTCTGACCCGCGGCGCGGCCGCGCCCGTACGCAAGGAAGGGCCCCGGCCCGGACCCGTCTCGGCGGGGTCCGGGCCGGGGCCCTTCGTACGGGAGGCGGCGGCGCCGGAGCGGTGGCGGCCTGGGTGTGTTGTTCGGATCATGGCGGGACCGGGCTGATCCGAGAGACACGGCCTAGCGTGCGGGGAGGGGAGCGGACACCGCTCCGCGCATCGTCGCGTTGAGGTCGAGGAGTTCCGTGTAGGCCCGGGCGCAGCCGCCGCACTCGGACAGGTGCCGGGCGAGCTCGCGGGACAGGTGCGCGCCGCCCCGGCGGACGGCGGGGCCGAGCCGGCCGGCGTAGTGGCGGCACCGGTCGTCGGCGGCGGCCTCCACGTGGGCGCGCAGGTACGCCTCTCGCAGCCCCTCCCGGGCCCGGAACGCCAAAGAGGTCACCGCGCTGGGCGTGATGCCCAGCAGCGCGGCGACCTGGTGGGGGGAGCCCCCCTCGACGAGCGTGTGCCACAGTACGGTCCGCCATCGTTCCGGCAGCCCGGCGAACGAGCGGGCGACGAGCCGGCGGTCCTCACCCGCCACCCACTGCTGCTGCGGATCCCCGCCGACCGGGCCCGGCTGACGCCAGGTGTCGAAATCCGAGGTCAGCAGGGTCCGGCCGGCCCCGTCCCGCCACTGGATGGCGGTGTGGCGGACGACGGACAGCAGGTACGAGCGCCACGGACCCCGCGGTCCCGCTCCGGCCCGGACGGCCTGGAACGTCCGCAGGAAGGCCTCCGACACCAGGTCCTCCGCGTCCTGCGGAGACCGGCAGCAGGTACGGGCGTACGCCAGGGCGGCCCGCCGGTGGCGCCGGTAGAGCAGGGCGCACACCGCCGGGTCCGGCTCGCCCGCGCTGTACCCGCGGCGCAGCAGCAGCGTCAGTTCCGCGTCGGAGGCCGGGGGCGCGGCCCCGCCCGGGGTCCGCGGGCCGGCCGCGCTGTCACGAGAGCCTGACATGCCACTCCTCGGAGGTCGGGCCCCGGCGGGGCCGGGGGCCGCGGGGCGGTGCCGGCCCGGAATTCGGCTCCGGACCGACACCGATCCCGGACCGGGCGCGACGTGGTGGAGGAGGGGGCGCCGGGCCCGGGAGCGGGGGACCGCGCCGTGCGCGGTGCGGGGTGTCAGCGGCAGACGCGGCCGCCGTTGATGCAGTTCACCGCCTTGTTCATCAGACCGTTCGACATCACGTTGATGAAGTCGCCGTGGTCGGTCACCGGCTTGTGGAGCTGCTCGGGGAAGCTGTCGACCGCGAACCGGGCACCCGGTGCGACGCCGTACGTGATCCGCTGCACCAGCTGCGGGATGGCGGTGAACCCGTTCGGGCAGCGTCCGGCCTTGTCCGGGAAGGCCACGTGGGTGCGGTGGTTTGCGCTGTCGGCGTTCTTGCCGTCCCAGCAGCTCTGGAAGGTGAAGGTGCGGACCACGTCGCTGCCCTTGGGGCAGATCGGGTACTTGTCCTTCAGCTGGCGGTTCTCGAAGCCGGTGCAGCTCCAGGAGGCGTTGGCGTTGGCGGTGCCGTTGGTGAAGGCCTTGGCGTCACCCGTGATGATGCGCAGGAACCGGGGCATGGTCTTGACCTGGCCGACCGGGCTGCCCTTGAAGGTCATCGTGACCTGCTTCGGCTGCAGGATCGTGCCGACGTTTCCGTCCTGGCCGCCGCCGGGGGCCTGGGCGTCCCGCTCGGCCCTTCCGTCGCGCAGGCGCAGGACCGGCCAGTAGTAGGTGGACTGGTCGCCGTTGGTGCAGGTGGTGCCGGACGCGGCGAGGCTGTTGTTGGTGGAGAACGCGTCGGTGGTCTTGTTGCCCACGTAGTCGTGCATGTGGTGCGCGCCGTTCGAGACGCCCGGGGCGACGATCACGTTGTCCGGATTGAAGTGCTTGTTCTCGTTGCGCCCACAGCTGGAGCTGAAGGACCCTCTGGACGCGCCGGACTGGTTCGCGGGCTGACGTACGTTCGGCCGCACCTTGTTGATGTTGACGAAGTCGCTCTGGGCTGGGCCGCCCTTCTGGCCGAGGCTCTTGGCGGCGCTCGCGTCGGCCGCCTGGTTGGCGTCCGCCGGGGCCTGCTTCATCTCGCAGCCGCTCAGCGCCTTCAGTTCCTCGGGCTTCTGGGCGCCGTTGTCGCCGATCGCTCCGGCCACCTTCTCGATGGTCTTGCCGCGCTGGTCGCGCAGCTGCCCGAGGAGGGCGTCCCCCTTGGCCTGGCCTGCGGCGAGCTTCTTGTACGCGTCGGCCACCTGGGCGTCGAGCTCGGCGAGGTTCTCGCCCACCTGCGCCTTCGCCTGCTCGGGGACCGCGGTGAGCTTGTCGCCGACGTCCGGGCAGTCGATCGTGGCGACGGACTTGCCCCCGCGGTTGTCACCCTGGCCGGCTGAGGCGTTGCCCGCGATGACGGCTACTCCGCCACCGCCCAGCACCAGAGCGGAGACCACGGCGAGGAGCTTGTTCGAGATCCGGGGGCGTTTGTGGCCTTTTTGGCTCATGTGATCACTTCACTTCGTCGATCGGACATCGGAGGGGAGGGCGGGAGCGCCCAGGAGGGCGACGGGCTTGGGGGCGGGGGGCGCGGGCTGGTCGGACAGGGTGTCGAAGTCGACGAGCCCGCTCTCCTCCAGCACCGAGATGTGGTCCAGGACCGTGGCGTTGGCGGAGGTGGCGAGGGCGCGGACCATGGAGTTGCGGGTCTGGGCCCGGATGCTGGCCACGAGCGCGAAGACCTTGCCGTGCGCCCGGCGCAGGAGCTGGACGAACAGCCGCTCGTACTGCTCCCCCTGACCGGCCGCCGTCATCTGCGCGAGCCAGTCCTGTTGTTGCGCGGAAGGCTGGTCGGGCAGTGCGACGCCGAGTGCCTGGCCGACCTGGATGACCTGCCGGTCCAGTTCGGTGTGGCCGTCGACCAGGTGGTTCCCCGCCGTGCGGATGGAGGGGCGGGTACCGCGCTGCTGGGCCTGCTTGCCGGCGGGCAGTTCCCACAGCCCGGCCAGGCGCACCTTCCGGATGAAGTCGCGGTCCGCCGGGGTCAGCGGCCCGTACGCCGTGCTCATGATCCCTGCGCCGTCGTCGTCGCCGGCCGGTCCCGCCGCCGCGGCGGAGGCGCGGCCGCCGAAGCTCTCCACGGGGATCAGCAACGCGATCAACGTGACGGCCAGGGCGGCGATGACGACACCGCTGCCGATCGTGTATCGCGTGGCCACCGACAAGCCGCTGGCGGATCGCCGCCGGAATGACAGCACTGTGCCTCCTTGCTCAAGGGCCGGGAGGGGTGCGGGGGCTGGAGGTTCCGCACGTGCCGTGCGGTGCACGCCCGCATTCCCGGGGTGCCACGGGACGCTAGTGCCCCATGTGGTGTCGTCACTGCCGGACCATCACCATTGGATAAACATCCGGGCAAGTACCCGGAAGGCTGGTACCTTGCCGCGTTCCCCCTCGGAGGCGATCCGGCTCCGCACGGCAAGGGCGGTTTTCGGCTGCCCGGGCGCACATTCGATCCCCCGTGCGCTTATTGACACCCCTTTTTCGATGCGGTTTACATTCGCTTCGCGGGAGCGGACAAACGATCTTCTTCGCCCGGCGACATCGCGCGCCGGCGGGGTCGGATATCTTGATCCACTTCACTGGGTCCAAGGGGTGTGGATCGCCGGCCGGGACGAATCCGCAGAGCCCGCAGTGCAGTTCTTCCCGAGCATCCACCGCACGCCGAATTACCGTTCCCGGAACGTGCTCCGAGGGGCGGAAGCCGGCTGAGGGGCAGGCCGGTTCCGGCCAGACACGAGCGACCCGCGTGCTCAGGGGCGCGGGCCGGGCCTACCCTGCGGCCATGCCCGCAGATCCGCCGTCGTCCGATGCCGCCGCCGAGTTCGTCGGGCGTGGCTGGCTCGCCGACGCCGTACGGAAATGGGACGCGACCGGGTCCACGTACCTCTTCCTCACCGGAGCACCCGGTACCGGCAAGTCCGCGGCCGTGGAACACCTGTGGGGCGGCGACCCGGTCGCGGGCACGGCGGTGCACCGCTGCCGTGCGGCCAGCCGCGGCAGCTGCGACCCGGTCCGCTTCGCCGAGTCGCTCGCCGAGCAGTTCGGCACGACCGTGCCCGGGTTCGCCGAGGCCCTGGTCCGGGTGTCGCGGGACTGGCCGGGGGCGGGGGACGTGCACATCGAGGGCACGGCCACCGCCGGTACGGTCCACCCGCACGCGAGCGTCATCGGCGCGAAGGTCTTGCTCTCCCTGTCCCACGTCACCGCGGACGAAGCCTTCGAGCAACTGGTGTGCCGTCCGCTGGAGCTCCTCGCCCCGGCACGGCGGCCGGTCGTCGTCGTCGACGCCCTGGACGAGGCGCTCACCCACCGGGGCCGCCGTACGATCGCCGAACTCGTCCTCGCCGGCACCGACCGGCTCCCGCTGCGGTTCGTGCTCACCTCGCGGCACGACGCCCGGGTCACCGCCGCGGTGCGGAACCTGCCGGACGCCGTCGTCGTCGACCTGGTGGAGGACGCCCCCGACCCCGCCGCAGACCTCCTCGCCTACGCCCGCCACCGGCTGCGCGGAGCCCCGGGCGCCGAACCGCGCCGGGAGGAGCTGGCCCACCGGCTGGCCGCGGCCGGCGAGGGGAACTACCTGTACGTGCGGTACCTCACCCGGGAAGTCGCCGACGGAATCAGGACGGTGGACGAACTGGCCGTGTCCGTGCTCCCGCACGGACTCGACGGCGTCTACCGGGAGTTCGTGCAGCGGGAGATCCGCCCGGCCGGCAGCGCGGACGCCGAGGAACGCTGGCGCACCGCCTTCAGGCCGGTCCTCGACCTGCTGGTCGCCGCCTGGGAGGACGGGTTCACCGCCGACCGCATGGCCGACCTCCTCGGCTGGACGGAGCAGGACGTCCTCGACACCGTCCGGGTCCTCGGGCAGTACCTGCGGGGCCGCGGCCGCCGCGGCCCGTGGACGCTCTTCCACCGGTCGTTCGAGGAGTTCCTGATCTCCGGGGACGATCCCCACCTCGATGCCGGCGAGGGCCACCGGCGCATCGCCGACCGCGCGTTCGCCACCTGGACGGACGCGTGGGACGCCTGCGACGACCCGTACCTGGCCCAGCACCTCACGGATCACCTGCTGACCGCCGCCGAATCCACACCGGGCAGCCCCGCCCGGAGCCGGACGCACCGGGACCGTCTGTACGCCCTGGCCACGTCGCCCGGCTACCTGGCCGCGCAGCGCACGGTCGCCCCCGGCCGGGACCTGCACCTGGTCACGCTGGGCCGCGCGCTGGAAACCTCGCTGGCCGCCCACGCCCACGCCCGGTCGGTCAGGGTGGCGCTCGGCCTGGTGCGGGCCCGTACGGAGGCCGACGAGGAGACCCCGGTGCAGGCCGCCCTGCTCCGGGGAGCGGCGGCGGGCGTCGCCAAGGCGCGTACGCATCCGCAGGACACGGCCCTGCTGTGGCTGCTGCTGATCGTGGCCGCCCTGGACGCCCGGTCGTCCGGCGAAGCCGTCGCCGCCCTGCGGGAGATCGCACCCGCAGGCTTCGAGACGGCCGGATACCGCTGGTCCCCGGCGATCGCGGCGCTGCTGGCCCCGCTCATGCCCCGCCTCGCGCCGCAGGACGCGGCCGCCCTGCTGGACGTCGCCGACGACGACCTGCTGGGTCATCTGGCGGCGTTCGTCCTGGAGGAGGCGGGACCGGAGCCGGCCGCGCTGCCGGCACTGCGCATCCGCGAAGCCGTCGCGCGCGCCCGCGCCGTCGAGGGCATCCTCACCCGCGCGGCACTGGCGGCGCTCACGGAGCCCGCGGGGCCGGACCCCGGCGGCCTCACCCGGCTGGGCGCACTGATCGCGCCGGGCCACGTACCGCCGCCGGCCGACGGCTCCGGGTGGACGTCGCCGCTGCGCGAGCCGGACGTCGCCGACTCCGTCCTGCTGGTGTACGCCGCGCAGGGCGAACTCGACGAGCGTCTCCCGGAACTCGCCGACCGAACGGCGCGCGTCCGGGGAGTGCTGAGCGACGCCGCGGTCCTGCTCGGCCGGATCGTCCAGGCCGCGCGGTTCGGCCCGGCCGGCGCCGCCCGGGCGCGCGCGGCCGGCCTGGCGGCCCTGGCCGACCCCCGGCGGGACATCCGGGGCCTGCTGCACCACACCGCCGCCATGGTCCGCATCGGCGACCGGACGGCCCCCGCGCTGCTCGACGCGCTGGTGAAGGAGTTGCCCGGCTGCCACGACGACCCGCACGCCGGCCACGTCGACGCCTTCCACGGCTGGTGCGACGTCGGGCTGAGGCTCGCCGTCGTACGCCTCCTGGCCGCCGCCGGGCAGGGTGACCGGGCGCGCGGGGAAGCCGGCCGGCTGCGCGCGGACCATCCCGCCGAACACGTGCGGGCCCTGGCCTGGCTGGCCCGCGACGAGACGCGGCCCGGCCCCCGGGCGGCGCTGGTCGCCGCGGCCCGGGAAGCCGCCGACCGGATTCCCCACAGCCTGTGCGCCCAGGCCGCCCTGGTCCTCGCCGACGCGGACCGCCGACGTCTCGCGGACACGCTGGCCCGCACCGCGGGCCGCCGCAGGCACACGCCCGCGGTGGTCGGCCCGGCCCGGGCGGCGCTGGCCTGGGCCGCGCACGTACGCGGCGACCACGGGCGCGCCGAAGCCCTCGGCGCCGAGGCCGCCGCGTGGTTCACCGCGCTGCCCCAGGACCGGCGCCTGCCGCAGGACGCCGACCGCCTCGTGAAGAACCTCCTGCGGGCCCGGCTGCCCGCCGCGGCCGCCACGGTGGCGCGCACGCCCACGGCGCACGGCGAATCCGCCGGCCTGATGAACCTGGGCGACGTACGGAACCGGCTGGCGGCCCACGCCGAGTACGCGGAACTGGCCCTGCTCCGGGAGGCGGAGGGCAGAGCCCCGGGCGACCCGGCGCGCCGGCCCTCCCCGTACGAGCAGGCACTGGAGGCGCGCGTCCGGCGGGCCGGCGACGACCGGCGGGCCTTCGAGGAGAGCCGTGCCGCGCTGCGCCTCACCGTGCGGGGGATGCTCGGGCAACTGGCCCGAGTGCCCGAGGACACCTGGTTCTACGCCGACGGGGGTGAGGAGGGCGCGGTCTGGTGCCTGCTCCAGGCCATCAGGCTGGAGTGGCCCGAGGGTGTCGCAGCGGCCCGGTGGGAGTGGGACAGGGCTGTGGAGAGGGCGACGTTCGCCGCGGCCTCCCACCGTCCCCCCGGCGCCGGCGGGCGGCGGGACGTCGAGACGCGTGAGGAGCTCGATGTCCTGTTGCGCCGCGACGTTCAGACCGCGGCCGAACTGGCCGAGGCGTCACACGACGTCGGCGACGACGGGGAGGCCGCCTCCATGTTCTCCCGGGCCGTCGACAGCGCGCGGGAGCTGGCGGGACCCGGTCACCGGCTCCGGGCCTTCACCGAACTCGCCGGGACGGCGGCGCGCCTGGGCCGGTACGACGACCTGCGGCTGCTCTGGCCCGAAGCCGCCCGCACGCGCGGCGGTTCGCTCGCCGAGGTGGCCGAGACGCTGGCCGTGACGGTGCTGCGCGGCGGCCCGGACGCCGCCGCCGCCCGCGACGCACTGGAGGAGATCGTGGGCTCCCCGGGCCTGCCCGACCTCGACCACGTGGACCTGCTCGCCGTGCTGGCCGTCATCACCCCGGACGCGGAGATCGAGGAACTGCTCCTCGGGGACCCCGCCGGGCCCGGCCGCTGAGCCGGTCGCGGCCGACGGGCCCGGCGCGGCGCCGCTCTCCCGGGGTCAGTCCGTGCCGCCCCGGAGCTCCACGCCGACCACCTGGCCGCCCGCCTCGACGTCGTCGGCACGCACCGAGCCCGTCAGGTTCCCGGAAGCGGCCGCGGCGACGCGGACGCCCGCCACGTACCCGCGCACGACCTTCACCTCGACGGCGCCGCGGACCCGGGCCGGCTCGGCCGGCCGCGGTTCGCCGCGGAAGACGATGGGCGCGCCGTAGACCGCCTCCAGCGTGCAACGCAGCCCGTCCACGAGGGCGAGTACCTCGGTGTCCCGCGGGTCGACGGGGTCCACGCCCTGCCCGTACTCACCCAAATCGCGTCGGAGCAGGCGCAGTTCGGGTTCGAGCGCGGCGACCCTCTCCAGGTCGGCGACGAGTTCCCCCGAAGCCCCCTCGAACAGCTCCGCGGGCAACGCGGTGGTGGCCGCGCGTCGCTCACGGAAGTTCCGCAGGACCTCACCCGCCTGTTCGTACAGGAACTTGACCCCCTCGTTCAGGGCAACGGCGGTGATACCTGCCAGCGTGATCGGATCCACGGTGTCGTCCCCTCCTCTCGCGAAGCCCCATTCTGCGGCGCCCCCGCCCCCGGGCACCAGGCGTGCTCGGGGACGGGGGCGCGGAGGCTTGCCGGGTGCCGGGTGCCGGGTGCCGGGTGCCGGGTGCCGGGTGCCGGTTACCGGCTGAGCGACTTGAGCGCCGCGGCGTCGTACGGCCTCAGCTCGTCGAAGCGGTTGCCGAGGACCTTCGCCGCCCACTGCGGGTCCTGGAGCAGCGCCCGGCCGACGGCGACCATGTCGAACTCCTCGCGTTCCATGCGGTCCAGGAGGTTGTCGATGTCGCCGAGCGCCGCGCCCTCGCCGGCGAAGGCGCGGAGGAAGTCGCCGTCGAGGCCGACCGAACCGACGGTGAGGGTCGGCCGGCCCGTGAGCTTCTTGGTCCAGCCCGCCAGGTTCAGGTCCGACCCCTCGAACTCCGGGATCCAGTACCGCCGCGTGGAGGCGTGGAACGCGTCGACGCCCGCCGCCACCAGCGGGGCCAGGATCTCCTCCAGCTCCTGCGGCGTCTGCGCGAGCCGTGCGTCGTAGGCCTCCTGCTTCCACTGCGAGTAGCGGAAGATCACGGGGAAGTCGGCCCGGACGCGCTCGCGGACCGCGGCCACGATCTCCGCGGCGAACGTCGTACGGGCCACGGCGTCGCCGCCGTAGGCGTCGGTGCGGCGGTTCGTCCGCTCCCACAGGAACTGGTCCAGCAGGTAACCGTGGGCACCGTGCAGTTCGACGCCGTCGAAGCCGATCCGCTCGGCCTCCGCGGCGGCGTCGGCGAACGCGCCGATGACGTCGTCGAGGTCGGCGCGGGTCATCGCCCTGCCGGTTCCCTCGGTGCCGTCGACGCGGATGCCGGAGGGGCCGACGGCGGGGGCGTCGGCGTACGGGGCCTCGCCCTGCTTGCGCACCATGCCTATGTGCCACAGCTGAGGCACGATCGTGCCGCCCGCCTCGTGCACGGCCGCGGCGACCTTCGCCCACCCCGCCAGCTGGTCCTCGCCGTGGAACCGCGGCACCTGGTCGCTCTGCCCGGCGGAGTCGTGGCCGACGTAGGTGCCCTCGGTGACGATCAGGCCCACCCCCGCCGCGGCCCGGCTGGCGTAGTACGCCTGCACGTCCTCGCCCGGCACTCCGCCGGGGGAGAACATGCGCGTCATGGGCGCCATCGCGATGCGGTTGGGGACGGTCAGGCCGTTCAGCCTGACGGGCCGGGACAGGATCTCGGCCGCGCGGGAGGCGGTGGACGGGGTGGCGGTCATGCGGGTCCTCCGGAGGGGTGCTGTGGCTCGTCGGGAGGCAACGAGAAGTGCATCGTACACACACTATGTATCATGCACATTGCGGCGACGGTGGAGCGCCGGGACAGAGCGGGAGGCGCAGTGCTGGAGAAACTGGAGCGGGAACTGATGCTGCTCTCGCGGCACCAGGTGCTGGCCCGGCGCGAGCGCGACCCCGAACGGCTGGAGCGCTCCGCGTACCTGCTGCTCAGCCGGATCGACACCCAAGGCCCCATGTCCATCGGGCAGTTGGCGGAGGCCTTCGGGCTCGACACCTCGACCGTGAACCGCCAGACGGCCGCGCTGCTGCGCTGCGGACTGGCCGAGCGCGTCGCGGACCCCGACGGAGGCATGGCCCGCAAGCTGTCCATCACCGTCGAAGGCGGCCGCCGCCTCACCGAGGACCGTGAGGTCAACCGGTCCTGCCTGGCCCGGGTGGTCGCCGACTGGTCCCCCGGGGACGTGCGCGAGCTGGAGGACGTCCTGATCCGGCTCAACCGCAGCGCCGAGGCCCTCGAAGGACGCTACTGGCCGCGCCCGGAGGACTCCGCCACCCGCCCCGCATGCTCCCCGGCGCTCCCGCCCGAGCCCCCGGCCCCCGCTCGACAGGCATCTGCGACTCCCGCACCGTAGCCCGCCCCTCCGGGGTGCACCCGCCGCATGCCGGGGGAGACCCTGCCGGGATCGACGCGGGCGAGGGTGCTTCGGGCAAGAACACGGCCGCGTATCGGGAGGGTGCCCGCACCGCCGATGTGGATCCGCCGTACGTGCTTCGGGCGGTGCCGGAGGACTTCAGGGTGTTCGAGCTGGCGGCACGCCGCTTGCCTCTTCGGTGCCCAACGGTACGGAGCCAACGAGAACACCCTGCGCCCAGCTGACCGCCGACGCCCTCCGGGAGGTCTGTCGTTCCGGTCGGGAGGCGGCGTGGGGAGGGCTTGTGCCCCGGTGGAGTGGGGGCATGCGTGTGGGTTTCTTCATATGGTCTGCACCTTCAACGTTTTGTTAGGCCGTCAGATGGGGCGGCCTTCGTTAGTGAGGCTTTCGAGGCCCGAGCGCCTCGCATTGCGACTCTTTCTGATCTTGAAATCCTTTGAATAACTCCCAGTGACCTTGGTTTCCGTGCGTGATTATCGCGCGGAACCTTAGATTCCAATGTGGATGGACGCTGACGATGAGGGCTGCCCGCCGTCAGGCCGGCGTTTGTCACATGGGGGAAGCAGATGTTGTATTCAGGCGTCACACGACGCTGGTCTCACGCCGTCGGCGCGGCGGTGGTGGCCTCGGCCATCACCGCATGGGGGGTCACTCCGGCCATCGCCGCGCCGGGAGCGCTGTCGCAGTTGGTGGCGTTGACCGAGTCGACGCAGCCGGTCCTGACGGCGAAGACCGCAGCCGGCACGGGCCAGGTCACGGTCAAGTTCTACGCCGGCACCTACGCGGCCGGCGGCGCCGACGATCTGGTTGACGGCGCCGCGGTCACCGTGACCGCAGGTCACGTGGCGCGGTTGAAGCTGCCGGACCCGCTGCGGATCGGCACGCAGTTCGAGTGGCAGGCGCAGGCGTGCCAGGGAGCCGACTGCACCGCGCTTACGATCCGTCAGTCCACCCGGGTCAGCCCGATGGCCGGCGCCGGTGAACGGCCGGGCGCCACACGGCTGAAGTTCGCCGCGGGCGACCACGTCGGCGCGCAGGTCGACGTCGGCACCGGCAACCTGCTCGTCACCACGAGCGACCTGACCCTGCCGGGCATCAACGGCGACACCGGGCTCGGCGTCGCCTACAACAGCGCCGCGATCGGCACGGACGCGACCGGCGCGAAGGCCGCGGCAGGCTTCGGATGGAAACTGACGCCCTACGACACCGCGCTGACGGTGCACGAGGAAGGCTCGGTCACCTACTACGGGCGCGGCGGTACCACCTGGCTGTTCACCAACTCGGCCGCCGGACTCACCGCGCCCGGCGGGGCGAAGGCCAAACTGGTCAAGAACGGCGACGGCTCCTACACGCTGAGCGCGAACGACGGTTCCGGCAAGCAGGACTTCGACGCGACCGGCAAGCTGACGAAGACCACCGACCGCAACGGCAACGCCACCACCCTCGCCTACAGCGCCGACCTGCCCACGACGATCGTCTCCACCCGCGGCACACAAGCCCAGAAGAGCGCCGTGTACACCTCGGCATCCGGGCACGTCACCACGCTCGCCCAGACCGGCTCGGACGGCAGGAAGCGCACGGTCACGTACACGGTGAACGGCGCCGGCGACCTGGCCTCGATCAAGGACACCCTGGGCCGCACCACGAGCTTCTCCTACGCGGCCCACAAGCTCACCTCGATCACGAACCCCGGTGGAGGAGTGACCCGATTCGCCTACGGCTCGATCGGCGTCACCTCCATCACGCAGGAGAACAAGGCGCCCGGTTCCCCGGGCGACTCCGTCACCCGCCTCTCCTACGCGGACCCGGCCAGGACGCTGGTCGCCTCGCCCAACACCGACCAGGGCCAGGCGATCACGACGGTCCCGCGCACCACGTACGAACTGACCGACGACCAGTCGGGTCGCGTGAAGAAGGCCACCGACGCGGCCGGCCGCGAGCGCTCGAAGACCTACACGGCCAACTTCGACACCGCGACCGCGACCGATGGCACCGGCGCGGGCGCCGGAACCGCGACGAACACGTTCGGAGCCAACACCGGTGAGTCCGTGACGAAGTCGGAGTCCCCCTCGGGCTCGTCCTTCTCCGCCGCGTACGACAACACCGCGGCCGGCCTCACGCACCTGCCGTCGTCCTCCACGGACAGCCAGTCGAACAAGTCGACTTACACGTACAACGGGGCCGGCAACCTCACGCAGGCCACCGACGCGAACGCGTCCACCGCGAAGGTCGACTACAACGCCGACGGCACGGTGAAGACCTCCACCGACCCAGGCAACACCAGCAGCACCACCTACAACTACGACAGCGCCACGCACCAGGTCACCTCGGTAGACCCGGCCGGTGGGTCGCTGAAGCTGAAGTCGTACACCTATGACACCTTCGGCCGCCTGGCCACGGCCAAGGACGGCCGTGGCACGACCAGGGTCTTCACGTACGACGACGGCGACCGGATCACCAAGGTCGACTACTCCGACGCCACGCCCGATGTCGGCTACGCCTACGACGGCTTCGGCCGGGTCCAGACCCGCACCGACGCGGCGGGGACCACGACCTACGGTTACGACGACCTGGGCAGGCTGACCTCCCGCACCGCGACCTCCGGCGGCGGCACCCTCGGCTACCGCTACGACAAGAACGGCAACCAGGCCGCTCTCACCGACGCCCGCGGCACCACCACGTACACCTACGACGCCGCGAACAAGCTCACCCAGCTCACCACCGATGCCCCGTCCACGGCGACGAAGATCGGCTTCGTCTACGACGACCGGGGCCGGCGCACCGACACGTACTACGGAACCAACGACGCCCGCACCGTCTTCAAGGCCCGCGTCCACCAGGACTACGACACCTCGGGCCGCATCAGCCGCGTCTGGGCCGACCAGGGCCCCGCGGCCACCCCGACCCGGCAGTTCGACACCACCTACTGCCGCGCCATCGGCACCCCCGGCACCTGCTCCACGGCCAAGGCCGACAACCGCACCCTGCTGCAGTGGAGTAAGGACAACCTGACGGGCAAGACGACCGGCTACAGCTACGACAGCGGCAACCGGCTGACGCAGGTCGCGACCTCGGGGGGTGGCAAGACGTACACCTACACCTACGACGCCCGCGGCAACCGCAAGACGTCCTCCGACGGCACCACCACCCAGAACCTCGCCTACGACGCCGCCAACCAGATCACCACCCCCGGCTACACCTACGACGGCCAGGGCAACCTCACCACCACCCCCGCCCTGTCCGCGGTGACCTTCGACGCCGCCGGCCGCATGGCGACCGCCAAGACCGGCACCGGCACCGGCAGCTACACCTATGCCGGCACCAACGCGAACGAGCTGGTCCACCAGACCACCGACAAGGGCGAAACCGTCGACTACGTCCACGGCCGCACCGATCAGTACGGCGTTCCCGTCATCGAGCAGGTCAAGCTCGCCGCCGGCACCGCCTACATCGAGCACGACCCCACCACCGGCCAGCCCCTGGCCCTGCGCACCACCAACGGTTACGAGGCCTACTACATCATCGATGGCCTCGGAAGCCCGGTGCAGTTCATCAACCAGTCCACCGTCCAGTCCGGGGTCTACGCCTACGACCCCTACGGCGCGGCCCAGACCGTCACCTCCGGCACCGCGGCCACCGAGAACCCCTACCGGTTCGTCGGCGGCACCCACGACCGCACCACCGGCTACCTCAAGTACGGCCAGCGCTGGTACGACCCCACCACCGGCCGCTTCACCACCCAGGACCCCCTCACCTTCCTCGCCGACCCCGCACAGGGCAACCGCTACGCCTACGCCGGCGCCGACCCCATCAACAACATCGACCCCAGCGGTAGGAGTTTCCTCGGAGCGGTTTCCACCGCCCTCGATGCGAAGTCCCTGGGCGAGGCCGCAGTCGCTGCCGAAAACGGTGAATGGGGTGACTTGGCGGGCGTGGCCGCCGGAGCCCTGGCAGGTGCGGTGACCACGGCGACCTGCGGTACTGCCGCGGCAGCAGCCTCACTTCCCACTGCTGGAGTCGGCGGCGTCCTGGTCGGCGCAGGGTGCCTGGCAGCCGGGGAATTCGTCGGAAGCCAGGTGGAAGGAGCGGTGTCGGAAGAGCTGGCATAGGGCAGCTGCAGGGCAGCGATCCCGAGGATCGAACTCGCGTCGTAAGAAATAGCGCTTATGAGAGGGATTTCATGCTGGTTGTACTCGCAAAAAGCGGACGCTACGACTATCTCCCCAGTGCGGGGTGGGTACTCGGCTTCATAGCGCTGTGCTTTATCGGCGCATTCGTCATAAAGAAAATGAAGAAGTAATTCACTACCTCTGCCTGCTCCTGTCCGGGATCAGTGCAGTATTTCCGCAGATTCCAGTAGGGGTCTCCACCGGACGTTGTCGGCAGCGGGCCGCGCCAGGTCAGGGCGCGGCCCGCTGCCGTTGAGCCTGACCCTGCGCAGCGAACTGGACGTCCCGACGTGACCTGGTACTCCAGCCGTAGTTCGTGATCTCGATCGTGAGGGCGCCGAGGAGTCAGCCGGCAGCGTCGATCATCTGGGCGAGACCGACCACGCCGTCGCGGGCGTCCTTTTCTTTTCCGTCTACCCGAGTCCACCGAGACGGAGGGCGTTCCTCATATCGGCGAGTTTCGCGGTCGTCGCCGGGGTCCACTCGTTCGCCTGTTCACCGAGACGGAGGGCGTTCTCGATCTCGCTGAGTTTCGCGGAGGACAGAACGCCCGCTCGCTCGATCAGATCGTCCCGGGACACGGTGGTCAGCCACGTGCAAGGGGTGAAGCCCGGACGCGGCAACGCGAACCGCAGCACGCCTTCGAAGGGCAGTCCTTCCACGGCGCCCACTGCCACTTCGACGCCCAGACCGGTGATGTCGACACCAGCCCGAGCGACGACCTGCATCACCCGGATCCCGGACGCGTCGTCTCCCGACAGCAGCACGACCGGCCGCCGCTCGTCGAACTCCACCCACCAGATGTCGCCACGTTGCACGTGTCCTCCTGACACAGGAAGGGCGGGCGGAACCTGCGCGACCCCGACGCGCTAGGGAGACGCGTGCGGTCACCCGTTGATCATCGGCGTGTGCAGACAAACGATCACGCGGTGGCCGCAGTCACAGCGTAGACCCTGCCCGCCGGCAGGAGGCGTTCGAGGGCCGTGGGACGCCCACCGGGTCCGCGACGATGTGGGTGACGACGTGGTGGACCACCTGCGGGACGACCGGGCCGTCCGCTCCGGCACCTCGTCCCGCAGTCCGTTCGGACCAGCCGCGATGGCGGGCACCGGTCATCGGGGGGACGGTGGCGAAAGCGTCGGCGGGCCTGCCGACGTACACCGCCCGAGGAGCCATGCCATGTCCGCACGCCACACCGTCCTGCGCAGCCTTCACGACGTCGGCCTCGCCGCATGGTTCGGCGGATCCCTCATGGGCGCGGTCGGCCTCAACGGCGCCGCGAAGGAACAGGGCACCGACTGGCAGCAGAGTGCCAGGATCGCGAGCGCCGGCTGGTCCCGGTGGGCCCCGGTGGGTGCGGTCGCGATCGGCGCACACCTCGTAGGTTCCGGCGGCCTGCTCGGCGTGAACGCCGCGCGCGTCCTCACCCAGCAGGGCCTCGCTGCCTCCACCCTGGCCAAGACGGCCCTGACCGGCGCCGCGCTGGGCGCCACCGCGTACGGCAGGATCCTCGGCAAGAAGATCGAACTCGCGTCGTCCGGAACCCCGCACGACGCAGAGACGGCAGAACGGCTCCCCGTGGACACCGTGCAGGCCGAACGCCACCTTTCCTACGTGCAGTGGGCCGTACCCGCCCTGACGTGCGGGCTGATCGTCCTGAACGCCCTCCACGGCGAACAGCAACGACCCGCCCAGCAGCTCTACGGAATGCTGCGCCGGGCCCGCACCCTGGCCCCCTACGTGATGAGCGTCCACCACTGGCACCGCACCCACTGAGCCCTGCCGGCAGCCGCACGGACCGCGGCTGCGCACGCGCGAGCGGGACGGCATCGTCTTCCACCGGGCTCACCCCGCCGGCCGCTTCATCCTCGCTGTCCCGGCCCGATCACCGTGAGTCCCACCTGATTGGCGAGCCAGTGCGCGTATGGCTCCCGCAGTTGACGGCCGTCGACGTCGGCGCTGCGCACGTGGACGAGGACGGTGTGCTCGTCGGCAGGCTCGTCGTACCCGCGGGTGCCGGTGTTGAGCAGGAGCGTCACCTCTGCGTGCTTGGACTCGCCGTGAAAGCCCACCTCGGGCGCGCCCGGCCAGGACAGGTGCTGCCAGTTGATCTCGCCCACGCTCGGACCGATCGAGGCGGTGAAGGCGTCCTCGACGCTGTCGACCGCCTGGTCGAGCAACTCGTAGTCCACCGGTAGCCGCCCCGGGTACGCCATCGGGTCGGTCGGCAGGCCCGTCCCGCGGACGCCTACGAGCCATGCGGGGCGGTCTTGGAACGGCACCCGATCGTCGAACTCCCCGTAGTGTTCCTGCCCCCGGAACCACCCCTCGGGCAGCTCCTTCGCGCCCCGCCGCACTGCGCCGACAGAGCGGAGCTCCGCGTAGAGGGAGACGTCGGTGTACGCGCAACGACCGAGCTCCACGAGGCGGCGCGCCATGTTCAGAGCGCGTAGGGGGTCGGCGCTGTGGAAGACGGGATAGGCGATGTCGTTGGACATGGACGGACTGTGCCACAGCCCGTTACCGCAGGTCATCGCATTTTCGGCCCGGTCCCCTGCGCATCTCCGCCCGTGAGGGGCCGCAGTCCGAGGGCGACAGCCCGGCCGGCACGCGTCGGCGGCATTGTCAGTGCTGGGCAGGATGATGACCTTCATGACCGACAACAGCGCCCTGCATTCCCCTGCCGCCTACGCAGCGGCCGTGACCACCGCTCTGGCGGCGTCGGCCGCGTACTACGGCGACGGAACCACCCCCCTCGGCGACGACGAGTACGACGGGCTGCTGCGCGCCATCACGGCCTACGAAGAGGCCCACCCGGACGAGGTGCTCGCCGAGTCGCCGACCGGGAAGGTGGCGGGCGGAGCCGTCCAGGGAGACGTGCCGCACTCGGTGCCGATGCTCTCCCTCGACAACGTCTTCGACGCCGACGAGCTCGCCGAGTGGGCGGCCGGGCTGGAACGGCGCCTCGGGCACCCCGTGGCCGGGTGGTGTGTGGAGCCGAAGCTCGACGGTCTCGCGGTGGCCGCCCGGTACCGGGGCGGCCGGCTCGTTCAGGTCCTCACCCGCGGCGACGGCCTGGCCGGCGAGGACATCACGGGAGCCGCCGACGCCGTCCTCGGCCTGCCGCCGGTCCTCACCCAACCGATCGACGTCGAGCTCCGCGGAGAGGTGCTGCTGACGACCGCGCAGTTCGAGGAGGCCAACCGGATCCGGCTCGCCCACGAGGCCACGCCCTTTGCGCACCCGCGCAGCGGAGCGGCCGGCACGCTGCGGGCCAAGGACCGCGCCTACCGGATCGAGCTGACCTTCTTCGCCTACAGCGCGGTCGGCCTGGACGACCTCGGCCACGTCGCTCTGCTGGAGAAGCTCGCCGCGCTCGGCGCGAACACGGCCGCCAGCACGGTCGCCGCCCCGGTGCGATGCGACACCGTAGAGCAGGTGCAGGAACGTATCGACATGATCGCCGGCCTGCGCGCGGACCTGCCGTTCGGCATCGACGGTGTCGTCGTCAAGGCCGACACGGCCGAGGACCAGCGCCAGGCCGGCAACGGCTCCCGCGCCCCGAGATGGGCGGTGGCCCGGAAACTGGCGGCCGAGCACAAGGTGACCCGCCTGCTCGCGGTGGAATGGAACGTCGGCCGGACCGGGATCATCGCCCCGCGCGCCGTCCTGGAGCCCGTGGTCATCGACGGGGTGACGGTCACGTACGCCACCCTTCACAACCCGTCCGACATCACCCGCCGCGGACTCATGATCGACGACCAGGTGTTCGTGTACCGGGCCGGCGACGTGATCCCGCGCATCGAGGCACCGCTGGTCGACCAGCGCACCGGCGCCGAGACCCCGATCGCCTTCCCCGAGGCCTGCCCCCGCTGCGGGGACGCGATCGACACCTCCGAGCAGCGCTGGCGGTGCGTACGCGGCCGTAGCTGTCAGGCGGTGGCCTCGGTGATCTATGCCGCAGGCCGGGACCAGCTCGACATCGAAGGCCTCGGCGGCACGCGCGCGATCCAGCTCGTGGAAGCCGGTCTCGTCAACGACATCGCCGACCTGTTCACGCTCAGCCGTGAACAGCTCCTCAACCTGGAGCGCATGGGGGAGACCAGCGCCGCCAACCTCCTGGCCGCGATCGAGACCGCCCGCGGGGCCGCGTTGAACCGCGTGTTCTGCGCCCTCGGAGTCCGCGGCACCGGACGTACGATGTCCCGCCGGATCGCCGCGTACTTCGGCTCCATGGACGCGATCCGGGCCGCCGACGCGGACACGCTGGCCGGGGTCGACGGCATCGGCACCGAGAAGGCACGCGTCATCGCGGCCGAACTCGCCGAACTCACCCCGCTCCTCGACAGGCTCCAGGCCCAGCAGGTCGGCACGCAGGTCACCGAGCCGCAGATGCCCGCGGCCGCCGCGGCCGATGGAGGCGACGCCGAGGACTCGGCGGACGGCCCGCTGGCCGGACAGGCCGTCGTGGTGACCGGCTCCATGACCGGCCCCCTTGCGGTGTTGTCCCGGAACGAGATGAACGAGCTGATCGAGCGGGCCGGCGGCAAGGCATCGTCGTCGGTGTCCAAGCGCACCACCCTCCTGGTGGCGGGCGAGAAGGCCGGCTCCAAGCGCGCCAAGGCAGAAGAACTGGGGATCCGCATCATCGACCCCCAGGAATTCGCCGTCCTGGTCGCCGCCCTCCTCCCCACACCCTGACCACCCTGAACAAACCCGCCCCAGTCCCTGCAACCCCATCCGCGTACGGAGGCCAGGTCCGGGCGGCTGCTCGCCGCGCAGCTCCGCCCGCCCGGAGGGCCCGACGCTGCCACGGCGATCCGGTGGGCCGCCGCCGGGCAGCGGGCACCGGCCGCGGTTCATCCCTCGGGTTCCGTGAGCTTCTCGGCACTGCGCGCCGCGGCCTTCACGTGCGCCCGGGCCCGGGAAGCCGCCCGGCCGGCTTCCCGATGGCGTGCGGCCGCCTCCACGCTCACCGAACGGGCCTCGACGAGCCGTTCCTTCGCGGCAGCCACCTCCAGCTCAGCCGCGGCCACCGTCGCGGCCGCGGAGTCCGCCAGCTCCTGGCTGGCGGCGGAGGCCACTTCGAGCCGGCCGGCCTCGGCCCGAGCCTCGGCCAACTCCTCCCGCGCCGCCTTCGCCCGCTCCCGGCGCGCCCGTTCCGCCTCCTCGACGGGCCCCGCCGTGCGCGCACGGGAGCGGGCCCCCTTCGACGCGACTCCGACGGGCCCGGCGACCGCCTTGCTGCCCTGCGGAGCCGCGCCCGGCTGCGGTTCCAGGCCGGTGAACCCGCGTACCGCATCCGGAGCCTTCACCAGTCGGCCCGCCACCCACTGCTCCGCGATGTCCCCGTCGGCGAGGACCGCATGAAGGATCTGCTCGACGTCGTGCAGCACCGGCTCGCTCAGCGCCTGCCCGGCTTCGGCCGCGAGGGCTCGCGCGGTACGCGCGAGCTCCCCGATCACCACATGCTGATCGTGCGACAGCTTCCGCAGCTGCCCGGCGTCCAGCGTCCGGTGCGCAGCACGGAGCGCCTCGCCGAGCTGCAGCAGCCCTTGGGCCTCATCAGGGCGGCGGCGTGCCAGCAGCCCCGCCGCCCACACCGCGAGCGTCGGCTTCCGCAAGCCCGCGATCGCGACCGCAAGCTCCTTGTCACCAGCTTTCCGCGACCGAGCCACGTACGCGTCCCTGGCTGCGGTGAACTCCGCAGGCTGCAACGCAAGCAGTTCCACCGTCACCGACTCCATGTCCATGCCCGGCAGTCTCCCGCCCGAGCCACCGCCGGGCCCGCACCCCGAACAGCACCGCGCGTCGATCGCCTCGAGACCGCGTTGTACCTCTCCAGGGCCCTGCCCGTCGCTGTGATCGGCTGCGGACCCACTGGACCGGACGAACGCCGCGCAGGGACCGAAGGCATCGGACGGCGGCCGCACCATCCGGCGACTGGCGGGCTCGGATCATGGACAGCAAGTGCTCCACGCGCATCGGGCGAGCCGGTAACCCGGTCGGCCCTTCGCCGCAGCGCCGCAGCGACGACCTGCCACCAGCGGTCCGTGCATGGAACGCGCAACACCCCCAGGCGAGCGCCCGCTCACCGGCCGTGCGGCTCAGCCGTATCCGGCACCGACCACATCACCCCAACCCCGACCAGCCACTGACACAGGCCGCCCACGCCCAACGGCCAACGGGAAGAGCGGCCCCTGACGGCTGTTCCTACAGCTGGGGGAGCCCCCGCTGGGCGCGCCGGCTGTGACCGCGGACGCCTAGGCCGTCTCTTTCGGATCTTGCCGGGCCCGCGACGCCTGGCACCGCGCCTGGCCGCACTGCCGAGGCGACCACGTACGGCCCAGTACGCGAACGCCCCGACAGCACGCCCAGACACGGCACCAGACGCCGCGGGCTCGGCCGACAAGATCCGAAAGAGAAGGCCTAGACCGGGCTGCTCCTCACCTGGGCTGGCGTACGCACCAGCCGCCAGAGCTGACGTCGTTGCCGATCGGTGACGCACTGCGGGGTGCGGTTCTGACGCCGCGTCCGACGGACCGCTGCATCGCGGCCGCAGCTATCCCTACGCGTCGGAGTGGACCGCCACCCACACCCCGGCCCCGTAGCGCACACGGGCAGGCCCTGCTCCCGCGGGCGATGCGGTGGCATCGCGCCGAGCGGACCAGGGCCTGCGCCCGTGAGCGGCGCCGGCCTGGCCGCCGGGTGCGGCCCCGGACGGGCCGGCGCCCGGCCGGCCGCCCATCTGGGCTTCGGCGCGGGACGGATGACCTTGCTCCGGAGGGTCATGGCGTTGCCCGATCCTCGGTTCAGCACCTCGCGTGTGCCGGGTGTGGACGACTTCGCGATCCGCCGCGGCCAGACCTACTCCACCGTCTTGACCAGCGTCGAAGACCATCGTGTGGTCGACGTGCTGCCGACGGGTGAAGCCGGGCCGCTGGCCGCCTGGCTGATCCGCCGTCCCGGCGTGGAGATCATCTGCCGGGCCCGGGCCCGGGCCCGGGCCCGGGCCGGCGCTTACGCCGAGGGCGACCGGCGCGGCGCCCCCGATGCCCCGCAGGTCGCTTGGAACGGCGATTCGCCGAGGGATGCACCAGCGCCACCCGGCTGCACGGCGAGCTGGTCGCCGAGCAGGCGCCCGTCACCTACGGCATGGTCCGAGCCCACGTCGCCACCTTGCGCGACGCTCCGTCCGCAGCACCGACGCGGCCGCCGACGGTACGGCAGGTGCTCGGCTGGCTCACCCGTCACCCCACGGCCCTGACCGGGGAGGAACGGGCCGGTCTGAAGGAGGTCTTGGCCCGGTGTCCCGAACTGGACACGGCTGCCGGACACGTCCGCGACTTCGGCGAGATGCTCGGCGACCGCCTTGGTGCCACGCTCCCCACCTGGATCGACGCAGTCGACGCCGGCAAGCTGCCCGGCCTCACCGGCTTTGCACTCCACCTGCACCGAGACCTCGAAGCGGTTTCCGCCGGCCTCACCCTCGACTGGAGCTCGGGCAGCATCGAGAGGGCCGTCAACCGCATCAAGAAGATAGAGCGGCAGCTCTACGGCCGAGCCGGGTTCGAGCTCCTACGCAAAATGATCCTGCTTCAGTGACGCTCGGCAGCGACTCCCCAGGATCTTTACGAACGTCGGGTCAGTCCAACTCGACAAAGCGATGGACTCGAAAGGACGTCAGGTTGTTCGGTTCGATGGCTGCCGAGTCCACTCGGTAGCGGCCGGTGGCGATGTCGAGGGTGGCGCTGTCCGTGAGCGTCCCGACCTCGGTGCCGAAGTAGGCGGCGTCGAACACAACAAGCTCGCCAGTGGTGCTGAGTACAGGTCCTTCCTTCCACTCGGCGGTGGGAAGGCCAGTCCGGATGATGTCGGCGACACCTTCCCCGCTCTCCGCGTAGTGCCAGCGGACGAGGACTCGATGCTCGGGAAGGTAGGCAGTGGAGAGAGGTTCGTCCCCGAGGACGAGCGCCTCGGCTCCGTCAGGGAGTTCGAGGACCCCGACGAGATCCATCACCTGGCAGGCCCGGTCGTAGTCGCCCTCCGTTCCCGACCAGTGCGCCAGCGCGGTGCGCGGAACCACGATGAAGGGGCCGCCCTCCGTATCCAGCCACGTCAACGACATGCCGCCTCCATCCTTTGGGTCTCTGTTCCGCGGCGACAGCGTATGTGCCGGGTCGGACAACGATGACGCCCGTGGTGGTCGCGGTGCACGGTGACGGGCCCAGGGGCGTGACCATCCGTTGCAGTCGAAGGATGCCGTCACGCTCCGCGACGACTCCCCAAGATCTGTGCCAGAACCCGTTTCTCATGAACGTCGAACGCGACGCACCATGGTTCGCCGCCGACGTGTGGTCGCCATCGGTCTTCGAAGGTGGCGCCAGTCACAGTGGTGGCGCTTCCGGGTGACGTGCGAGGGTCGTTGCGTAGGCTGACAGCGTCGGCAGGTGGTCAGCGGCAGTCCTGAAAAACGTGGAAGAACCTGACTGAACCCGCTACTGGTTGTAGGGTAAGGAAACCGCACTTGACCTGCAAAAACGCAGGCAGGGAGCACAGATCCAGGGGTACCTCAATGCTGCGTACAATGTTCAAGTCCAAGATCCACCGGGCCACCGTCACCCAGGCCGACCTGCACTACGTCGGCTCCGTGACCGTCGACGCCGACCTGCTCGACGCGGCGGACCTGCTGCCCGGCGAGCTCGTGCACATCGTGGACATCACCAACGGCGCCCGGCTGGAGACGTACGTCATCGAGGGCGAGCGCGGGTCCGGTGTCATCGGGATCAACGGCGCCGCCGCGCACCTGGTGCACCCGGGGGACCTCGTCATCCTCATCAGCTACGCGCAGGTCGAGGACGCGGAGGCGCGGGTGTTGAAGCCCCGCGTCGTGCACGTCGACGGAGACAACCGGATCGTCGAGCTGGGCGCGGACCTGTCCGCCCCGGTACCGGGCACGGACCAGGAGCGCAGCCCCCACGCCGTCGCCGTCTGAGGAGAGCCGGGACCATGAGCGCAACGGGTTGGTCCTGCTGCACACCTCGGCGGCGCACGTCCCGGTGTTCGACGCCCTGCGGGACCGGAACCACCCCGGCGCCGTCCTGCGGCACCTGGTGGTTCCGGAGCTGCTGGCCCGCGCCCGCGCCGAGGGCCCCGACGCGGTGGCCCCGGACCTGCTGCGGCTGCTCTCCGGCGCCGGAGGGGGACCGGTGCTGGTGACCTGCTCGACGATCGGCGCGGCCGCCGAGGCGCTGGCCCCGGCGGTCGGCGCGCCGGTGCTGCGCGTGGACCGGCCGATGGCGGCCGCGGCGGTCCGCGCCGGAGCGCGGATCACCGTCCTGGCCTCCCTGGAGTCGACGCTCGCCCCGACCGCGGCCCTGCTGGCCGAGGAGGCCGGCGAGTGCCCGGTGGCGGTCCGTACGCGGCTCGTCGCCGGGGCCTGGGACCGGTTCGCGTCGGGCGACCGGGACGGCTGCCTCGCGCTGGTGGCCGCGGCCGCCGACGCGGTGGCCGGCGCCGACGTCATCGTGCTCGCCCAGGTCTCCCTGGCCGGGGCCGAGCACCTCGCCGCGACCCGTGTCCCGGTGCTCTCCAGCCCGGCCCCGGGGCTCGCGGCCGGCCTGGCCCTGCTCGGCTGAGGCAGAGCCGGCCGGCGGCCCGGATGCCGGAGGGCGTACGCGCCGGGTTCGGGGGAAGGTGGGACACATGGTGCGAAACACAGAGCAGACACAGCCGCCCGTCCCCGGACCCGGTCCCGACCCGGCCCCGGGCCCGAGCCCCTTCCCGGACCCCGCGCCCGTCCCGCGGCCCGCGCCGCCGGTGCCCGGCCCCGTGCCCGAGCCGGACCCGGTGCCGCCGCCGCCGGGACCCGCGCCGATCCCGCAGCCCGGCCCCCTGGGCTGAGCCCCGCGCGCCGGTCCGGCCGGCCGCCGCGCGGGAGCCCGTACGCCGGGCCGTGCGTCAGGCGCGTTCAGGCCGGACCAGGCCGTGTTCGGGCCATGTTCAGGCCGGGCCGACCTCGGAGCGGTCGCCGCTCCAGAGCGTGTGGAACGAACCCTCGCGGTCGGTGCGCCGGTAGGTGTGTGCCCCGAAGAAGTCCCGCTGCCCCTGGGTGAGGGCCGCCGGCAGGCGCTCGGCGCGCAGCGCGTCGTAGTACGCCAGCGACGCCGAGAAGGCAGGCACGGGGATCCCCTGGCGCACCGCCGCGACGATCACCGAGCGCCAGCCGTCCTGGGCCGCCCCGATCTCGTCGGCGAAGTCCGCATCCGCCAGCAGGCTCGGCAGGTCGGGCCGGGCGTCGTAGGCGGCGCGGATGCGGTCCAGGAAAGCCGCCCGGATGATGCAGCCGCCCCGCCACAGCGAGGCCACCGCGCCCGGGTCCACGTCCCAGTCGTACTCCGCGCTGCCGGCCTGGATCTGGTGGAAGCCCTGGGTGTACGAAACGATCTTCGAGGCGTACAGCGCCTCCTCCACCTGACCGGCGAAGGCGTCGGCCTCCGCGGCCGCCAGCGGGGCGGCGACCGGCCCGCCGAGCCCGCGGGCGGCCTCGCGCAGGTCGGCGTGGCCCGAGACGGCGCGGGCGAAGACCGCCTCCGCGATTCCCGACACCGGTACGCCCAGGTCCAGGGCGATCTGCACGGTCCAGCGGCCGGTGCCCTTCTGCTCGGCGGCGTCGGCCACGACGTCGACGAACGGGCGGCCGGTCGCGGAGTCCGTGTGCGCGAGGACCTCCGCGGTGATCTCGATCAGGTACGAGTCCAGGCGCCCGCGGTTCCACTCCCGGAACGTCTCCGCGATCTTCGCGGGGGAGTAGCCGGCGACCTCGCGCAGCAGGTGGTACGCCTCGGCGATCAGCTGCATGTCGGCGTACTCGATGCCGTTGTGCACCATCTTCACGAAGTGCCCGGCGCCGTCCGGCCCGATGTGCGAGGTGCACGGCGTGCCGTCGGCGGCCTTCGCGGCGATCTTCTCCAACAGCGGGCCGAGGGACTCGTACGACTCCTTCGAGCCGCCCGGCATGATGCTCGGGCCGAGCAGCGCGCCCTCCTCGCCGCCCGAGATGCCCACGCCCACGAAGTGGATGCCCTGCTCGCGCAGCTCCTTCTCCCGGCGCCGGGTGTCCTCGAAGTGCGCGTTGCCGCCGTCGATGATGACGTCGCCCTCCTCCAGGAGCGGGGCGAACTCCCGGATCACGGCGTCGGTCGGCTCCCCGGCCTTCACCATGACGACGAGGCGCCGGGGGCGCTCCAGCGCGTCGACGAACTCCTTCGCCGAGGTGGCCGCCACGAAGGAGCCCTCGTGCCCGAACTCCTCCACGAGCGCCGTGGTCTTCGCGGTGGTGCGGTTGTGGACGGCGACGGTGAATCCGTTGCGGGCGAAGTTGCGGGCGAGGTTGCTGCCCATGACCGCGAGGCCGGTGACGCCGATCTGGGCTGTGCTGGTGCTCATGATGCGCTCCTGCGTGCTTCGATGTGCGGGGAGCACCGACGCTACATCGACCCGGTCGGTTCGTGATCACGTACCGGGTGAGACTCGGTCAATTCCCCCTGGAGAGCGCCCCGTTGCGCCTCTTGCCACAATCCGGCCGTGACGTTAGGTTGTGCCGTTCCTGATGTCTTCACTGGGGGCTCGCATGGGTGTACGGGGCCGGCACCGCCGGTACCAGCCGAGCAGCATCAACCGGGCCTCGCTCGCCGTCACCGCCGGTGGCGCCGGGATAGCGCTCCCTCTCATCGGCGCCGGAGTCGCCCAGGCCGCATCGGTGGACACCTGGAACAAGGTCGCCACCTGCGAGTCCACCAACAACTGGTCCGTCAACACGGGCAACGGCTACTACGGCGGCCTCCAGTTCAGCCAGAGCACCTGGCGTGCCTTCGGCGGCACCGCCTACGCCCCCCGCGCCGACCTGGCCACCAAGGACCAGCAGATCGCGGTCGCGGAGAAGGTGCTCAAGGGCCAGGGCCCGCAGGCCTGGCCCCACTGCGGCAAGACGGCCGGACTCAGCCGCAGCGGTCCGGCGGCCGCCGTCACGCCGAAGGCACCCGCGTCCGCGCCGGTGTCGGCGTCCGCGCGCGACACCCCGGGCCAGGGGGTGAAGGCCCCGGCGCCGCAGGCCAAGGGGCCCGCGGCGCAGACCCCGGCCGCGCAGAGCGCCGCGTCCGGCGGGTCCGGTGCCCCGGTCCTGCCGAACCCGTACGTCGTCGCCCAGGGGGACTCCCTCTCGGCGATCGCCACCCGGCAGCGGGTCGAGGGCGGCTGGCAGGCCCTGTACGAGACCAACCGGGCCACCGTGGGCGGCGATCCGGACCTGATCTTCCCCGGACAGCGGCTCACCCTGCGCGTCACGGCCGCGCCCCCCGCGCAGAACCCCGAGAAGCCGCCGCGGACGGCCGAACCGGTCAAGCCCGTGGAACCGGCGGCGCAGAAGCCCGCCGAGAAGCAGGCGCCCAAGACGGCCGAGAAACCGGTCGAGAAGCCGGCCGCGAAGCCCGTGCAGAAGGCGGCAGAAAAGCCCGCGCCGAAACCCGCGGCGCAGGCGCCCTCACCGCAGCAGCAACCCGCGTCGGGGGGCTACTCCGCGCCCGTCGACGCCGCTCTCGGCACCGCGTACCGGGTCGCCGGCTCCTCCTGGTCCAGCGGCTACCACACCGGCATCGACTTCCCGGTGTCCACCGGCACCACCGTCAAGTCCGTCGGGCCCGGGCACGTCGTCTCCGCCGGCTGGGCCGGGGCCTACGGGTACCAGGTCGTCATCCGGCACACCGACGGCCGCTACTCCCAGTACGCCCACCTCTCGGCGCTCGGCGTGAAGGCCGGCCAGCAGGTGTCCGGCGGCCAGCGCATCGGGCGCTCCGGGTCGACCGGCAACAGCAGCGGCCCCCACCTGCACTTCGAGATGCGCACGGGAGAGGGCTACGGCTCCGACATCGACCCCCTCAAGTACCTCCGGGGACACGGGGTCCGCATCTGACCCGCGCACGTGCGGCGGCACGGCCGTGAGCAGGACCAGGCCGGCCGCCGCGACGGCGGCACTGGCCAGCGCGCCGGCCGTGCCCGCGGTCCCGTACCGGAAGCCCTCGTCGAACAGGGAGATGCCGACCGCGGCCGCCACCACCGGGTTGACCACGGTCAGGGTGGCCAGCGGTGCGGTCAGCCCCGCGCCCCGGTAGGCGGCCTGCGACAGCAGCAGGCCGCCGCCCGCCAGCACGGCGACCGCGGTGAGGTCGGGCCACAGCGCGACCAGGGCTGCCGGGGCGAAGGACTCCGCCACCGATTTGGTGAACACCGAGGCCATGCCGAAGGCCGTACCGGCCGCCGCCGCCAGCAGCACGCTGCGCAGCACCGCCCGGTGCATCCGGCCCGCCACCAGGAACAGTGCGGCCACGGCCGCCCCGGTCACCGCCAGCAGCAGACCGCGCTCGCCGCCCGCGAGGGACTGCCCCGACCGGCCGTCCCCGCCGATCAGCGCCAGCAGCCCGACCAGGCCGACGGTGGCGAGCACCGCCCCGCGCCAGGCCGCGGCGCCCGCGCGGCCCCGTACGAAGACCGCCGCCATCGGCAGGGCGAAGACGATGGTGAGCGCGCCGAGCGGCTGGACCAGGCTCAGCGGCCCGTACGCGAGCGCCACCACGTGCAGCAGCGCGCCGAGGCCGCCCAGCCCCACCGCGATCCACCACACGCCGTGGTGCAGCGGCGCGTACGCGCCGCTGTCCGGCGTGCTCGCCGCGACCCGTTCCTGCACGATCGCGCCGCCCGCGTACGCCAGGGCGGACACGAGGCAGAGCAGGACCGACAGCCCCAGTGCACTCATGAACCCCACAATGCCCGACCCGACGGTGCTATTCCTCACCCCACAGGGGGTCACGGGTCATACTCCGGGCGTAGTACGGGAGTACGGAACACCCCCGCGCGCGGCCCTCGGCCGCCGCAGCCGCAGGTGAACGGGTGTCCGCCCACGCGGACACGGAGGGTCACGAAATCCTCCGTGCGGTGACGGTCCGCTCGCGGTGGGTGAGGCGCGCGGAACCGGGTTTGTCTCCGGGCGCGTGGCGTCCGTACAGTTTCCCCTTTGGGGACTTCCGCAGCGCGCGGATGCGGACGAGTGAGCAAGGAACGACAGCGGCCATGACGGTGACCGAAGACAGTCAGGACCAGGGGCACGCCTACGGCCCGGGCGTCGACCCCGAGCGGCTGGCCCTCTGCCTCAGCGTGCTCGACGAGCTGGACAAGCTCGACGTCGACCACCCCGACGCGATCACCGTACGCCGCGCGACCGCGGGCCTCTACCGGACGGTCAAGCAGCGCCGCCGCCAGGACCGCCGCGCCGCCAAGACCGCCAACGACAAGGCCGTCACCGAGGCGACCGCGACCGGGTCCGCCGAGCGCATCGACGACGAGACCCAGGGCAACGCCCTGACCGCCGCCGCCAAGGGCCCGATCGCCGGGATACTCCAGCGCCCGCGCTCCTGCTACGTCTGCAAGACCCGCTACGTCGAGGTCGACGCGTTCTACCACCAGCTCTGCCAGGACTGCGCCGCCTTCAACCACGCCCGCCGCGACGCCCGCACCGACCTCACCGGCCGCCGCGCGCTGCTCACCGGCGGCCGCGCCAAGATCGGCATGTACATCGCGCTGCGGCTGCTGCGCGACGGCGCCCACACCACCATCACCACGCGCTTCCCGGGCGACGCGGTCCGCCGTTTCAAGGCGATGCCCGACAGCTCCGAGTGGCTGCACCGCCTGAAGATCGTCGGCATCGACCTGCGCGACCCGGCCCAGGTCGTCGCGCTCGCCGACTCCGTCGCCGCCGAGGGCCCGCTCGACATCCTGATCAACAACGCCGCGCAGACCGTGCGCCGCTCCCCGGGTGCCTACAGCGAGCTCGTCGCCGCCGAGAACGCCCCGCTCCCGGCCGGCGAGCTGCCCGCCTCCGAGGTCATCGGCACCTTCGGCAGCGGCACGGTCGACCGCGTCGCCGCCCTGCCCACCGGCAAGGGCGAGAAGCTCAGCGCCCAGGACATCACCGAGCTGGCCCTGGTCTCCGGATCCGCCTCGCCGGCGCGGATCGCGGCCGGTACCGCGATCGACGCGGGCGGGCTGGTCCCGGACCTGCACGACACGAACAGCTGGATCCAGACGGTGTCCGAGGTGGACCCGATCGAGCTCCTCGAAGTACAGCTGTGCAACTCCACCGCGCCGTTCATCCTCATCAGCAGGCTGCGCCCGTCCATGGCCGCGGCCGAGGCCGGACGCCGTTACGTGGTCAACGTCTCCGCGATGGAGGGCGTCTTCAGCCGCGGCTACAAGGGCGCCGGTCACCCGCACACCAACATGGCCAAGGCTGCGCTGAACATGCTGACGCGCACCAGTGCCCAGGAGATGTTCCAGAAGGACCAGATCCTGATGACCGCCGTCGACACCGGCTGGATCACCGACGAGCGTCCGCACCCGGACAAGATCCGTCTCGCCGAGGAGGGCTTCCACGCCCCGCTCGACCTCGTCGACGGCGCGGCCCGGGTCTACGACCCGATCGTCCGCGGCGAACTCGGCGAGGACCTGTTCGGCGTCTTCCTGAAGGACTACGCCCCCGCGAACTGGTAGGCCCCGGCCCTCGCCCCCGCATCATCGATCGCCCCCCTCGGCCCGCCGAGGGGGGCGATCGCGTTCCCGCTCATCCGTGCGCCGGGCGCCCTTCGGTCCGGTGACCGGCCGGCCACCGGTGCTCGGCGTCGTCCGCGTGGTCCCGGCGGTAGGCCCCGGCCGCGACCAGCTCCAGCACCGGCCGCCAGTCCTCCGGCACGCCCGCGTCCAGGAAGGCCGCCGCCGCCGCGTCGCAGGCCTGCCCGAGGGCCGCCGCAGCGTCGCCGTCCGCGCTCCCGGCGGTCCCGGCCGCGCTCCCGGGGTGCGCGTGCAGCCGTACCAGCCGGGCCACCCGCTCGCCCAGCAACGGCCGTACGGCTACCGCCGCGAGCCCCGGGGGACGTCCGTCCTCACCCGGACGGAGCAAGAGGTCCAGACCATGAACAAGGCCTGCGATCTGGAGTTCTTTGTCGAAAGGGCGGGATCTGCGCAGCAGCGCCGCCGTGCGGAGCGCATGCTCGAGCAGACGAGCCGGGTCCCCGCCGCGGCAGGCGTGGAGGAGATCCATCAGCTCCTGCACGGTGGTGACGTACGGCAGTTGGGACTCCGGCACCCCGGACCTGGCCACCGCCACTCCCTCCGTCGCTCCGCGGGAATCCGGCGTCGAGCACATCACCCGCCGTGGGCCGATCGGCCCACGACTTCACGAACTCGGGGCGAAAACCAGAGGAAGGAGCGGATTTTGCCTTTCCATCGAGCGGGGGTCCGCTCATATGTGTACTCTGAGGGGCATCAAGTCGGCCCCCACCCGGGCCGCGCTCCACCAAGGCGCCACCGCGTCCGGAAACCCTTTATCCCTTGCCCGGCGCGCGGTCCGCATGCCGGGTTACGCGACACAAAGGAGTGCGCGGTGACAGAGACGACGCAACCCGAACCGATGGTCCTGGAGCGAACGGGGTGGCGGGCCAGCACCCGCGCCGACGAGCTCGGCAGCCTCGAAGTCTGGGCCCTGTCGGCCCCGATCCGACTGGCGGGCTACGAGGACGACCCGGCGGAGTCGCACATCCTGCGCGGCATCGACTAGTCCGGAGCGAAGCCGCAGCGAGCGCCCCCCGCGCGAACCCGCGCCGGGGGCGCCGCCCTGTCCGGATGCGCGGGGCAGACCGGACGAACGCCGCCGACCGACCGGAGGCGCCCGGGAGTTCCCGTTCCGCGTACGCCGGGAGCGTCATCGCTGTCAGCGATCACGGCTTCCGCCGCTCCGTCCGGCCCGGGCACGCTGGATCCCATGAAACTGCTGATGCTGGGTGGTACCGAATTCGTCGGACGGGCGATCACCGAGGACGCCCTGGAGCGGGGCTGGGAGGTGACCGTCTTCCACCGCGGCCACCACGCGCCCCCGCCCGGCGCCACCGCGGTGCACGGGGACCGCACCGCCCCCGGCGGCCTGGACGGGCTCGCCGCGGGGGAGTGGGACCTCGTCGTCGACACCTGGGGCGGCGCCCCCACCGCGGTCCGCGACAGCGCCGCCCTGCTGCGCGAGCGGGTCGGGCGGTACTCCTACGTCTCCAGCCGCTCCGTGTACGCCTACCCGGCCCCGGCCGGGCTCGACGAGACCGGCCCGCTGGTCGGGGGCTCGCCCGACGCCGCGGCCACCGCCTACCCCGAGGACAAGAGGGGCGCCGAGCTCGCCGTGCTCGACGCCTTCGGCGACCGGGCCCTCCTGGTGCGCGCCGGGCTGATCCTCGGGCCGTACGAGAACGTGGGCCGGCTGCCCTGGTGGCTGAACCGTGCCGCGCGCGGCGGCCCCGTGCTCGCCCCGGGTCCCCGCGAGCTCCCGATCCAGTACATCGACGTACGCGACCTGGCGCGCTGGACCCTGGACGCCTCGGTGGCTGGCCGCTCCGGGGCGTACAACCTGGTCTCCCCGGTCGGGCACGCCACGATGGGCAGCCTCCTCGACGCCTGCGCGGCCGCCACCGGCGGCCGCGCCGACCTGCGCTGGACCGATCCGGACCGCATCCAGGAGGCCGGGGTGCAGCCGTGGACGGACCTCCCCGTCTGGGCGCCCGCGGGCGAGGGGCACGACTTCATGCACGGCGGCAGCGTGGCGAAGGCCCTCGCGGCGGGGCTGGTGTGCCGTCCCGTCGAGGAGACGGTGGCCGACACCTGGGCCTGGCTCCGGGACATCGGCGGGATACCCCCGCAGCGCTCCGACCGGCCGGCCCCGGGCATCGACGCCGACCGGGAGGCCGCGCTACTCGGGCTCTGAGACGGCGGCGTCCGTCAGGCGGGTCGGCGGCAGGTACTCGCGCACCAGCGTCCGGTGCCACCAGGCCCCCGTCTCCCGGAGCTCCCGCCAGGTGGTGAACCGGTACCGGTACAGCAGGGCGCGCACGTACACGGGCGGGGCGTCCGGGAAGGGGTTGTGGCCGAGCAGCCGCAAGGTGTCCCGGTCGCCCGCCAGCAGCCGCTCGGTGAAGGGGCCGAACCAGTCCCGCGCGTAGCCGGGGGAGAGCGCCGCGAACCACATCAGCCAGTCCAGGCGCAGGTGGTACGGGGCGAACTGCCGAGGCAGCCGGCGCAGCCGGCCCGGCTTGCCCTTGAACCCGTACTCCAGCCACGCCCCGTCGGCGCGCGGGACCCGGTCCGCGGTGCCCTCCACCACCACCTCCTCCCGGACCCGGCCCACCGAACCGAAGGCGCCGTAGGTGTTCACGAGGTGCAGCGGGTCGAAGGAGCGGTTCATCACCTGGCGGCGCGAGACCATGTTGCGCACCGGACGCCGGCTGAGCACCAGCACCAGCACGGTCACCGCGCAGACCAGTCCCGCGAACCACACCGGCGGCGGGTGCGAGGCGGCGGCCGGAGGGGCGCCCGCGAGGGCGGTGAAGTCGACGGCCGACAGGGCGAGCGTGATCGTCAGCCAGTTCAGCCAGGCGAAGTTCCCCGACAGGACCAGCCAGAGCTGCGTGGCGACCATCGCCGCGGCGGCATAGGAGGCCACCGGCTGCGGCGTGAACAGCAGGACCGGCAGCGCCAGTTGGGTCACGTGGTTGGCCGCGCACTCCACCCGGTGCAGCGGTTTGGGCAGATGGTGGAAGAACCAGCTGAGCGGTCCCGGCATCGGCTGCGTCTCGTGGTGGAAGTACAGGCAGGTCAGCCGGCGCCAGCAGGGGTCCCCGCGCATCTTGATCAGCCCGGCTCCGAACTCCACGCGGAAGAGCACCCACCACAGCAGCCACAGGACCAGCATCGGCGGCCCGGTCCGCGCGTTGCCGAGGAACACGGCGAGGAACCCCGTCTCCAGCAGCAGCGACTCCCAGCCGAAGGCGTACCAGGTCTGCCCCACGTTCACGATCGACAGGTACAGCGCCCACAGCGCTGCCCACATCCCCATCGCCGCGCCCAGCGGAACCCGGTCGCCGGCGCCCGCGGCCAGCGCGGCCGCGAGCGCCGCCCCCGTCCAGGCGGAGCAGGCGAAGAGCCGGTCGGAGTAGCGGAGGTGGAACAGGCTCGGCGCGCGCCGGAAGGGCACGCGCCGCACGTGGCGCGGCACGGGCAGCATGCCCCGCGCCCCGATCAGGGCCCGGAACTGCAGGGCGGCCCCGACGAAGGCGAAGAGGTAGACGCCGGCGAGGGCCCGCTGGAAGACCAGCCGGGCCGGCCAGTATCCGGGCGCGGTGAACCACTCCATCGCCTCCAGTATCGGCCCGGTCAGGCCGAGGCGGCCAGCGTGCGGACGCGGCGGCCGATCCGTCGGGCGCAGCGCATCTGGAGGAAGGGGACCGCCGGTCCGGCGAGGCGCGTGTACCAGCGCGCCGGCCTGCTGAACGCGGTCACCGTGAACCAGACCCCGCCCCCGGGGTCCCGCTCCACCAGGAAGGACTCCTCGCCGCACTCGGGGTGACCGTCCAGGGTGCCGTAGGCGAACCCGACCCGGGTGGGCTCGTACGCCGTCCAGATCACCCGGCACGGCGCGGTGATCCGCAGCGGCCCGAAGCCGATCCCGACGTCCACGCGGGCGCCGGGGCGGGCGGCGGCCGCCCCGGACCGCACGGTCAGGCCCGCGGCCCGGTGCGCGAGGTAGGTCGTGACCGCGGTCCCGGCGGCCTCGAAGGCGGCGCGCCCGTGGCCGACCCGGGTGCGGTGGCGCAGGTGGTGGTATCCGGCGGGCAGGGGCTGCCGGGCCGTGGCACCCCGGTCGGGGTAGGTGACGGTGGCGCGGCCTGCGCCGATGAGGCGGGTCATGGGCTCCACTCCTGTCGGTCCGTGGTGTTCCGGCACGGTCACGTCGGACTCCCCCCGAGGCGCGGCCGACCGCCTTGAACGCGTTCAACTCGCGATCGTGAGCTTACGAGGTTCCCTGAACATGTTCAAGAAGAGAGGGTGTTCCCGTGGCCCGGCGCCGGCCCGCCCCGGACGGCCCCCGGTGGCCCTTCCGTGCGCCCGTCGTACTCCGGCCGGACGCCGACCGCGCCGCTCCGGTTGCGGGGCTCCCGCGGATGCGGCAGACAAGAGGCAGCAACCGGGGCGAAAAGGGAGACGCACGTGCACGCACCGAAACCTCCGACACCTCGTCAGGCGCCGCGCCGTCACGCGCCCGCGGGCGCCGCCCTCTTCGCGGTCCTCGGACTGTTCGCCGCCGCCTGCGGCGGTTCCGAGGAGCCCATGGGCCGGGCGGGCGCGGAGAGCCAGGAGCTCCACCTCCAGCCCGTCGGCGCGGCGGGTTCCGACCCCTTCACCGCCTCCTCCGCCACCCGTGAGTCCGCACCCGTCCAGGCCCCGGTGCCCAACCCGACCGGGCGGGGCATCCGCACCGTCAACGCCGCCACCCCCGGCCTGTACGGCGGAACCCAGCGCCTCGGCAGCTGCGACGTCGAGCAGCAGGTCGCCTTCCTCACCGCCGACAACGCCAAGGCCCGTGCCTTCGCCGAGGCCTCCGGCGTCGAACAGGCCAAGATCCCCGACTTCCTGCGGGGCCTCACCCCCGTCGTGCTCCGCGCCGACACCCGGCTCACCAGCCACGGCTTCCGCGCGGGCCGCGCCGACAGCTTCCAGTCCGTCCTCCAGGCCGGTTCCGCCGTGCTCGTCGACGACCACGGCATGCCCCGCGTCCGCTGCGCCTGCGGCAATCCCCTGCTCCCCCCGCGCGCCGCCAAGGGCTCGCCGGTGCACAAGGGCGACCAGTGGGACGGCTACCAGCCCAACCAGGTGGTCGTCATCGAGCCCACCATCCAGGTGATCAACAATCTGGTGATCGTCAACGTCGCGGACAACACCTGGATCGAACGGAAGTCCGGCGACGACGGCGCCCAGGACCGGCCGCCCCGGACACCGCCCCCCTACGACCCGGCCGACGGCATTCCCGAGGGGCCCGCCACCCCGACCGGGCCGGGCGACCCCTGCCCGAGCCCCGTCACCAACAGCCTGGCGCGCACGGCGCCCCCCACCGCGCCCGACGCCGCCGCACCGCCGCCCGACGGGCCCGAGGGTCCCGCCGCGCCCGGGGACCCGACGCCCGGGGCGACCGACTGCCCGCCGAGCGGGCAGGCGAGCCCCCGCCCGGACGCGGACCCGAACGCGAAGCCGAACCCCGACCCGAAGCTGCCGTCGAACCCGGTCGCCCCGCCGCAGCGGCCCCCGTCGGACGCCCCGGCCACCCCGCCGCTGGAGCCCGACGGCTCGGCGCCGGCGCCGAGCGACCCGTACGCGGACCCGGCCGACCCGTACGCGACCCCCTCCGACCCGTACGCCGACCCGTCCGACCCGTACGCGAACCCGTCCGGTCCCGCCGACCCGTACGCCGATCCGGCCGACCCGTACGCCGTCCCCGACGAGCAGCAGTCGCCCCCGGACCCCGGCTTCTCGCTGGAGAGCGCCTGACGGGCCCGTGTGTCATGGTGGATCGGTGCCGACCACCGTATCGCTGCCGGACGACTGGCCCGCACACCCGGACCGGTCGCTCCAGCTGAACCGCATGGGCAGCTTCGACTGGGACCTGGTCGCAGGTCTCATGCACCTCGACGAAGCCGCCCTCGACGTCTTCGACACGACCGCCGGCGAGTACGACGGCCGGCCCGATTCGCTGACCGCGCGGGTCCCGCCCGCCGAGGCGACCCGCCTGGACGCGCTCGTCTCGAACGCCCTCAACAGCGGGGTCGAGAACTACGGCGCCTACTTCCGCATCCGCTGCCGCGACGGAAGCCTGCGCTGGACCCACACCCAGGGCCGCGTCATGCGCGGCCCGGACGGGCGCGCGTTCCGGATCATCGGCATCGTGCGCGACGCCACCGAGGAGCTCAGCCACTCCGCGGAGCGCCTCGGGCTCGACGAGGAGCGCCGCCGGCAGACCTCGGTGGTCGAGAGCACCACCGCCGCGCTCGCGCACGCCCGGACGGTGAAGGACGTCATCGACGCGCTCGGTGACGCCCACGGCCTGGAGCGGCTCGGCTCGATGGGCATGGTCATGGGGCTCGTCGAGGCCGGCCGGATCCACCTCGTGGCCGAGGGGCCGGACGGCAGCTTCGTCCCCGGGACCCGCTACACGCGCATCGACGAGCCGTATCCGATGAGCGAGGTCGTCCGCTCGCTGCAACCGCGGTTCCTGGACTCCGCGCAGGAGTTCGCCGAGGACTTCCCCGACCTCTGGGCGAAGATCTCGTACATGCGGATCTCGGCGGCCGCGTACCTGCCGCTGATCGCCCAGGCCCGCCCGATCGGTGCCATCGGCCTTCTCTACCAGGACAAGGACGGCTTCACCCAGGACGAGCGGAACCTGCTCGTCGCGCTGGGCAGCAGCATCGCGCAGAGCCTCCAGCGGGCCATGCTGCTGGAGCAGGAACACGACCTGGCGGAGGGCCTCCAGCAGGCCATGCTGCCCCGCCGCATCCCGTCCGTGCCCGGCGCCGAGATCGAGGTCCGCTACCGCTCCGCCCGGATGGGCCAGGACATCGGCGGGGACTGGTACGACGTCATCCAGCTGCCCGGCGGCCGGGTCGGCGCGGTCATCGGCGACGTCCAGGGCCACGACACCCACGCGGCGGCGGTGATGGGGCAGCTGCGGATCGTCCTGCGGGCCTACGCCGCCGAGGGGCACGCCCCGGCCACCGTGATGGCCCGGGCTTCGGTCTTCCTGCACGAACTCGACACCGACCGCTTCGCCACCTGCACCTACGTCGAGGCCGACCTCGCCACCGGAGTCCTGCAGACGGTCCGTGCCGGACACATCGACCCGCTGCTGCGGACCCGGGACGGGGACTGCCGCCGGGTCCGGGTGGCCGGCGGGATGCCGCTCGGCCTGTCGGCGGAGTTCGGCCGGCTGGAGTACCCGGTCACCACGGTGGAACTCGAACCGGGAGAAACGATCCTGTTGTGCACGGACGGCCTGGTGGAGGAGCCCGGCGCGGACCTCGACGACGGGATCCGGCTGCTCACCTCGCTGGTCCGCAGCGGCCCCTCCGACCTGAGGCTCCTGGCCGACCTGCTGTGCGGGGTCGTCGACGAGCGCGGGGGCGCCGATGACATGGCCCTCCTGCTGCTGCGCCGCGACGTCGCGGACGCCCCGCAGGGCGGCGGCCGCCTCCAGCAGCACGTGGCCCCGGGGGACCCGGAGGCCCTGGTGGCCGCCCGGCACATGATCGGAGCGGCCGTGCGGGCGTGGGGCGCGCGGGAACGGGCTGACGAGATCGAGCTCGTCGCGGACGAGCTGATCGTGAACGCCCTGATGCACACGGACGGCCCGGCGATCGTGACCCTGCGCGTGCTGCACGGCCCGCAGCGACGGCTGCGGGTGGAGGTGGAGGACCGCTCCAGCGCGCTGCCGCGGCGGCGCGAGGCGGGGGAGGCGGGGGTGTCGGGGCGGGGACTGATGCTGGTGGACCGGCTGGCGGACGTGTGGGGCGTGGAGTCCAGGGGGAGCGGCAAGTGCGTGTGGTGCGAGTTCGCGATGTGACCTGAGGCGGCCGGCCGGCCGGGTGCGGGTCCGCCGGTGTCGTGTCGGGCCGTGCGGCCCGGGTCGTGCGGGCCCGAGTCGTGTCCGCCCGGGTCGTGTCCGCCCGGGTCGTGTCGGCGGCCCGGCCCGGCCTGGACCGTCCCGGCGGGCAACGGAAGGGGAGGCCTGGCAGCATGGGCGCATGACCGTAGACCTGTTCGCGGGCATCCCCGTACGCGACTACGCCGTGGCGGTCGCCTGGTACGAGCGGCTCCTGGGCGGCCCCCCGTCGTTCCTGCCCGACGACGCCGAGGCGGTGTGGGAGCTCGCCGACCACCGGTACCTGTTCATCGAGGTCCGGCCCGACCATGCCGGGCACGCCCTGCACACCGTCTTCGTCGGGGACTTCGACGACCGCCTCGCCGGGATCGCCGCGCGCGGCCTCGCGGCAGCCCGGCGCGAGACGTACGCCAACGGCGTCCGCAAGGCGACGTTCCACGACCCCGACGGCAACGAGATCGGCTTCGGCGGCGCCCCGGCCTAGCGGGAGGGCGGCCCCTTCGTGCCCCGCCCTCCGTGTCCCGGTCACCCGCCGGACGGCCCGCTCCGTGCCCGGCCGGGTCCGGCTCCCGGGTCCGGCCCCGGGGGCCCGGCCCGTCCCCGGCGCCGGTCGCGGGCGCCGGTCCCGGCCGGTCGAAAGTCCGTTGCGGCGCGGGGCACCGGTCGCCGAGGATCGGGCCGATGACTACCGCCACAGACGAAGTCCGCCGCCTGATCGAGGCCGGCGACCTGCCCGGTGCCGTGCGCACCCTGCGCCCCCTGGCCGAGGAACTGCCGATCGCCCGGCTCGCCGAAGCCGGGTCGCACCTGGCGGACGCCGCCGGGTTCGACGACCTGGCCGCCACCGCCCGGGCCGCCGCCGAACGGCCGGGCGATCCCCAGGCCCTCTACGACTTCGGCTACGCCTGCGTCGAGCGCGGAATCGCCTTCCTCGCCGTCGCGCCACTGCGCGAGGCGCTCCACCTGCTCCCCGACGCCCGCCCGCTCCTCGCCGAGCTGGTCTCCGCCCTGGAGGACGAGGAGCGGCACGCCGAGGCCGCCGCACTGCTCGCCGCCCGCGGCGACCGGCTGCCGGCCTGGCCCGAGACGTACCTCCTGGCCCACCACACCCTCCTCGCGGGGGACTTCCCCGCCGCCCGGGCCGTCGCCGCGCGGCTGCCCGACCCCGAGGACCCCGACTGGCACTGGGCCCGGGACCGCCAGCGCCGCATGCTGGCCCGCGCCGAACTCGCCTGCGCCGCAGGGCCGCTCGACGCGACCGATCTGCGCGGCTGGCAGTTCGCACTGACCGGCTCGCTCCTCGGCACCCTCTCCCCGTACGGCTACGACGCCGGCATGCACGGCCGGTACGCCTACCTCGGCGACAGCCACGACCAGTGCCGGCGCGGCCTGGCCCGGCTCTCCCTAGCCCTTGAGGCCACCGGCCGGCGGCCCGCCACCGTCTCCCTGCTGCCCGGCCGCTCCGACCGGATCCTCGGGCTCGCCGCCGCGGCGGTCCTGGGTCTGCCCGCCGTACCGTACGAGCCCGCGCGGACCGACACCGTCGTCGTCGCGTACGACCTGAACGACTGCGACCCGGAGGCCGTACGGAGCCTGCGCGTGCGCGCCGAGGGGCAGGTCCTGCACGAGCACGCCTCCCGGTGGACCGACCCGCCGCCGGTGAGCCCCGACTCCAGCGCCCTCCTCGCGCAGTTCGCCGCCGTCCCCTGGCAGGACGACGACCGCCCCGAGGAGGAGGTCGCCCGGGACGTCGCCGCGGCCGACCCCGCCGCCGACGAGGGGGACGGCGGGACCCCGCCCGACCCGGACGGGGCGTTCCGGGCCTTCGCGGCGGCCGTCGCCCCCGGCTGGCTCACCGGCCCCCGCGACCGCCTCGGCTCCGCCGGCCCGGTGTCCAGCTCGCGCTTCGCCTGAGTCGGCGGCAGGCTGGGGGGATGCCTGAGCTGCCTGAGGTCGAGGCCCTGCGGGAGTTCCTCGACGCGCACCTCACCGGGCGGGTGGTCGAGCGCGTCCTCCCGCTGGCCGTGAGCGTGCTCAAGACGTACGACCCGCCGCTCACCGCGCTGGAGGGCGGGACGGCCGGCGCCACCGCCCGGTACGGCAAGTTCCTGGCCGTGCCGATCGGCGAGCTGTACCTCGTGACGCATCTGGCGCGGGCCGGCTGGCTGCGCTGGCAGGAGGCCGTGCCCGCGCAGCCGCCGCGTCCCGGCAAGGGGCCGCTCGCGCTGCGCGTCGTACTGGAGGGCGGCAGCGGCTTCGACCTCACCGAGGCCGGGACCCAGAAACGCCTCGCGGTGTACGTCGTGCGCGACCCGGGGGACGTGCCCGGCATCGCCCGGCTCGGCCCCGACCCGCTCGCCGCGTCCTTCGACCGGGAGGCGTTCACCGCGCTGCTCGCCGGGGAACGGCGTCAGATCAAGGGCGTCCTGCGCGACCAGAGCGTCATCGCCGGCATCGGGAACGCCTACAGCGACGAGATCCTGCACCGGGCCCGCGTCTCGCCGTTCAAGCTGGCCGCGTCCTTCGACGCGGAGCAGGCAGGGCGGCTCCACGAGGCCGTCGGGGACACCTTGCGCGAGGCCGTGGAACGGGCGCACGGGGTGGAGGCCGGGAACCTCAAGGCGGAGAAGAAGAGCGCGATGCGGGTGCACGGCCGGGCCGGGGAACCCTGCCCGGTGTGCGGGGACACCGTTCGCTCGGTGTCGTTCGCGGATTCTTCGCTGCAGTACTGCCCCACGTGCCAGACCGGCGGGAAGCCCCTCGCCGACCGGCGGCTCTCGCGCCTCCTCAAATAGCCGGGCGCTGCGTAGACTCCGGCACCATGGCCGAGGAGCAGCCGGCGCCCCGGCGCGAGACCGTCACCGGCGTGCCCCGGGCAACCCGGCGCCGGGCACCCGCGCACACCCCGGCCCGCTCCGAGATCTCCGAGCAGACCACCCTCGGCGCCACCTACGTACGGGCCCTCATGCGCAGCCAGTTGCGTGCCGGGCTGGGGGCGCTGGCCGCGCTGGCGGCGCTGGTGGGGACGCTTCCGCTGGTGTTCCTCCTGCCGCACGCCGTGTCGGGGCCGCTTATCTGGGCGGCGCTCGGCCTGCTGGTGTATCCGGCGATGTGGCTGATCGCCCGCTGGTACGTCGCCCGCGCCGAGCGGAACGAGGCCGACTTCACCGGCCTGGTGACGGACCCGGCGGGAGCCCCGCTCCCGCGCCGCCGCACCTAGGCCGTCTCTTTCGGATCTTGTCGGCCGAGCCCGCGGCGTCTGGTGCCGTGTCTGGGCGTGCTGTCGGGGCGTTCGCGTACTGGGCCGTAC
>NZ_JBVJGW010000026.1:92325-109244 GCF_055587105.1 Streptomyces sp. NPDC048461 | reverse complement strand
CGACCGACGAGAACGCCGCGAGGTGCGGTGCCGGGCAGCCCGGGCCCGCCATGATCCGAAAGACACGGCCTAGACGAGGGTCAGGTCGACACCGCCGCCGAGGGCGGCCAGCCCGAGTGCCAGGAAGAAGTCGCCCCAGACCAGCTCGTGCCGGACCGCGAGGCCCTTCCCCGCGTCGTAGCAGCCGTCCAGCAGCATCCCGGCCGGGCGGCCGGGCCCCCGGCCGGTGAGGTGGGCCCCCGCGAGGTGCCGCAGGACCGCCTCCCCCCGCGCCGCGCACGCCGCGGCCCGGGGTCCGGGCACCCGCGCCAGTTTCAGCAGGGCCACCGCGGTGATCGCGGCGGCGGAGGTGTCGGGCGGCCCGGCCGGCCGGGAGGCGTCCGCCGGCGGGACGGCCCGGCCGGTCAGGACTCCCGGCTCCGCGAGCAACTGCCCGGCCGCCGCGTCGAGCCGGGCGGTCGCGCCGCCGCCGACCGCGGGGCGGAGCAGGGCGTCGGCGACCGCCAGGAGCAGCCAGGCCCGCCCCCGGCTCCAGCCAGGCGCGGGCTCCGCGCAGGGCTGCCATCCGGTGGATGCGTCGTAGCTCCAGGCGGGGTACGGGCGCACGGGCGGGGGGCCGGTGCGGCCGGCCTCGCCGAGGCAGAGGTCGAGGTGCCGGTGCAGGTGGGCGGCGGCCGCGGCCGCTCCCCGAGGCCCGGCCGCGGCCAGCAGCGGCACCGTGCCGGGTACGCCGTCCGCGCGGGCCAGGAGGCGCGGCCCGCCGAGGGCGCCGCCCCAGGGCAGCAGGCCGAGTTCGGGGTCGTAGGCCGCCAGGCAGGCCCGGGCGGCCCGCTCCCGGAGCGCGGCGGCCCGCCCGTCGGACCCGGCGGGGGCGGTCCCGTACCAGAAGATCAGCCCGCGGGTGGCGGTGTCGGCCTCGGCCCACGGGACGAGCCGGGCCGTCCACGCGGCCGCGGTCCGCCGGTCGGCCCAGTCCTCGGTGTACCGCGCCCGCAGCCACAGCAGCCCGGTCCAGAAACCGCCGGTCCACGAGCCCCGGCCGGTCGTCGTCCACCGCCCGTCCTCCGGGTCGGCGTACAGGGGGAAGCGGGTGCCGACGGCGGCCTCGGTGACCGCCACGCGCTCCATGACGGCCGCGAGCGCGCCGTCGGCCCAGTGCGCGGCGGGGGCCGGCGCCGCGCTCACGCCGGCACCCCGCGGTGGTCCCGTACGGCCCAGAGGAACGCGACGGCGCCCGCCGCGGCGAACTCGGCGGCCACCAGGATCCAGCCGGGACCGTACCTCCCGCTCTGCGCGAGCAGACCGAACAGCGGTGGCCCCAGGGCGAATCCGGCGAAGAATCCGGCCGCGACGAGCGCCGAGTCCTGTCCGGCCCGGCCGGCCGCCGCCCGCTGGACGACCAGCACCATGGAGACGGCGTTCCCGGACACGGCGAACACGCCGACGGCGACGGCTCCCGCCCACACCAGCTGGCTCGTGGACACGGCGGCGGCCAGCAGCAGCGCCGCTCCGATCGCGCCGCACGCCAGTCCGCCCGGCAGCCATTCGGCGCGCCCGGGCCGGGCCGCCCTCGACCAGGCCACCCGGCCGACGATCCCCGCCACGCCCAGGACGGCCACCAGGATCCCGGCCGTCGTCGGCCCCATCCCCAGCCGGCGGACGCCGAAGAGGGCCAGGTAGGTGTTCACCGAGGCGATACCGGCGCCCAGGAACAGCGAGAAGACCGCCAGCCAGGCCACCATCCCCCGCGGTACGAGCGACACGGGCGGGCCGGCCGCCGGCGCCGGGGCGTCGGCCGGCAGCGCGCGCAGCGCCCACAGCCCCGCCAGGAGCGCCGCACCGGACGCCGTCCACACGGCGCCCCGCCAGCCGATCCCGCCCGCGAGCAGCACGAGGGGCAACCCGGCCACGAACGCGCCCAGTTGCACCCCGGACTGCTTCAGCCCCGTCACGGCGGCCCGCCGGCCGGCCGGGACTCCGGCCAGGACCGCCTTGTTCGTGGCCGGGTTGGCCAGCGCCTGCGGTACGCCGCCCAGCGCGACCGCGCCGAGCAGCAGACCGGCCCCCGGGGCCGCCCCGATCAGGGCCAGCGCCGCGGCGGACACCAGCAGCAGCGCCACGAGCGAGCGGCGCGGACCGATCCGGTCCACGATGCGGCCGCCGGCCGGGGACAGCACGGCGGCGGTCCCGAAGCCGAGGGTGGTCGTCAGTCCGAGCACGGCGGGCGTCATCCCCAACGCGTCCACGACGCGGGGGCCCAATGCGCCGAGGACGAAGAGCTGGAGCATCGAGAACGCCATGGCGCAGGTGAGCAGCGCGGTCAGCTGACGGGTGGGCCGGTCGCCGGCCCCCGACGGCGCGGCGGTCGCCGCCGCCCCTTGTGTCGCCACAGAGATCTCCCGTCACCAGTTGTCGAACACGGCTGCGCAGGCAGTCGGTTGCGGGCCCGGACGAGTTCCCTCCGCCCGCTGTGCCCTGCGCCACATCGCGGGAACGGCCCGTCGCGTCAACGCCGTACGGGAGAACTTGTCGGGAAGTGCGCACCCCGCTGCTCCGCCCGGAACACCGGTGCGAGGATGAACCGCCATGACGCCAGGCCACTGTTCCCGAGCCGTACGGGCTGCGATGTTCGCAGCCCTCTGCGTGCTGCTCGCGGCCACCGGCCACCTCCTCATGTCGGGTACGGCCGTGCCCTGGTGGGCGGTGTCGGCCGCTTTCGCGGGCACCGTGGCGACGGCCTGGGCGCTCGCCGGCCGGGAGCGCGGGCTGCCGGCCGTGACCGGCGCGACGGTGGCCGTACAGGCGTTGCTGCACGCGCTGTTCTCGCTGGCCCAGTCCGTCGTCCACCCCTCCCTGCCCGCGGGAACCTCGTTCGCCCGGCAGTGGGCGGAGTACCTCACGTGCGGCGGGGTCGAGGCGGCCGGTCTGTCGCGCGACGAGGCCCTGAGGGTCGTCACGGAGGCCGGGCTGGGCAGGCTCGTGTCCCTGCCCCCGCCGGGGACCGTGCTCGCCGCGGTTCCGGAGTCCGGCGCCCACGTGGGGCACGCGCTGCACGGGGCGGCGGGACACGCGTCCGCGGCGGCGGCCGACGCGCTGCCGGCCGGTGGTCATGCCATGGGCGGCACGTCGCCGGCCGGCATGCTGGCCGCGCACCTGCTGGCCGCGGTCCTGTGCGGCCTGTGGCTGGCGTACGGGGAACAGGCCGCGTTCCGCGTCCTGCGGGCGCTCGCGGGCTGGCTCCGGGCGCCGCTGCTCCTGCTGTTCGGCCGGGCGGCGACACCGCACCGGCCCCGCGTCCTCGTCCGGCGTACGCGGCGGCGCCGCTCGCCGCGGCGGCTGTTCCTCGTCCACGCCATCACCTCACGGGGACCCCCGACGGGAACCGCTGTCCACTGACAGCCGGCTCCCCGCGCGCACCCCGACGCACTCCCGTCCACCGCGCCCGGGCCACGGCACCGCCCCACGGCGGGCCGCACCCCCATCACCGGCACCGCGCACCCCGCGGTCCCGGAACCCCCTTGCACCAAAGGACCTGTGGCGATGACCCCTGCCCTGACCAGCCCGCACCGTCCGGCCGGAGAGCACCGTGCTGCCGGAGAGCACCGTCCGGCCGGCGCGAGTCCGGCCCGGCACACTCCCGACTCCGACGCGGAAACCACCCGCCTCGCCCTCGCCGCCCGCGACGGCGACCCCGACAAAGCCGACCGCTTCGTCCGCGCCCTCCACCGCGACGTCTGGCGCTACGTCGCCTACCTCAGCGCCGACACCCAAGCCGCCGACGACCTCACCCAGGACGTCTTCCTCCGCGCCCTGCGCAGCCTCCACCGCTTCGAAGGCCGCTCCTCCGCCCGCACCTGGCTCCTCTCCATCGCCCGCCGCACCGTCATCGACAGCCACCGCCACGCCGCCGCCCGCCCCAGACTCTCCGACCACCACGACTGGCAGACCGCCGCCGAACACACACAACACCACGACATCCCCGGCTTCGAAGACGGCATCGCCCTCACCCAACTCCTCGCCACCATCCCCCCCGAACGCCGCGAAGCCTTCATCCTCACCCAACTCCACGGACTCCCCTACGCCGAAGCAGCCACCACCATCAACTGCCCCATCGGCACCGTCCGCTCCCGCGTAGCCCGCGCCCGCACCACCCTCATCACCCTCCTCACCGACACCACAACCACCACCCCAACCCCCCACCCCCACCACCCGACCCGCACCACACCGGGAGCGGCGCTCGCGGCCTCGGCGGCCTGATCCCCGGAGCACGACGCGGACGGGGACGGGGACGGGGGCCGCCGAGCCTCCGTCCCCTCACCCGTACGCGGGCGGTTTCAGGAGGTACCGGCGAGCAGCGCGGCGAGCAGTCGTTCGCCCTCGGGCCACGGCCCGTAGCCCGCTTCGCTGTTCAGGTGCCCGGCCTCGCCGGCGTCGGTGAACCCGCAGCCCCACGCCGCGGCGAACTCCGCAGCCCGCGCGCCGGTCGTCCACGGGTCGTTCCGGCTGCCGACCACGAGGGCGGGGAACGGCAGGGGCGCCCTCGGCACGGGCCGGAACCCGAGCAGCTCCGGCTGCTCGACCCGGTCGACGTCCGGAGGCGCGACCAGCAGCGCGGCGCGGACGGGCGCCGCGGGCGTCCGGGTGGCCCAGTGCGCGACGGCGGTGCAGCCCAGGCTGTGGGCGACGAGCACCGGCGGCCCGGGGCACGCGGCAACGGCCGCGTCCAGCGCGGCCACCCACCGGTCGAGGTCCGGCCGGTCCCAGTCGTCCTGCCGGACGCGCACGCGGTCGGGGCCCGCCTCCTCCCAGAGCGACTGCCAGTGGTCCGGGCCCGAATTCCCCCAGCCGGGGACGATCAACATGGTCATGGCGGGATTCTGACACCGCCCCGCCGAATCCCGAATCCCGTAACGCCTGGTCGGAGCAGGCACGGGCCCCGTGACCGCGGCGGCGTCCTCGGCCCCGCCCCCTCCCGCTGACGGAATACCTGCGTCCGCGGACGAGGACCCGGCACACTGCGTGGACGTCTGTCCGGTGGCCCACGCCCCCCATCTGCAGGAGCAGCCGTGTCGTCTCAGGAGATCGACCTCACGCTCACCCCCGAGCAGGCCGCGCACGGTGTGATCCTGCCGGTCACCCTGCCCTCGGGGCCCGCCCGTCTGCGCATCCCGTCCTGCCGCGACGGCGAGCTGGTCCGGACCCGTCTGGGCGACCGGGAAGTCCAGCTGCGGATCAGGGTGTCCCGCCCCGCGGCCCCGACACCGCCGCCGCCCCCGCCTCCGCCGCCCCCGACCGTGGCGGTATCCCCCTGGGTGGCCTCCATCCCGGCAGCACACCCGACGGCGGCGCCGGCAGCGGCCCCTGCCCGCTCCGGACGGGCCGGCTGCCTGGTGGCGGTCGGCCTCGTCGCGGCCGTGATCGGCGGCTTCGTCCTGTTCGGGAACGACGACAACGGCACCGGCGCCGTCGCCGACCGGACCGCCGCCTCCGCGACGCCCACCCCGTCGGCGAGCCCCTGGCCGACGTACCCGTCCTCCGCCCCCGCCGACCTCCTGCCCGAGCCCGCGGCCACCACCCCGGCCGCCCCGCCCCCGACCCCGTTCGACAAGGGAACCTGCCTCAACGGCACCCTGCCGGACTCGACGACGGCGCAGCGCGTCGACAACGTCGAGGAGGTCGCCTGCTCGGCCTCCGACGCGCACTACCGCGTCATCGAAAGCATCCCGATGACCTCCGACATGAGCCGCTGCGACGACAACCCCAAGACGGAGTACGCCTTCTCCTACCGCTACACCCTGGGCGGATCCGTCATCAACCAGTACGTGTACTGCCTGATAGGCCTGGGCTCCTACGCCCGCTGACCACCCCTCGCCCCCCCGGAACACGAAAAGAGCGGCGCGCCCGCACCGGCCGACGCGCGACACTGGCGGTGTGCTGATCATGGATGCCGTGCTGGAGACCCACGGGGCCGAGGGGTTCGCTCCCTGGCCCATCGCCGACCCGGCGCCGGACGGGCTGCTGGCCCTGACCGGCCACCTGTCGCGGCGCGAGGTCGCCACGGCCCTCGCGGTCCTGTCGGACTGCGACGACGACCCCGGAGACGGTGTGGAGCGGATACGCCGCTTGCTGACGGCGGAGTACGTCACCTCCCCCGGCGGCCTGCGCCTCCGGGACACCACCACCGGCGTCACCGCCGCACCCGGATGCTGCGCCGGGCTGGAGAACTGGCGAGACTGGTGGGGGCTGGCGAACGGCGAGGACCCGTGGCTCGGTCACGACCCCACGCCCGCCGTCGAGCACACCGGGGACGTCGTCCGGTTGTGGCCCGACGGCGACCGTCCGCACGGCCCGCGCATCGACGTCCCCCGGGGGCTGCTGCCGGACCTGCTGGATTCCGTACGGGACGACCTGGTCGGCTTCCTGACGGCCGTCGACCGGTGGGCAGCCGGCCCGGGGCCCCTCGCCCGGGTCCGCACCGCCCTGGTCGAGCGGCTCGACACCGCCCTCGCCATATCGGCACCACTGCCGGCCCGTACGACCTGAGCCTGCGTACCTGCCGATGCGGCGGGGCTCCGTACCGGCCTTGTGGTGTGCAGGCCTTTGATGCCTCCTGACCGCGCCAGGCGTGAGTGCGTGGGCGACTCGGGTCCTTTGCTTCCCTGAGTCCGAGCCCGGGAAGATCCGACTGATCGCCCGACAGCCGGACGAGGAGCGCGGTCAGGCGCCCGCGGCGTGCGGGGGGAGGCCCGGGGTCGGGGGGTAGCCGGGGCGGGCCGGTATGCGGGGCAGGGCGGGGGGTGCCGAGGGCGGTGGCGGGAGCGGCGGGAGGGACGGCTCGTACAGCCAGGCCGAGAGGAGCTCGTCCAGCGGCTCGGCCGCGTAGCGGGACACGTGGGCGGTGAAGCCCGAGGTGGTCACCACCCCGTGGCGGTGCACGGTGGCCCATTCGCGGAGCATGCGGAAGAACGTCTCGTCGCCCAGGGCGCAGCGGATCGCGTGCACCGTCAGGCCGCCCCGCTGGTACAGCCGGTCGTCGAACATCAGCTTTCGGCCCGGGTCGGCCAGCCGCAGGTCCTGCGGCTGGAGGGACAGCAGCCGGTGCGCGGTGGCCGCGAGCTCGTGCGCCGTGCGGCTGCCCGAGCGCTCCGACCAGAGCCACTCCGCGTACTTCGCGAACCCCTCGTTCAGCCAGATGTGCCGCCAGTCGCCGATGGTCACGCTGTTGCCGAACCACTGGTGCGCGAGCTCGTGGGCGATCAGCCGCTCCGAACCGCGGACGCCGTCCACGTGGTTGGCGCCGAACAGCGAGAGTCCCTGCGCCTCGACCGGGACGTCCAGTTCCTCGTCCGCGACGACGACCGCGTACTCCCCGAAGGGGTAGGGGCCGAAGATCTCCTCGAACAGCCGCATCATCGAGGGCTGTCGGGCGAAGTCGCGGGAGAAGCGCGCCAGCAGGTGGGCCGGCACGTGGGCGCTCTGCGGGACGCCGCCGAGTCCGGGCTCGCCGAGCAGCACCGTCTGGTACATGCCGATGGACAGGCCCACCAGGTAGCTGGAGGTCGGCGCGGGCTGCTCGTACACCCAGGTGGTCGTGCTGGCCCGCGTCGTCCGGGTCAGCAGCCGGCCGCCCGCCACCACGGTGTAGGGCGACGGCGTGTTGATCGAGATCTGGTACGAGGCCTTGTCCGCGGGCCGGTCGTTGCACGGGTACCAGGAGGGCGCGCCGACCGGCTGGCTGGCCACCATCGCGCCGTCGGTGAGTTCCTCCCAGCCGATGCCGCCCCACGGGCTGCGCACGGGCTTGGGGTTGCCCGCCCACTGCACCTCCACGGTGAAGGCGGCGCCGGCGGGCAGCGGCTTGGCGGGCCGGACGCGGAGCTTGCCGCCCCGGTGGGCGTAGTGCGGGGCCCGGCCGTTCACCAGGACCCGGCCGACCCGGAACTCCGCCAGGTTCAGGTGGAACTCCGTGAGCGGCGCCCGCCCGGCGATCGCGCTGAGCCGGGCCGTGCCGGCCAGCCGGTTGGGGCCGGGGCGGTACTCCAGAGCGAGTTCGTACCGGTGCACGCGGTAACGGGGATCGCCGTTGGCCGGAAAGTACGGGTCCGATACCGCTGTCTTCTGGCCGCTCACTGCCGCTTCCGCTCCCTGCGCTGTGCTCGTACGACGTGCCGGTGTGTCCTGGTCGCCGCTGCCGTACCCGGCCTCCGCCGACGGCCCGGGAGCGGGGTCCGGAGCGTACCGGAACGGGTCCGGGACCGCCCCGGGGCCGCCGTTCAGGACCGCCACGCCTCGATCGGATTGCCCAGCCAGCGGGTGTCGGCGGGGACGGATTCCCCGGCCATCACGAGAGAGGCGGGACCCAGGGTGCTGCGGGCCCCGATCGTACTCCCGGGCAGGACGATTCCGCCCGGGCCCAGGGTGGCGCCCTCGCGGAGGACCACAGTATCCGTCCGCAAGATCCGGTCGTGGAAGAGGTGCGTCTGGAGCACGCAGCCGCGGTTCACACTGACCGCGTCGCCCAGCTCGACCAGGTCCGTCTCGGGCAGCCAGTAGCTCTCGCACCAGACGCCCCTGCCGATGCGGGCCCCGAGCCCGCGCAGCCACAGGGACAGCAGCGGCGTACCGGGAACCGCCCCGACCAGCCACGGCACGGCCAGTACCTCGACGAAGGTGTCGGCCAGCTCGTTGCGCCACACGAAGCCGCTCCACAGCGGGTGCTCCCCGGTCCGGTGGCGGCCCACCAGGAGCCACTTCGCGGCCACCGCCACCCCGCACGCGGCGAGGCCGGCGGCCAGCAGGACGGCCCCGGACAGCAGCGCGGCGCCCGCGACCCCCGGGCCGGCCGTGATCAGCGCGCAGAGTCCCGCCGCGGTCAGGACGGCCAGTGCGGCCGAGCAGAACACCGGGACGAGCCGGCAGAGCTCCACCAGGCCGCGCGCCCACAGCAGCCGCGCGGGCGGGTCGTACGTACGGCTCTGGTCGGAGTCCGCGGCGGAGCGCGGCAGCCGGACCGGCGGCAGGCCCAGGTACGAGCTGCCCTTCTTGGCCTTCTTCGGGGTCGCCGACAGGACGCCGACCAGCCCGCCGTCGGGCACGCTGCGGCCCGGCGCGGTCATCCCGGAGTTGCCGAGGAACGCGCGGCGGCCGATCTCGGAGTGCCCGATCCGCATCCAGCCGCCGCCCAGTTCGTACGGGGCGGTCAGGGTGTCGTCGGCGAGGAACGCCCCCTCGCCGACGGTGGTCAGGCTCGGCAGCGCGAGCACGGTGGACACCTCGGCGCCGCGGCCGATCTTCATGCCGAGCAGCCGGAGCCACACCGGGGTGATCAGCCCGGCGTACAGCGGGAACAGCGTCTCCCGGGACAGGTCCATGAGCTGGGTGACCGTCCAGGCCTGCCAGCCGATCCGGCTGTGCGTGGGGTGGCTGCCCGTCCGCAGCCCGAGGCTGAGCAGCCGTACGGACACCAGCAGCAGCAGCGCGTACGCCAGCCCGAACGCGAGCGCCCCGGGCACGACGGCGAGCAGCGCTCCCCGCAGCGCCGCGCCGAGCCCCGCGCCGGCGGGTACGAACCGGCTCGCGACGAGGAGGGCGGGCAGGGCGGCGAGGACGGGAAGGGACGTGAGGCAGAAGCCCGTCACCCCGTAGACGGCGCGCCAGTGGAGGGGGCGCGGCGGCCGTCCGTCGGGCCAGTTGTGCTTGGCCTTGCCGAGCTTGCCGGCGGGCGCCCCGGCCCAGCGCTGGCCGGTCGGCACCTGTCCGACGACGGCGGAGCCGGGGGCCACCTCGGCCCGCTTGCCGACGCGCGCGCCGGGGAAGAGGATGCTGCGGGTGCCGACCACCGCGCCGGCGCCGACCTTGACGGGGCCGATCACGAGCCGGTCGCCGTCGAGCCAGTGCCCGGAGAGGTCCACCTCGGACTCCACCGCGCAGCCGCGGCCGAGTTTGAGCATGCCGGTGACCGGCGGCAGCGAGTGCAGGTCCACCTCGGGGCCCACCTTGGCGCCGAGGGCGCGGGCGTAGCGCTCCAGCCAGGAGCCGGTGAGGGAGGTCGCGCGGACGCTCTCGGCCAGCCGCTCGGCCGTCCACAGCCGGAGGTGGACGCTTCCGCCGCGCGGGTGGCGCCCGGCCGTGACCCCGCGCAGCAGCAGGCGGGCGCCGCCGGCCGCGATCGCGAGCCGCCCGGGCGGGCTGTACAGCAGGGCCGCGCCGGCGGCGACCAGCCACCACGAGGCGGTCGGCGCCCAGGGGTAGGCGCCGACGGCGTGCAGTACGTTGCCGAGGGCCAGCAGCGCCACGGTCCAGCGCAGGCCGACCAGGGTGTACAGCGGGAGCAGCAGGAGCGACTGCACCACCTGGGACCGCAGGGGTACGGGCCCCACCGTCCGGGCGGCGCCGTCGTCCTGTACCGACTTCTCCAGCCGCCGGGCAAGCTTGCGCAGGGTGGGCTGCTGGTAGATGTCGAGCACGGCGGCGCTCGGGTAGCGGGTGCGCAGCCGGGTGGTGAGCTGGGCGGCGGCGAGGCTGCTGCCGCCGATGGCGAAGAAGTCGTCGGCGGGGCCGGAGACGGTCACGCCGAGGGTCTCGCTCCACTGCTCGGCGAGCCAGGCTTCGGTGCCGTACAGCTGCTCGGTGGGGCCGGTGGTCTCCAGGTCGGGCAGCGGCCAGGGCAGCGCGTCCCGGTCCACCTTGCCGGAGGTGCGGGTCGGCAGTTCGCCGACCGGGGCCAGCAGCGGCACGAGGGCCGCGGGCAGTTCGGCGCGCAGTCGCGTCACGGCCGCCGCGTGGTCCCAGCCCTCCTGGGTGACGAGGTAGCCGACGAGCAGCTGGTTGCCGCTGCGGGCCGTACGGACGGCGGCCGCCGCGCCGGCGACGCCGGGCAGGGACTGCAGGGCGGCGTCCACCTCGCCGAGTTCGATCCGGCGGCCGCCGAGCTTGATCTGTTCGTCGCCGCGGCCGAGGAAGACCAGCCCCTCCGGTTCCGCGCGGACCAGGTCGCCGCTGCGGTAGGCGCGCTCCCAGCCGAGGGATTCCAGCGGGGCGTACTTCTCGGCGTCCTTGGCGGGGTCGAGGTAGCGGGCGAGGCCGACGCCGCCGATCACGAGCTGGCCGCTGCCGCCCATGGGCACGGGTTCGCCGGACTCGTCGACCACGGCCAGCTCCCAGCCGTTCAGCGGGAGGCCGATCCTGATCGGTTCCTCGCCGGTGAGGAGCGAGGCGCAGGCGACGACGGTGGCCTCGGTGGGGCCGTAGGTGTTCCAGACCTCGCGGCCCTCGGTGACCAGGCGCTGGGTCAGCTCGGGCGGGCAGGCCTCGCCGCCGAAGATCAGCAGCCGGACCTCGCCCAGGTCCTCGGGCTCCCACAGCGCGGCCAGGGTCGGCACGGTGGAGACTACGGTGATCTCCTGGTCCACCAGCCAGGGGCCGAGGTCTGCGCCGCTGCGCACCTGCGAGCGGGGTACGGGCACCAGGCAGGCGCCGTGGCGCCAGGCCAGCCACATCTCCTCGCAGGAGGCGTCGAAGGCGACGGACAGGCCCGCCATGACCCGGTCGCCGGGGCCGATCGGCTCCTCGGCGAGGAACAGGGCGGCCTCGGCGTCCACGAAGGCGGCGGCGCTGCGGTGGCTGACGGCGACGCCCTTGGGCTTGCCGGTGGAGCCGGAGGTGAAGATGATCCAGGCGTCGTGGCCGGGCCCGGGCCGCGCGTCCCCCGCAGGGGCCGGGGCGTCCGCGGGGGCGGTGACGTCGATGCGGCCTCCGGCGCCCAGTACCGCCCGGACCCCGGCCTCGCCGAAGACCAGGTCGGCCCGCTCGTCCGGGTCCTCGGCGTCGACCGGCACGTAGGCGGCGCCCGCGGCGAGGACGGCGAGGACCGCCGCGTACAGCTCGTTCGTCCCGGACGGCACGCGGACGCCGACCCGGTCGCCGAGCCGGACCCCGGCGGCGGCCAGGGCGCGCCGGCGGCGCTCGACCTCGGCGGCGAGCGCCCGGTAGGTCAGCCGTTCCGTGCCGTCGTCCAGGGCGAGTTCGTCGGGGTGGGCCCGTACGGAGTCCTCGAAGACGTCGACGAGGGTGCGAGGCGGCGCCGCGGGACCGGCGGAGAACCGGGCGGACTTGCCGGACTCCTCGGACGCGTCCCCGGGGCCGACCCCGGGCGCGTCGGCGGACGTCTCCGCAGGGCCGGTCACGGGGGCCTGCGCGCGGGCGGCCCCGGACATCGCCGGGCGGTCCGGGCCGGGGGCTTCCCCGGCGTCGGACCCGTGCGTTTCCACGCTGTCGAGCAGGGTGGGTTCACCGCGCTCAGGTGTGGCTGCCATCGGCCCTCGCGTCTCGTTCCCGGATTCGGTCCGGGTCGCCGTCGGAGCCCGGGTCTGCCCAGGTTGTTCCGGTTCAGCGCCAAACAACCCGTCAGTCTAGTGCGCCATCGAGAATCTTCCTGTTGAAGTCTTGCCGGTGGCCGGGAGGGAACGGTAAGGCGTCGCCTGCGGTCCGACGGTGTACGCGGGCGGGGACACGCGGCGCATCGCCCCGCGAAACGGGCGACGCCTGGTGGAATGCCTTCCTCAGCGGGCCGGGCGGAGGGACGGGGTGACGAGGGCGTCGTGTCGGAGGAGCCGAACGGGCTGGAGGAGCCGCACGGGCCGGAGCGGCGCCTGCGCGCCGCGGAAGAGGCGCTCGAGCGGATCGGCACGTCCGGCGACGAGCGGGAGACGTGCCGGGAGCTGGCCGGTTTCCTGCTCCGCACGCTGTGCGACGCCGCCGCCGTGGACCTGGCCGTCCCCGGCTCGGGGGTGATGCGCGCCGCCGAGGCCGGCGCGACCGGTCTGCTGCCGGCGGGCCCGGCGCCCGGGCTGCCCGCCGCGGCGCCGGCCGGGGACCCGGACCGTTCCGCGCGGGCGTGGACCGGTCCCACGGCCGGCGGCGGGACCGCGTACGCCGTCTCGGTGCCCGTGATCGGCCGGGGCGAGGTCTACGGAACCGTCCTCGCCGTGCGCGCCCGCGAGCCGTTCGGCCGCCACGAGACGGCGGCGCTGCACTTCGCCGCCCGCGTGGCGGGGATCCACATCGGGCACGCGAGGCGGCTGGCGGCGGCCGAGGGGACCGCCCTCGCGCTCCAGCGCGCCCTGGTCGCCGAGCCGGGCCGGCCGCACCCGAACGTGGAGATCGCCAGCCGCTACCTGCCCGCCGGAGTGCGCGCGCTGGTCGGCGGGGACTGGTTCGAGACCGTGCGCCTGCACTTCGGCCGGACGCTGCTCGTGATCGGCGACGTCATGGGGCACGGCCTGGACGCCGCCGTGGACATGAACGCCTACCGTGCCACCCTGCGCGAGGTCGCCGCCACCGATCTGGCCCCGCACCGGGTGCTGGGCCGGCTGGACGCCCTGGCCGCGGCCGACGGGACCCGGCGCCCGGCCACCTGCCTGCTCGTACGGATCGACCCGGCCCGGGGCAAGGCCGACTACGCCAGCGCGGGCCACCTGCCGCCGGCCGTCTTCACCGGCGACGGCCGGGGCGAGCTGCTGGACGTACCGGTGGGCCCGCCCCTGGGCACGGGGTTCGGCGGGTACGAGGCGTACACCCGGCCGATCGCGGCCGATCACACGCTGGTGCTGTACACGGACGGCCTGGTCGAGCGCCGGGGCGAGGACATCGACGAGTCCCTGGCCAGGCTGGCTGCGCTGCGGATGCCCGCCGGGGCCGCGCCGGCCGGGGTGGTGGACGCCGTGTGCCGGGACCTCGACGCGCTGCACGCCGAGGACGACGTCGCGGTGCTCGCCGCCCGGCTCCGCCCCCGGCCGCCGCCCGGAAGTCCCGGAGCACCGGCCGCACCCGCCGGGGACTAGGCCGTCTCTCGTGGGCGTCAGTGCCGTGCGCGCGGGTCCCGCAGGACCCGCGCGGTGAACGCGGCCAGGCGTGCCCGCATCTCCTCCCGCGTCATCCCCTCGTGGCCGACGAGGTGTTCGACCAGGTCGGCGCGGGTGGCGGCGAGCAGGGCGTGCGCCGTGAAGTCGCCGTCGACGAGTCCCGGGACCCGCTCCAGCGCGGTCCGGAGCATGCCGTGCCACAGCGCGTAGTGCCCGGCCGCGTAGGGGCTGTCGCCCCCGGTGCCCTCCAGGGCCAGCGCCAGGTGGCGGTGGTCGAGCTTGAAGCACAGGACCGCGTCCAGGAGTGCGGGGACCCGTTCGGACGGCGGGGTCGCGGGCCCCAGGGGCGGCGGCCCCTCCTCGGCCGCGCGCCTGACGGGTGCGAGCCGCGCCTCGTACAGCGCGTGGATCAGGCCCGTGCGGTCGCCGAAGCCGCGGAACAGCGTCGCCTTGCCGACGCCGGCCGCCGCGGCGATGTCGGCCATGGTGACGGCCGCCGGGCTCTCGCACCCGGCGAAGAGCGCGTCGGCCGCCGCCAGGACGGCCTCCCGGTTCCGCGCGGCGTCCGCACGGGGCTTGCGTTCGGTCATGCGCTGTACCTCCCGTTGCAAAACGGACCGCGGGTCCGTATCGTCGGTCCCATGAAACGGACCGACGGTCCGCATCGTACGGGACGGAGCGATCCATGACCATGCACCTCACCCCGGCGGCCCTGTTCCGCAGCGGCCTGCGGCTCCTGCTGGACAAGGACGTCAACGGCTGGACCGACCTGTGGGCCGAGGACGGGGTCCTCGAATTCCCCTTCGCGCCCAAGGACTGGCCGCAACGGCTGGAGGGCCGGGCCGCCGTCACGGCGTACATGCGCGACTATCCGGAGCACATCGACCTCCACGGCTTCCCGCACGTCGAGATCCACCAGACCCTCGCCCCGGAGACCATCGTGGTCGAGATGCGCGGCGTGGGCCGCCTGGTGAAGACCGGCAGCCCCTTCGACATGACCTACATCGCCGTCGTCACCGTCCAGGACGGCCTGATCACCCACTACCGCGACTACTGGAACCCGCTCGCCCTCCAGGACCCCGCCACCCACTTCGCCGGGAGCCCCCGATGACCGCGTCCACCCCCTCCGCCACCTCCACGCCCCTCACGCCCTTCACGCTGGTCATCGGGGCGACGGGCACGACCGGGAGCCGCGTTGCCGCCCGGCTGGCCGCCGCGGGCCGGCCCGTCAGGGCGGCGAGCCGGAGTGCCACCCCCGTGGCCGGGGCCCGCCCCGTGCGGTTCGACTGGAACGACCCCGTGTCCCACGACGCCGCCCTCGACGGGGTGGACCGGGCGTACCTCCTTCCACCGATCGGCTCCACGGACCCGGCCGCCGTCATGCTGCCGTTCCTGGAGCGGGCCCGCGCCGCGGGAGTCACCCGCGCGGTGCTGCTCAGCTCGTCCGCGATTCCCGCCGGCGGGCCCGCCGTCGGGCAGGTGCACCGGGCCCTGCCCGGACTGTTCCCCGAGTGGGCGGTGCTGCGACCCTCGTGGTTCATGCAGAACTTCACGGGCGGGCACGCCCACGCCCGGACCGTCCGCGCGGAGGGGACCATCCTCACCGCGGCCGGCGCGGGGCGCGTCGGCTTCGTCGACGCCGACGACATCGCCGCCGTGGCCGTACACGCGCTCACCGGCGCCCGCGCCCCGGACACCGACCTGATCCTCACCGGGCCGCAGGCGCTGAGCCACGACGACGTCGCCGCCGTCCTCTCGCAGGTCACCGGCCGGACCGTCACCCACCACCGGCTCTCCTACGAGCAGATGCGCCGGCGGCTCGCCGCCGAGATGCCCGCCGGGTTCGCCGCGCTGCTCGCCGGCATGGACCGGTCGATCGCAGAAGGCGCCGAAGACCGTACGACCGACACCGTCGAGCGCCTCACCGGGCGCCCCCCGGGAACCTTCCGCGCCTTCGCCGAGCGGGAGTTGACGGCTGGTCAGCCCCAGCACTGACCGTCCCCCGGCATCCCGGCGGTCCGGGAGCGGCGGGGGCACCGGCCCCGAGGTGCCGAGTGCGACGGGCGCGACTAGCCTTTGTGAGTGAGAGCCGCGATTGCGGAGCACGCCCGCGGTTGCCGGAGTTCCCGCACCCAGGGGAACCGAGGGGCCGCAGACCGCCCCTGAACTCGCGTGGCATACCGCTGCGCCATCGGCGGAGACGTGCCCGATCCTCGAACGCACGCGGCACCGCACACGACCCGCGCCGCCTTTTCGTCTGCGGCCGCGGCCACCCCCCGATGCCCCGGAGAGGCGCGCGGGAGGGTGGAAGGAAGGGCTATTCCATGCATGCACAGAGAGCGAAGCGTCTTTTCGTGGTCTCCGCCGCCGGTCTTCTGATGGCTGGTGGCGTGGCGCTCGGCACGGCAGGCACGGCCTCGGCGGCAACTCCCACCACGGCCGTCAGCTACCTCAACGGCGGCGGCTGCGGCGGCGATGACGACGACGACTACGGCCACGGCGGCTGGTATCACAACAGCGGCTGGGACGACGACGACGATGACTACGGCTACGGAGGAGGCCACGGCTGGGGCGGCCACTGACCCGGCTCCCGAGAACACGGTGCGCGGGCCCTGCGGGGCCCGCGCACCGCGGCGTCCGCTCCTGGTCCCGCGCCCCAAGTGGTTCGGATGGTCGGCGGATTGTTTCACCCGGTCGCGTCGGGGCACACGTCGTTCACCACGAGTGACCACGCGCCAGGAGGGCCTCATGTCCGGACTACTCGCACGGATAAAGCAGTTCAGCCGCACCCCGCAGGGCCGGCAGACCATCGAGTCGATCCGTCGGGCCGCCTCCGACCCCCGCAAGCGGACGCAGGCCCGCGGGCTGCTCGGCCGGCTCCGCGGCCGCCGCTGAGCGCCGGGCGGTTACGGCACGCGTCCGGAAGCGAACGGCGACCGGGAAGGGGGGCGCCCCCCGGGCGTCCCCCCGCCCCCATCCCGGCGGGCACCAACAGGTGCGCGCGGGCCGCCGGGCGATCCCCCTCCACCCCCCGGGCCACCCCCCCCGCACACCCCC
>NZ_JBVJGW010000026.1:0-92315 GCF_055587105.1 Streptomyces sp. NPDC048461 | reverse complement strand
GGGGCGGGGCCGGCGCCGGGGCCGCGGGGGGGCGGGGGGGGGTTCGGGCCGGCGGCGGGACGCGACCGGCGCCGGGGACGGGGGCCCCCCCGGGGGCGCCCCCCTTCCACGTTCCGGGCGTCCTACTTCTGGAGCGCGCGGACGGCCTGGCTCTCCAGGTCCACGCAGCGGTCCACCCGCAGCGCACACGCCTCGAAGAGTTCCCGCCGCGCCTCGGCACCGGCGTCCGCGTCGGCGTCCCGGGCGAGCGCGGCCAGCTCCGACCAGTGGCGTGCGGATTCCCGGAAGAGACCCGCCGCCTCCGGGCGCCCCACGAGGTCCAGGAAGTCCGCGTACAGCGGCCGGGTCGCGCCCGGCGCGGTCCAGTCCTCCTCCAGGCAGGTGTACAGCCGCCCCGTGCCCGCGCGGAACGCGGCGGGCGAGCCGCCGAACCGGGCTTCCCAGCCCGTCCTGGTGGTGCGGTCGCGCAGTTGCGCCGCGAACTTCTCCATCCCGGTGAAGCCGAAGTTCACGTCGAACTGGTTGCCCAGGACCGGCCCGGTGAGGTGGGTGACGGTGGAGGCGATCGCCCCTTCGACGTCCGGCTCCCCCTCGGGCGGCCCGGTGGGCACGATCAGCTGGTGGCGGCCCTTGCGGTGCGCGGTCCAGGCGGCCCCGAACTCCTCGCGGTCGATCCGGTACGGGGTTTCGGCGCCGTCCTCGATCAGCAGGTCGTCGCCGTCGTACCCGGCGATGACGACCGTGTAGGGGTCGGCGCCGGTCATCTCGGCGGCCGGGTCGGGCTCGTGCCAGGGCAGGGAGGACCGGTCGACGACGCAGAAGGCGGGCTGGCCCTCGTCCAGCGCGGCGCGGACACGGCCCCAGCGGGGCTTCATCGCACGCGTCGCGTCGTACGGGACGTGCAGCCGGCCGAGCGCGACCTGTACCCAGGGCTCGGGGTGGGACTGGGCCACGATCGTGGCCATGGGGGTGAGGCCCTCGTACTCGAACACGAAGTACATGAAGCCGATCCCCCCGGCCAGGCCGGCGACGAGTTCCTCGTCGTGGGCACTGCCCAGGGCGTGCCGGATCAGGGAGGCTTCCCGGTGGCGTCCGGTTCCGAAGTCTTCGTACACGAGCACAGTCATGCGGCAAGCCTAGCCGCGCCGCCGGCACGGTCCCGACGCACGCGGCAGCGCACGCGGCAGCACGCGGCGGCGGGCGGCAGGCGGTGCTCCGGTGGGAGCGCTCCGCCTGCCGCCCGCCGGGCTGCCCGATCGGGTGGGTGGGCATCCCGGTTCGGTGGGTGGCCGCCGGGTGGGCGGCCGGCCGGCCCGGCAGGTCCCTAGAAGTAGACGCTCCAGGTGAAGCTGACCGAGGCCGACCTGCCCGCGGCGTCGGTCACCGTGAGGGTGCTGGTCCGGAAGCCCCACGTGGTCGGGGTCCCGGTGACGGTCCCGGTGGCCGGGTTCACGGTCAGGCCCGCGGGAAGGTTCGAGGCCTTGAAGGAGTACGGGGCGCTGCCGCCGGCGGCCCGGAGCGGCAGGGTGACGGGCCTGCCGATGGTGGAGGTCTGGTTCCCGGGGTTGGTCAGGGTCGGGCTGCCGCCCTGGCCGGTGGTGACGGTCCAGGTGAAGCCGGCGCTCGCGGTGCGGCCCGCCTTGTCGGTGGCGGTGACGGTGACGGTCGAGGTCCCGGCGGTGGTCGGCGTCCCGGAGACGACTCCCGTGGCGGCGGCGACGGAGAGTCCGGCGGGCAGGCCCGTGGCGCTCCAGGTGTAGGGGGCGGTCCCGCCGGTGGCCCTGAGCGTCAGGGACGCGGCGGAGCCGACGGCGCCGTTCTGGTTGCCGGGGGCGGTCACCGCGAGGGCGGTGCCCGCCGGGGTGACCGTCCAGGAGAAGGAGGTGGAGCCGGTCTTGCCGGCGCTGTCGGTGGCGGTGACGGTGACGGTCGAGGTCCCGGCGGTGGTCGCGGTCCCGGAGACGGTTCCGGTCGCCGGGGCGAGGGACAGCCCGGCGGGCAGGCCCGTGGCGGACCAGGTGTACGGGGCGGTGCCGCCCTCGGCGCTGTTGCGCAGCTCGACGGCGCCGCCGACGGCGGTGGTCTGCGCGGACACGGCCGCGACGGTCACGGTGCCGGGCTGCGGGGTGGAGGTGACGAGGCTGGCGCCGAAGCGGGTGAGGGCCTCGCCCACGGGCTGGAAGATGGTGAACTTCTCCCCGCTGCCGGACGTGCACGTGGCACTGCCGCCGCCGGAGTGCAGACCGACGGCCTTGCCGCCGGTGGCCGTGACGTAGGCGCCGCCGGAGTCCCCGCCCGCGGAACAGGCGCTGGAGTAGGAGAGGCCGTCGATGACGACGCTGCCGTAGTCGACGCTCTGGTTGACCTTGGTGACTTCGCCGCACCGCAGGCTGGTGGTCTGTCCGGAGCGGCAGATCGCGGTGCCGACGACCGCTTCGGCGGATCCGGTGACGGTGATGTCGCCCTGGCCGTATCCGGAGACGGTGGGGGCGAGGTTCCAGCCGGCCTGGTCGACGTCGACGATGCCCATGTCGCCCTCGCGGGCGTTGACGCTGCCGCTGCCGTTCTTGTTGGACGTGCCGACGCGGCTGCCGTCCTTGCCGTACGCGGGCTGGTTGGCGTCGTTGGTGCAGTGGCCGGCGGTCAGGAAGGCCTTGGCTCCCCCGCTGGTACGGGTGACGGGGAACCCGATCGAGCAGGGGCTCTCCGTGCCGGGTATCCACTTCTCGCCGCCGACGACGTCCGCCTGCTGACGGGGGGCCTGGTCGGACTCGGCGACGTGCACGACGGGGCCCAGCGCGGCCACCGCGGCGAGGAACTCCGCGGTGGCCGCCGTACGGCCGGTGCGGGCGACGGTGACCTCGACGCGGTTGCCGCGGACGTCCGGCCCCCACGCGTGGACCCCCGGGACGCCGGCCCCGGCCAGGGCGGAGACGCTCCGGGCGGCCGCGGCCAGTTCGGCGCCGGTGTGGGCCGCGGGGTGGACGACCGCGCCGGCGGCGCGGGCGGTGTCCGCGTCGGCGCGGTCGGCGACGGCGGCGTTCAGGGTGCCGGAAGCCGCGTCGAACCACAGTCCGGAGACCCGGTCGCCGAGTTGGGCGCGGATGCGGGTGGCGACCAGCCCGGCCGCCGCTTCGTCGGCGACCCGGCGGCGCACCTCGCCTGCGGAGAGGCCGAGGTCCCGCTGCATGGCCTCCCTCACCTGGGGATTGACCGGGGGGCCGGGGTCCGCTTGGGCCGCCGAGGGCAGGGCGGCGAGTGCGGCCACGGTGACGACGGCCGCGAAACCGGCCAGCAGGGGCCGTTGGGGGAGAGCGCGCACGGAGGTGTTCCTCTCGGAAGGGGGGCGCACCGGCTGGGACACCGGAGCGGGCCGGGACCGTCCGCTGGGGAGGCGGGCGGGCGGCCCCCGGACGGGATCCGGAGCAGGTGAGACGGTTCGGAGGCCGCCGTCCGGGGGTGGCCAACACGTTCCGCCTGTCGACGGGTTGCGGGCATCGGAGGAATCCCTTGCACCCGGAGGAACCGGGGAACTCCTCCGCCGCCGGAGGCTCCGCGCGCCGTACGGGCACGGCCGGCGGAACCGGGGGGATCCGGGGGGGATCCGGGGGGGATCCGGGGGGCCGAGACGGGCCGGGGGGCCGCGCCGGTGGCGCGGACGGGGAGCAGGCCGAGCCCATCGCCTGCGGCGCGGGCGACGCGGCACCCCACCCGCGGCGGCGGGGAGGGCGGTGCGCCGGAGGCGCGCGGTGGACGGTGAGCCGCCCGGCCGGACTCCCCCGCGCCCGCCTGCCCGGGGTCGGTCCGCCGGCCCCACTCCGGCTCCCCCGGGGGCCGGGGCGGCTCACCGCACCCCCACGATGCGGGGCCCCACCCGCTTTGCCATCAGGGGAAACCCTTGACCTGCCGCGACCTGCGCCGGGCCGTTGTCAGGGCGTACGGGCCGGTCCTACCGTGCCGTGGTGTGACGGACGTCGAAGAGACAGCGGGTACCGGTACGGAGTTCACCTCGTGGCGGGGCGCGGTGCACGAGGTGGTACGGGCCCTGGCCGACGGGGGCCGGGTCGCGGTCACCGGCGCCTGGGGGTCGGGAAAGACCACGCTGCTCGGCGATGCCCTCGGTGAACTCGCCGCACTCGGCGCACTCGGTGAACTCGGCGACGGGGAACGGTGCGTGGTGCGGGTCACGTGCGCCGACGCGGACCGGGCGCACCCCTTCGGTGCCGTGGCGCAGCTGCTGTCGGCCGTTCCCCCCGCGGCCGTCGCCGGACTCCCGTACGGCTGGCGGACGGTGGTGGAGCGGCTCCTGCGCCGGTCCGCCGACGGCCCGCCGGGACCGGAGGAGGTCGCGGCGGTCCGGCTCGCGGTGGCGGGCCTGCTGGGGTCCTCCCCCGGCTTCGTCCTGGCCGTCGACGGGGTGCAGTGGCTGGACGCGGCCAGTGCGGACGTCCTGGGCTACGCGGCACGCTCGGTGGCGGCGCCCCGGCTGGCCGTCGTGGTGGGCGAACGGGCCCGGGACGGCCGTGGTGCGGCGGCGCGCCTGCTGGGCGGGCATCCCGTGCACGTCCCGGTCCCCGCCCTGGACGTGGCGCGCACGGCGGCGGTCGTGGTCCGGCACGGCCTGCCCCACCGGTGGGCGACTCCCGTGCACCAGAGCTGCGGGGGCCACCGGCTGCTCACCGAGACCGCGTGCGCCGCGCTGGCCCGGCAGGGTCCCGGCGGCCGGCACGCACTCGTCGTACCGCCCGCGGCGGTTCGGGCCGCGGAGGCGTGGCTGGGGGAGCTTCCCGCGCCGGTGCGGGCGACGCTGCTGGTCGCGGCACTCGCCCGGCAGCCCACCGTGGCCCTGCTGGAGCGGGCCGGGTGCGGCGGTGCAGAGGACGAGCTGCGGCTGGCCCGGGCGGCGGGCGTCCTCGACGACGGCCCGCCGGGGGCGGTCCGGTTCACCGCGCGGGTCCTCGCCGACGCCGCGGTGAGCCTGGCGGGGAAGGCGGAGCGGATCGCCGCGCACGGCGCGCTGGCCGGGGCGGTGGCGGACCCGGTGCAGGTGGTCCGGCACCGGGCGCTGGGCCGGCGGGACGCCACCGACCAGTGCCTCGCCGAGGACACGGCCGTGGCCGCCGGGCAGGCCCGGGAGGGCGGTGAGCGGAAGCTTGCCGCCGAACTGTTCCTGCTGGCGGCCGAGTTGACGCCGCTGTCCCGGGACCGGCTGCGCCTGGAGCGCTACCTCGCCGCGGCGGGGGAAGCCGCCGCGGCCGGGGACAGCGACCTGGCCCGGCAGGCGGCGGACGCCGTCGCCGCGTCGCGGCCCACGCCGGCCGAGCACGTCACGGTGCTCCTGGCGGTCGTCGACTCGCACAGTCAGGCCCTGGCCGGGGTCGAGGGGACGCTCGAACGGTGCCGGCAGATCGCCTCCGGCGACCCGTGCCTGCTGGCCGCCGTGGAGCTGCGCGCCGCCATCGCCGCCAACGTGTCGCGCAGCGACCCGGACGCGGCGCTGCGGGCGGCCACGGCGGCGGCGGGACTGGCCCGGGCCGCGGGGCAGCCGCGGCTGGAGGCGGCGGCCCTGACCATGCGGGCCCGGATGGAGCGGGTCCTGCGCAGCGAGGACTGCGCCCGTACCCTCGGCCGTGCGCTGGCGCTGAACGTGCCCGCCCACGCGGACGGGATCGGCAACAGCCCCCAGTACCTCGCGGCGCGGCACGCCGTCTTCGACGACCGGCTGGAGGAGGCCAGGAACCGGCTGACCGCGCTGCTGTCGCTGGCGGAACTGCACGGTCAGAGCGAGGACCTCGTCGACATCTGGCGCAGCCTGGCCGAGGTGGAGGCCCGCAGCGGCGCGTGCGGCCCGGCCCTCGCCTGGGCGGACCGGGCCCTGGAGGCCTCGCTGGCCGCCGGTCTGTCCCTCGGTCCGGCCTGCTACACCGCCGCCCTCGCGCAGGGCGCGGGCGGTTCCTTCGCCGCCGCACTGCGGTACGCGGCCTGCGGGGAGCGGGCCGCTCGGGAGGAGGGCGACGTACTGCACCTGGAACGCAACCTCTGGGTCGCGGGCGCGGTCCGGCTGCAGACCGGGGACGTGGACGGGGCCGTCGCCGCCTTCGCCCAGCTGGTCCGGGCCGAGGAGGGCCGCCGGCCCGCCGACCCCTCGGTGTTCCGCTGGCAGCCGGACGCCGTCGAGGCGTTCGCCGCCGCGGGCGAGACCGGGCCGGCGCACGACCTGCTGCTGCGGCACGAGGACGCGGTACGGGAGGACACCGCCACCGGGGCCGCGTGGACGCGGGCCCGGGCGTTCCTGCTGGCACGCGCCGGTGACACCGACCGGGCCGTCGTCCTCCTGCGGCGGGCCGACGGCGTGTTCCGCCGCAGCGGGCTGCCCGTGGAGGAGGCGCGGACGCACCTGGCGCGGGGACGGGTCGAGCGCGCCCGGCGGCGCCAGGCGGCGGCCCGCGGCGCGTTCGAGGAGGCGGCCGCCCTCCTCGCCGGGGCCGGGGCGGCGCCGCTGCTGGCCACGGCGCGGGAGCACCTGGACCGCCTGGGCGGGAACGGCAGGGCCGGGGACCGTCCGGCCGGGCGGGCGGAGTTGACCGAGTCCGAACTTCGGCTGGCGGAGCTGGTCCGCGGCGGCGCCAGCAACCAGCACGCGGCGCAGCAGATGTACCTCTCCGTGAAGACGGTCGAGGGGATGCTCAGCCGGATCTACCGCAAGCTCCGGATCCGCTCCCGCACCCAGCTCGCCGGCGTCCTGGCCGACCCGCCCGGGTGAGCCGCGGCGCGGGCCGGGGGTGCGCGGGCCGGGGTGCGCGTACGGGATTCGGGCCGGGGTGCGCGTCCGCGGTTCAGGCCGCGGGCGCGGCGGCCTCCAGCGCGTCGACGGTGCCGGACATGACGGTCCGCAGGTGGGCGGTGAGGTGTTCCGCCGGCCAGTCCCACCAGGCGACGGCCAGCAGGCGGGCGACGTCCGCGTCGCTGTAGCGGGTGCGGATCAGCCGGGCCGGGTTGCCGCCGACGATGCCGTAGTCGGGGACGTCGTCGACCACCACCGCGCCCGAGGCGACGACGGCGCCGTGCCCGATGCGCACGCCGGGCATGACCGTGGCCCCGTTTCCGAACCAGACGTCGTTGCCGACGACGGTGTCACCCCGTGCCGGCAGCCCGGTGATCAGGTCGGCGTGCTCGGACCAGGAGCCGCCCATGATCGGGAACGGGAAGGTGGAGGGGCCGTCCATGCGGTGGTTGGCGCCGTTCATGATGAACCGCACGCCGGTGCCCAGGGCGCAGAACTTCCCGATGACGAGCCGCTCCGGTCCGTAGTGGTAGAGCACGTTGCGGGTCTCGAACGCGGTCGCGTCGTCCGGGTCGTCGTAGTAGGAGTACTCCCCGGCCTCGATCAGCGGCGAGGTCACCAGCGGCTTCAGCAGCACCACGCGCGGCTGGCCGGGGATCGGGTGCAGCACCGTCGGGTCGGCGGGCAGATGGTTCACGGCGGTCGCTTTCGACGTCGGACGGGGCCTCGACGGCAGTACCGCGGGCTCGGGCGACGGGTACGGGAGTACGCCGGTGCGGGCCGGGCCGGTGCTGTCGCACCGGGGCCGGCCCGCACGTCGGGGGGTGTGGGTCAGGAGGCGAAGCAGAGGGACTGGCCGGTGCCGAAGCCGTAGCAGTCGATCCGGCGGCCGGCGGTGGAGGTCAGGCCGGAGTTGTCGGTGACGGTGAGTTCGACGGTGTAGCTGCGCTGCCCGGCCGGGTAGCGGTGGGTGGTGGTGCGGCCGGTGGCGGAGGTGTTGTCGCCGAACTTCCAGCCGTACGAGGCGATCGTGCCGTCACTGTCCTTGGAGGCGGAGGCGTCGAAGGAGCAGTCCTGGTACCAGCACGACACCGAGAAGGAGGCGGTCGGCGGGGTGCCCGTCGGGGGCTGCACGCTGCCGGCGGTGACCTGCTTGGTGACGGTGCCGGTGCGACCGGCGTCGTCGGTGACCGTCAGCTTCACGGCGTAGGTGCCGGCCTTGGCGTACTCGTGCGACGGCTTGACGCCCTCGCCGTTCGCGCCGTCGCCGAACTGCCAGGCGTACGAGGCGATCGTGCCGTCGGGGTCCTTCGAGGCGGAGGCGTCGAAGGAGCAGGTCGCAGCGGTCGTCGAGCACTGGGCGGTGAAGTCGGCGACCGGCTCGCCGGGCTGGGCGGGCCCGCCCAGCTTCGTGACGTTCAGGAACTTGTTCGGGGAGCCCGAGCCTGCTCCGGTCACCACGCCCGACTGGGCGTTGTCCACGAGCGCGTCCCGGACCTGCGCCGGGGTGGCGTTCGGGTGGGCGGACAGGTACAGCGCGGCCGCTCCGGCCGTGTGCGGGGTCGCCATCGAGGTCCCGCTCATCGTCTGCGTGCCCCCGTTCATCTTGGTGGAGACGATGGAGCCGCCGGGGGCGAACAGGTCCAGGCAGGAACCGTAGTTGGAGAAGCTGGAGCGGGCGTCGTTGCTGTCGGTGGAGCCGAGGGTGATCGCCGCGGGCAGCCGGGCCGGGCTGGTGTTGCAGGCGTCCTTGCTGTCGTTGCCGGCCGCCACCGCGACCGGGATCCCGGCGCTGATGACACCGGCCACGGCGTCGTCGAGGGCGCGGTCGGCGCTGCCGCCCAGCGACATGTTCACGATGGCGGGCTTCTTCGCGTTCCTCGCGATCCAGTCCATGCCGGCCGCGATCTGCTCGGTCGTTCCGGAGCCCTGGCAGTCGAGGACGCGGACGCCGACGAGCTTGACGTTCTTCGCGACGCCGTAGTCCTTGCTGCCGACGGTGCCGGCCACGTGCGTGCCGTGGCCGTGGCAGTCGGCGGAGTTCGCGTCGTTGTCGATGAAGTCGTAGCCGGAGGCGGCCCGGCCCTCGAAGTTGGAGTGCTGCGTGTACAGCCCGGTGTCGGCGATGTAGGCCGTGACGCCGCTGCCGTCGTTCGGGTAGGTGTACGAGCTGTCCTTGGCGCCGTCGACGCGGTCGATGCCCCAGGACGGCGGGTTGGGCTGGGTCCCGGTGGCGCGGAAGACGGTGTTCGCCTGGACATAGCGCACTCCGGGTGCGGCGGCGAGCCGGCGGGCCTGCTCGGGGGTGGCCTTGACGGCGAAGCCCCGGAACGCGGCGGTGTACACCTGACGGACCGCCCCTCCGTGGCGGTCCGTCAGGGTCTTCGCGTCTCCCGCGGTCTCGGCCGTGGCGGCGGCGAGCGGGGAGGGGGTGCCGGCCAGGGCTACGAGGTACTGGCCGGAGACGGCGTCGACCGCTCCCTCGCCCAGCACGCGCCCTTCGGCGGGGCCGGCGTGGGCCGGGGCCGAGCCCGCGAACAGGCCGAGAACGGTCGCGGCGGCGGCGCCGAGACATATGGCGCCGAGCCGGGTGCTTCTTGCCGCACGCTGTGCACGCATGGAAGTGCTCCTACTGATCGGGTTCCTGTACGCCCGGCGTGGGGGCCGGGGCGCAGGCACCACCCTGGGAGCGGGGGCGGTACGGGACAATCCGTAGCCGCATCCGTAGCGCTACCTATTCGGGACCGGGCCCGGCGTCGAGGGCGCGCAGGGGCGTGCGTACCTCCGTGCGCGAGGCCACGTTCAGCTTCCGCAGCACCTTCGCGACGTGCTGTTCGACCGTGCGCGGCGACAGGAACAGCAGCTCGGCGATCTCCCGGTTGGTGCGGCCCGCCGCGACGAGGCCGGCCACGTCCGCCTCGCGCGGCGAGAGCGAGCCGCCGTAGCCGCGGGGGCCGCGCGCCGGGCCGGGTGCCAGCCCGCTCCCCCGCAGGGACCGGCGGCAGCGGGCGGCGTCGCGAATGGCTCCGAGTTCCTCGAACTCCGCTGCCAGCGCGACGAGTTCCCCGCCCTCCCCCGGTACGCAGGCGAGGGCGGCTGCGGTGGCCCGGGCCGCCGTGTAGGGCCGGCGCAGCGCCGTGAGGGAGGCGGCCGCGCTCCGGTAGCAGGACGCCGCCTCCTCGGGGCGTCCCGCCGCGCGCGCCAGCTGGCCCCGGCACAGCGGCAGCGCCGCCGCGGCCAGCGGCAGGTCCCGTCCGGCGACCGCCTCGGCGAAGGCGTCCGCGAGGCCGCGGGCGTCCCGGATGCGGTCGGCCCGTACGTACGCGCCGATGGCGGCCGGGGCGAGGTCGGCGGCCCAGCCCCAGAGGCCGGTGCGCCGGATCCGGGCCAGGCTCCGGTCGGCCTCCGCGCAGGCCGCGGCCGCGTCGCCGCGGGCCAGGTGGATGCGTACCGTCGCGGCGGCGGCCGTCGCCAGTACGGGGGTGGCCGCGTTGGCGGGGTCGGCCAGGCCGGCGGCGTCCAGGTGCGCGCGGGCCTCGTCCCATTCGGCGTGGACGGCGCTCAGCAGCCCGAGTACGAGCCGGGCCTCCGACTCGATTCCGGAGGCGCCCTGGGCGGCGTCCCGTACGTGCTGGGCCCGCTCCGCGAGGCCCTCCCAGCGGCCCTGGCTCCACTCCAGCCGCAGCACGGTGGCGTCGATGATGCCCCGGAGGAACGGTGCGCCGCAGGCGGCGGCGATCCGGCCGCCCTCGCCGTGGAACCGCTCGGCGACGTCGTCCTTGCCGAGCCAGGCGGCGCTGTCGGCGAGGTTGCCGCACATCCGGGCCAGTTCGAGGCGCCCCGCGCGGTCGGCGGCGCCCGCGCCGAGCAGTCCCTCGGCCTCGCGGCTGACGGCGGGATCGCCGCCGCTCATGCGCAGCACCAGGTGGTTGCCCCGTACGGCGAGGCGCAGGGCCTCGTCTCCGTGCACGGCGGCCAGCGCCTCGGCGCGGTCCATCCAGTCCTGGTACACGGCGTACGACTCGTCGCCCCAGGTGGGCATGGCGAGCCCGGCCATGCCGCGCGCGGCCCTGGCGGGCCGTTCGCGCAGTTCGGCGACGGCGCGGGCGGTGTCGGTGCGGCCCTGCCGGTGGTCGCCTCCCTGGTTGTTCAGCAGCAGCCCGAGGTTGAGCCGGATGTCCCCGCGGACGGCGTCGGGGAGTCCGCCCTCGTCCACGACCCGGCGCAGGAGGCGGGCGGTGCGCCGGTGGGAGAGGCCGATGACGGCGGCCCGGCTGAGCCGCAGTGCGAGCCGGGCGCAGTCCTCGGCGGGCAGGCCCGGGTCGTCGAGGAGCCCTTCCAGGAGTTCCACGGCCAGGGCCGTGTCGCCGATCTCCCGCGCGTGCTCGGCGGCCTCCTCGGCGTACTTCCGCCAGCGCTCCGGCGCACCGGCCTGCCGGGCGTGGTAAGCGAGCCGGACCAGGGGCGGCACCGGCGCGGCGGCGAACACGTCGACGGCGCGCACGTGCAGGCGCCTGCGTTCCGGCCCCAGCAGCATGGCGTACACCGCCTGCTGGGCGAGTCCGTGGCGGAATCCGTAGCGGTCCCGCCCCCAGTCGTGCAGGACCCCGGCCCGCAGCGCCTCGGCCAGGGCGTCGGCGGCGGCCTCCTCGCCGATTCCGGCGACGGCCGCGATCAGCTCCTCGCCCGCGGGGTCGCGCAGCACCGCGGCGGCCCGTACGACGGCCAGCGCACCGGGGCCGAGGGCGGCGGTGCGGTCGGCCATGGCCTCCTGGAGCAGCGCGGGCACGGCGGCCGGCGCGCCGGGCCCGCGGACGAACTCCTCCAGCACGAAGGGGATTCCGGCGGTCCGCGCGTGCAGGTGGGCGGCGAGCCCGGCGGACACGGGCTCGCCGGTGAGGGCGGCGGCCAGGGTGCGCACCTCGTCCGCGTCGAGCGCCCCCAGCCGCATCATCAGGGAGGCGCTGCCGGGCGGGGGCCGGTAGGCGCGGCCGAGCGGGAGCCCGGGGGCGGACAGGTCCTCGCGCCGGTAGGTGAGGACGACGGCCAGTCCGGCGGGCGGGTCCTCGATCAGGAACCGGATGAGGTCCCGGGTGCCGTCGTCGGCCCAGTGGAGGTCCTCGACGACCAGGACGGCGGGACACACCGCGGCGAGGAGCGCGCCGACGGCCCGGAACAGCCGGTGGGTGGCGGCGGCGTGGTCGTGGAGCGGCTCGCAGGAGGGCGGCAGCCCGTGCAGGAGCTCGGGGAGGTAGGGGCGCAGGGCGCCGCAGACCGGGCTGAGCCCGGTGGGCACGTCGTCGGCGAGGGTCCTGAGGACGTCGAACAGCGGACCGTACGGGAAGGGTTCGCGCAGCGGCGGGCAGGCTCCGGCGAGGACGCGCGGCCCGTCACCGGACAGGCGCGCCAGCGCTTCCCGGACGAGGCGGGTCTTGCCGATCCCGGCCTCGCCCTCGACGAGCACGACGGCCGGCCGGCGACCGAGGGCGCCGAGCAGCATCCCCAGCTCGGCATCCCGTCCGACCAGCGTGGATGTGCCCGCCCCTGCGTCCATGCGGCCGGAGTCTACGCAGGCCGGCGGATGCGGGGTAGGTCCGCCGCCGGGCTCCCGGAGGTGGTGCGGCGCCGCCGGCCGGGGCGGGGATCGGCGTGCGCCCCGGGGGGCCTGTGGGCGGGCCCCCCGGGGTGCCCGATGCCGGGGAGGTGTCCCGCCGAGGGGAGTTCGAGGTGGCGGACGCCGTACGGTGAGGTGGCGGACGCCGTGCGGTGAGGTGGCGGACGCCGTACGGTGAGGTGGCGGACGCCGTGCGGTGCGGCCGCTACCGGACTCTGGCCGAAACGCGGGTCCCCCGTCCGCCGGTCGCGCACCGTGGAGTGCGGCCGGGCCACCGTCGGACCGCACACGGCGAACGTCGTGCGTACGGGCCGTCGGGGCCGCTCCGGGGATCCGCAGCGCGACGCACGCCCGGGCGTCCACCGGGCACTTCGGCCCTCGCACTGGCCGGATCGCGCCGGTCCTCCGGGGGTCCACGAACGGCTGCCCGTACGGCTGTTGCCCTCGCCGGGTACGGTTCCGGCATGGACGTTTCCGCATCGAGTTCGACCGCCGACCCCACGCCGACGACACCTGCGGTGATCAAGGACACCGCACGTCACCACCTGGTGAAACGGGGCGCCGGAGGCCTGTCCCTGGACGCCGTGGCGCGTGACAGCGGTCTTGCCGCCGCAGACGTCGAAGCCCTGTTCCCGCACCGGGACGACCTGTTGACGGCTCTGGTCATCGACGCCTACAACGCGTCCGGCTCGGCCATGGAGCGCGCCGACGCGGCCGCCGTGGACGCGGGTGCGTCGGCGGGCGCCCGCCTCCTCGCGGTCACCCGCGCCCTGCGGACGTGGTCCTTCGAGCACCCCGCCGAGTTCACCCTGATCTACGGCTCGCCCGTGCCGGGCTACCACGCCCCTCACGACACGGTCCCGCCCGCCTCCCGCACGCCCGCGGTGCTCGGCGGCATCGTGCGCGCGGCCCTGGAGGGCGGTGAACTCACCCCGCCCCGGCGGGCGGTGCCCGGTCCCCCGCTGCTCCTGCCGGCGGCCGTGGAGCTCTTCGGCGGCACGCCCGGGGCCCCCTTCTCGGACATCATCGAGCGCGGCATCGTCCTGTGGAGCAACCTGATCGGCCTCCTGGTGTTCCAGGTCTTCAGCCGTACCCACGACAGCGTCAGGGACGAGGCCGCGTTCTTCGACTACGCGATCGCCGTCGCCGCCGAGAGCATCGGACTCGAGGTCCCCCCGGGCGACTCCACCGACTGACCCCGGACCGTCCGCCGCATCGCGGCACGTGCAGAAATCCAGGACGTGAACACCACCAGAACCCTCTGCTTCGTCATAGCGGCGCTCTCGTCGTACGTCGCGCTCGCCTACCGCCTCTCCCAGGCACGGCGCGGCTGGCGGGACAGTGCCTACCGCGCGCTGATCGCCACGCTGCTGCTGCAGTGCCTCACCTTCACGATGGGCGCCGTCGCGATGGGCGGCGAGAGCTTCCTGGGTGTCGGGAACCTCGCCATCCTCGTCATGCACCTGGCGGCGGTCGCGTTCTGCGTCAGCGCGCAGGTCATCCTGCTGCGCTGGGCCGCCGCGGACGAGGTGGCCGTGCGCAGGACGCGCTACTGGGTGGTCACCGGCATCACCCTCGACGTGCTCCTGACGGCGCTGTTCTTCCTCGCCGACGGCCCCGGCCTGCCCGCCTCGGAGTTCGACGGCACGAGCCGGCCGCTGACCCTCACCTACCTCCTGGTCTTCATCGTGTCCCAGGCGGTTCCCTGCGTCACCATCTTCCGCCAGTGCGGCCCGTACGCCCGGATGACCGACAACGCCTCGCTGCGCCAGGCGCTGCGGATGCTCTCCGTCGCCGCGGTGATCCTCTTCCTCTACTGCACGGCCAGGACGGTCAACATCCTCACGGCGGCGGCCGGTGTCGACATCGGCGCCTGGAAGGTCGCCGCCTCCGTCTTCAGCGCGTCGGGGATCGTCCTGCTCTCGCTCAGCCTGACCATGCCGTCGTGGGCCCCGGCGGCCGGCCGGCTCCTGGGCTGGGCCCGCACGTACCGCTCGTACCGGGCGCTCTACCCGCTGTGGCGGGACCTGTACGAGTCCTCTCCGGACATCGCCCTGGAGCCGCCGGGCGCCTCGGTGTCGGACCTGGACTACCGGCTCCACCGGCGGATCGTCGAGATACGGGACGGCTGGCGGGACCTGCGCCCGTACATCGACCGCACGGCCGAGGGTGGTGGAACCGGCCAGATGGGCGCGACCGGTGCGCCCGGCAGGGAGCCGAGCGAGGAGGCGCGGCAGGCGTTCACGGAAGCGGCCCAGATCAAGCGGGCCCTGATCGCGAAGCGGACCGGCACCGTCCCGCACGACAGCAAGGACGCCGGCGACTTCAACGACCGCGATACGGACAATTTCACCGCAGAAGTCGCCTGGCTCACCCAAGTGGCGGCTGCCTACAGTAAGCTCCACAGCGCGAGTTGAGAGCTCCCGCCCGGTTTGCATCCCCCGTCAAACCGGGCGGGTTCCCCGTTCCCCCCGCTTGCGCGGGGCGGAACGAGGGTCTCCCGCCCGGACTGGTCCGGCCCATCCCCCGAGGGCCGGGCCAGTCCGTTTTTCACCGCCCGCCAACTTGGCAACCCCCGTGAGTCAAGTTAGCTGGCAGCTATCGGCGAGACCCAACGTTGACGGAGTCACGGTCAATTGTCAACTGACCGCTAATCTGTGAAACTGGCGCATAGCCAAGGGCTATGCCGAGGAGGTGACGGGAGGAAGATTCACCATGACCGAGACCGAGAGTGACGACCGGCCCCTGCTCGCAGTGCGCCTCGACGACCTGTTCAAGACGGTTCGCCCCAAGGGCAAGCACTGGACCAATGCCGAGGTGGCGGAGGAACTGAAGCGGGCCAACCCCGAACTCAAGGTCGGGGGCGTGTATCTGTCGCAGTTGAGGACGGGGAAGCGGGCCAATCCCTCTCCCGACCTCCTGGCCGCCCTGGCACGCTTCTTCGGCGTTTCGGTCGCGTACTTCTTCGACGACAAGGTCGCCGAGTCGGTGCTCAGCGAGCTCGCCGCCATCGAGGCGCTGCGCCAGTCCGGCGTCCGGGCCGTGGCGATGCGGGCAGCGGGGATGAAGAAGGAGAACCTCCAGGCCATCACGGCCATCATGGACCAGTACCGGCAGATGCAGGGCCTTCCCCCCGTCACCGACTCCTCGGCCTCCTCGTGAGGGGCGCCTGGAAGGAGCGGTCGGCAGGGCAGGACCGCCGCAGCCAGCTCAAGAAGCTCCGGAAGGCCGGCGCCCGACGGCTCGCCGACCTCGGACTCCCCGAGGTGGCCGACGTGGCCGAACTGTGCCGCCACCTCGGCGAGGTGCGCGACCGTCCGATCACGCTGGTCCCGATGCAGATGCCCTCGTCGCATCCGTGCGGCATGTGGGTCGCCGCACGCGACGAGGACCTCATCTTCTACGACGCCAACACGACCGGCGCGCATCAGGAGCACATCATCTTGCACGAGCTCGGGCACATCATCTGCTGCCACCGGGGCGCGGGCGGGCTCGACGAAGCCGCTTCCCGCCTCCTCTTCCCCAACCTCGACCCCGAGCTCGTGCGCGACATGCTGCTGCGCGCGACGTACGACGACGTCCAGGAGCAGGAGGCCGAGATCATCGCCTACCTCCTCTCCCAGCGGATGGGCAACGCCGAGCGGCATGCCGAGCCCCCGGCGGCGTCCGAGGCGGGCGGGGCCGGCGATCCGGGGAAGACGGCCATGCTCAGCCGGATCGAACGCACCCTGATCTGAGATGACCCGACCGTTACCCGGTGGCCGCCACCTCCTCGGCCAGGATCGACACGGCCCGGCGGATGTCGGCCTCGGCGTGCTCGCTCGTCACGAAGAAGCGGAGCCTCGACTGCCCCTCCTCCACGGCGGGGTGGAAGATGGGATCGGCGATCACACCCCGGTCGAAGAGCCGGCCCGCGACCCGCAGGGTCCGCGCCGAGTCGCCGAGGATGCACGGCACGATGGGCGTGTCCGCGCTGGAGCCCGTCGACAGTCCCGCCGCGGTGGCCAGGCCGAGGAACAGCGCGGAGTTGCGCCGCAGCGCCCGGACCCGGTGCGGTTCCCCGGCGATCAGCTCGGTGGCGGCGAGCGCCGCCGCGGCGTTGGCCGGGGTGAGGCCGACGCTGTAGACGAACCCCGGGAGGGTGTGCCGCAGCCAGCGCACCATGCGCGCCGAGCCGCCGAGGTAACCGCCGCAGCTGGCGAAGGACTTGGAGAGCGTTCCCATCCACAGGTCCACGTCGGACCGGTCCACGCCGAAGAACTCTCCTACGCCCCGGCCGCGTTCCCCGACGGTGCCGATGCTGTGCGCCTCGTCCACCATCAGCAGGGCGCCGTGGCGCTTCTTGATGTCGATCACGGCGGGCAGGTCGACGAGGTCCCCGTCCATGCTGTACGCGCCCTCCACGGCGATCAGCACCCGGCGGAACCGGGTCCGGTTGATCCGCAGCAGGTGTTCGAGCCGTTCGGTGTCGTTGTGGCCGAACGGACGCCGTGCCGCCCCGGACAGGGCGCAGCCCTGCAGGATGCTGTCGTGGGCGAGCGCGTCGTGCAGCACGAGGTCCCCCGGGCCGACCAGGTGGCCGATCGCGGTGACGTTGGTGGCATGGCCGCTCACCAGCGTCAGGCAGTCCCCGACGCCGAGGAATTCGGCCAGGGCCCGTTCCAGCCGTACCGTCAGGTCGCGTTCGCCGGAGAGCACCCGGCTCGCGGAGACCGAGGAACCGTACCGGTCCACGGCCCGGTGCACGGCCTCGGTGACCGCCGGATGGCCGGAGAGCCCGAGGTAGTTGTAGCTCCCGAAGGACAGGTAGGGGCGTCCGCCGATCACCGTCGTGTCGCGGATGGTCCCCTCGTGGACGCGGAAGTACGGGAACTCCTCCCCGCTGCCGGAGATCGCACCCAGCCGCTCCTCGAAGCGGGCCACTTCGGGGAAGGCGTCGACGGTCGCCGTCTCGTCGCCCCACGGTGGCAGGACGTCGGCGGGGCGCGGTCCGGCGGGAGCCACCGGTCCGATGTGGTCCGGGTCGGCCAGTGTGATCAGCCGGCCGACGGTGAGCCCGGGCGAGAACAGCTCGTCGGTCCGGAAGTCCGGTATCCGCTTGCCGATGCCGGCTTCCAGCTCCAGCAGCATCAGGGAGTCGAAGCCGAGATCGGTCACGAGCGTCATGCGCTCGCTCAGGTCGGAGAGCGGGAAGACCCCGGTCCGGGAGACTTCTTCGAGCACGACGGACGCGGCGGGTACGGCGGCCGCGACGGGTTCGACGGACGCCGCCGGTTCGACGGACGCTACGGGTTCGGCGGACACCGCCGGTTCGACGGACGCGACGGGTTCGGCGGCCGCGACGGTGGCCGGCGCGGCGGGCGCCCCTGCGGGCCGCGCCTCGGCGGGGCCGTGCGCCTCCATCCGCTCGGGCCGGTCCACCGGGGCGCCCCCGCCGGCCTCCGCCGTCTCGCGCGCCGTCTCGTCCACCACCCAGTGGCGGCGCGGGGCGAGGGGACTCGGCGGCAGGGTGTACGGGGGCCGGCGCTCCGTGTCCGGGCGCAGGCCCGCGCCGGTGACGGCGCGCACCGCGAGCCGGGTCGGGTCGGCGAAACGTTCCTCCTGCTGCGGCGCCCCCGGCGCCGGTGCGACGGCCCCCGCTGCCAGGGCCTCCGCGGCGGCGGCCTCCGGCGCGAGGGCTTCCGGTGCGGCGGCCTGCGCCGGTGCGTCCGGGCGTACCGTGCCGACCGCCAGCCCCGGCCCGAGTTCGCCGGTGCGGCCCGCCGTCAGGGCCTTCGCCGCCGCGGAGAGCCCGGCCACGGCGGCGTCGGCGTCCTGCGCGACGAGGGCGAGGCGCTCCGCGAAGGGCGCCCGCCGGGCCAGGGTGTCCGCCACTCCGGCCGGAGACAGCCCGTCGTCGGCGATGGCCCGCGCCAGGTCCCGCGCGTACCGGGCCAGCCCGTTGCGGTCCCGGGCGCTGAGGACCAGCAGCTGCGGCCCGGCGGGATCCGCCGGACGCTCCGGGGCCCGGCGCCCCGCAGCGGCGGCTTCCTCCACCACCAGGTGGACACCGGTACCGCCGAAGCCGAAGGAGCTCACTCCCGCCCGGCGCGGCAGGCCGTCCGGCGGCCACGGGGTCGGCGTCGTGGGGACGGTCAGCCGCGCGGCGTCCAGCCCGGACCGGTCGGCCGGGTCGTACTCGGGCTGCGGGGGTATCACCCCGCGCTGCACGGCCAGGACGGACTTGATGAGCCCGGCCATTCCGGCGGCGTTGAGCGAGTGCCCGACCACCGCCTTGACCGCGCCGAGGTGGGCCGGTGCGGCATGGTCCCCGCGCAGTTCGCGCAGGACCGCGAGCTCCACGGGGTCGCCGACCGATGTCCCGGTGCCGTGGGCCTCCAGGTAGCCCACCGCACCCGGAGCCAGGTCCGCATCCCGGTAGGCGCGGCGCAGGGCGCGGAGCTGTCCGGCCGGCCGGGGGTGCATTCCGCCCTGGACGGTCCCGTCGTTGGCCGTTCCCACGCCCCGGATCACCGCATAGACCCGGTCGCCGGCCGCCCGGGCGTCGGCCAGGGGGCGCAGGACCAGCACTCCGGCGCCCTCGCCGAGGACGAACCCGTCGGCCTGCGCGCCGAACGGCAGGCAGCTGCCGCTGCGCGAGACGGCGCCGATCCGGCACAGTCCGATCAACAGATCGGGAGTGAGTACGAGTTGGGCGCCGCCGGCGAGCGCGATGCGCGAGCGGCCCGCGCGCAGCGCGTGCACGGCGTTGGCCACCGCCATCAGGCCGCCGGAGCACGCGGAGTCCAGGGCGTAGCTCTCACCGTGCAGGTCGAAGACCGAACTGATGGTGTTGGGTCCCATGTTGAGCAGGAGTCCGGCCACGGACGTGCCGTGCAGTCCGTCGACGGCGCGGACCGCGTCCGACAGCAGGGGGTCGGCCACCCGCGCGCCGAACTCGCCGCCGGCCAGTTGGCGCACGCGGATCGGCAGGGTGCTGAGCTCGCGGTAGCCGCTCTCGGTGAGCGCGGTGATGACCGAGGTCTCCTCGCGGTCGAAGCCCTCGGTCTCCCACCCGGTGTCCTGGATCGCCTCGCGCGCCAGGTCGATCAGCAGCCGGTGCTGTGGATCCATGGCCCTGGCCCGGCGGGGCGGGATGCCGTAGTGCGCCGCGTCGAACAGGTCGACCTCGGGCAGCAGCGCCATGGTGTCCGTGTAGGCGGACGCGGTGTCCCGGAGGCTGTCGCCGAGGAACGTGCCGGTGCGCCACCGCGTGTCCGGGATGCGGGAGAACTGGGCCCGCGGGGCCGTGAGCAGCCGCCAGAACTCGTTCACGTCCCGCGCCCCCGGGAACCGGCACGCCATTCCCACGACGGCGATGTCGTTCCGCCGCGCTCCCTCCCGGTCCGCGGCGGGACCGCTCCCCGTGAGCGGGGTCATCCGCCGGCCTGCCGCTCGCGCCACCAGTCCACCGTCGCCTCGACCTGCTCGTCGACGGGAGTGGGCCGCACCGCGAAGGCACCCTCGTACGCGCTCGAATCCACGACGAAGGGCCGGTCGAACTGGTAGCGGACCTCCTTCAGTTCGCGGATCAGCGGCGAGACGAGCGCTGCCGCGGCCACGAGGGCGGACGGGAGCCGGCGCACGGCGACCGGCCCCGTTCCCGCCACGCCGGCGAGCCGGTCGACCATGCTCCGTACCGACTGCGCGGGGGCCGTCGGCACGTGCCAGGGCCGCCCCCAGGCCCGCTCGTCGCCCGCGACCCCGGCCAGGGCAGCGGCCACGTCGGGGAGGTAGGTCCAGCTGTGCGGTGCGTCCGGGTCGCCCAGGGTGGAGACCGGCTTTCCGCGCAGGAGGCGGGGCAGCACCCGACCGGCCAGGTGGCCGCCGTCGGTCACGCCGGGGCCGAAGAAGTCCGAGGCCCGTACCTCGACGGCCCTGATCCTGCCCTGCTCGTGCTGCGTCCGCGCCTGCTCCCACACCGCGGCCCGCACCTTCCCCTTGGGGCCGGTCGCCGCGAGCGGCAGGTCCTCGGTCAGGGGCCCGTCCACCGGTCCGTAGCCGTAGAGGTTCCCGAGCAGGACCAGTACGGCCCCGGTCGCCTCGGCCGCCGCACAGAGCGATGAGGCCAGCGGGGGCCAGCCCACGGCCCAGCGCTGGTAGGGCGGCGCCGCGCAGCTGTGGATCGCCACGGCCCCGCGCGCGGCCTCGGTCAGCCGCGCGCTGTCGGTCGCGTCCAGCGCGACGTGCTCGATCCCCGGTTCCGGACTCCGGCCGGAGGTGGTGACGACCCGTACGACGTGACCCTGCTCGGCGAGCAGCCGGGCAGTGGCGGCCCCCGCGGGCCCGAAACCTACAACGATATGAATGCTCACGCCCGCACACTAGCGCGAACGGCTGACATCGAAGGGAGCCCGGATCACCACTGGTTGAGGCCTAGTGGCCCATACCGCACAAGGCCCGACCATCGAAATCAGGCCGCTCCGCGAACCGTTGCCAACCGCAACGGCCGCTCCCCCGCGACCCGGCCGTCGAAGGATCCGAGCGGCCTGCGGACCCGGACGGCGCCCCCAGGGGGTCGCGACGTCTCGAACACCGGCCACATCAAGCCACGTTCGCAGGCTCCGGCGACCCCCTGCGGGGCCGTGCGGCCCTGGTCGGAGGCTCCGGTGGCGGGTGGCTGGGTAGGCTCGCGAACGGGAGGGAGGCCGATTCGTCCCCTTCTCTTCGGAGTTCTTCAACCCATGCGAGGACCGACTTGATAACCAGCCTGATGCGGCGCGCCCGGGGCGCTCTTGCCGTCACCATCGTCACCAGCGCCCTGTTCGTGGCCGCGGTACCCGCGCAGGCCGCCGCCGCGCCGCCCCTGACCGCCGCCGGCGCGATCCTGATCGACGGCTCGTCCGGGACCGAGCTCACGTCCAAGTCCCCTGACACGCCACGCCAGATGGCGAGTACGACGAAGATCATGACCGCCGCGGTGGTGACCACCCTGCCGGGCCTGGACCTGGAGCGGAAGGTCACCGTCGAGCAGGAGTACCTGGACTACGTCTACCGGGAGGGCGCCAGCTCGGCCAACCTGAAGGCGGGTGCCACGCCCACGGTCCGTCAGCTCCTGTACGCGATGATGCTGCCCTCGGGCTGTGACGCGGCGTACGCGCTGGCCGACACCTTCGGCGCCGGCGCGACCACGGCGGCCCGGACGGCGGACTTCATCGCGCAGATGAACGCCAAGGCGCAGGCGCTGGGGATGACGAACACCGTCTACGACACATTTGACGGGATCTCGCCGACCGGCAACAACCTGACGACGCCGCGCGACCTCGCGGCGCTCACCCGGCACGCGATGGCCGACCCCCTGTTCCAGACCCTCGTGAAGACCACCTCGTACAGCAGCGGCGGGACCTCCACCAGCGCCACGTGGAGCAACAGCAACCTGCTGGTGCAGCCGCGTCCCACCGGATACGGCTACCCGGGCGCGGTCGGCGTCAAGACCGGCACCGGCACGGCCGCCGGCAAGTGTCTGGTGTTCTCGGTGACGCGCGGCGGCAAGACCGTCATCGGCGTCCTGCTGAACGACGAGGAGCGCTACGTGGACTCGATGGCGCTCACCGACTGGGCGCTCGGCCCGGCGGCCGGCTCCCGGACCGCTCTCCAGCGCGGCAACACCGAGCCCATCCCGGACGTCCTCGACTGACCCGGCCGCACGAGGTGACGGGGCCCGCCCGCAGAGGGGGGAGGCGGGGCCCGTCCGCCGGTCCGCCGGTCCGCCCGTCAGCAGGACCGGTAGCGGTAGCCGCCCGAGCCGGCGGCGGAGACGTCCAGGTCGCGCTGGACGATGGAGAGCTTCGCGCCCCAGGCGGAGCAGGCGCGGCCGTAGCCGGAGGACTCGTACTCGATGACGTACACGCGGTTCGCGTACGCCTGCGCGAAGTCCCCGCACTCCTCGTACTGGCCGCACTCCTCGGCCACCGCGAAGTCGAAGCCGATCTTCGTCCGGTCGGGGAGCATCTCGGCGGTGTTCTTCTGGCCGATGGCCAGACCCTCGGTGTGCGCGCGGTCGGCCAGGAGCTTGGCGAAGGCGACGTTGTTCGCCTTGGTCAGGCGGCCCTTGGAGCGGCTGAAGGAGTCGAGGTTGTCGGGTTCGACGGCCTGGTAGCCGCTGCGGGCGCAGCCGGCGACCCAGTCGCCGACGACCTTCGCGAGGCGGGTGCGCTTGTCGGCCGTGGACGTGTCGAGGAGGGCCTCGCCCCAGTCCTCGTCGATGACGGGCTTCTTCGCGCCGTCGCGCAGCACCAGGTCGGGGTGGTTCTTCTGCCACCAGCCGAGGGAGTCGGGCTGAGCCTGGAAGGCGTTGACGTAGCAGATGTTGTACAGGCCCGGGGCGGGCTTCGCGGAGCGGTCCCGGGAGACGACCCGTACGCCCTTGGGCGGCGTGTACGCCCCGCCGATCTGGTAGTCGAAGGCGGCGTTCGGCGTGGGGAGCCGCGGGGTGGCGCTCTGGCCGGCGGACGCCTGGAAGAGCGTCAGGCCCGCTCCGAGGACGGCGGCCACGCCGACGGCGCCGGCGGCGAGGGTGCGCCCACGGCGCAGGAAGGGCGTTGCGGAGTGCTTCGGCACACGATCTCCAGTGCGAGGTGCGTTCTAGTGTTCGCATCCTGCGTGAGGGATCGTGAGGAATTCATGAGGCGGGCTGTTTCCGGGGTCCGGCGCGCCGCCCCCGGGCACGCCGCGCCGCCCCCGGCCCCAGGGCGAGGCGGAACACCGCGCCCCCGCCCGGCCGCGTGTCCGCGGTGAGGCCGCCGCCGTGGGCGGCGGCGATCTCCGCCACCAGGGACAGGCCGATCCCCGAACCGCCGCCCGGCGAGCGGAACCGCGAGGTCAGCTCCGGCAGGTCCGCGGCCGCCACGCCGGGCCCCCGGTCGGCGACGGCCACGACGGCGCCTCGGACGGTGACGTGCACGTGGGCGCGGCCCGCGGGGTCGCCCGGGGTGCGGCCGTGCCGCAGGGCGTTGTCGAGCAGGTTGCGCACGGCGATCCGCACGAGGGCCGGGTCCGCGGTGACCACCGAGGGCTCCAGCGAAGCGGTGAGGGTGTGCGCTCCGGCGGCCGGCTCCTCGCAGACCTGCTCGACCAGCTGGTCCAGGCGCAGCGGCACCGGGCGCAGGGTGTCGGAGGCTCCCTGGAGGCGGCCCCGGGTGAGGACGTTGTCGACGACGTCGGTGAGCCGCTCGGTGGCGCGCCGGATGCGCGGCAGGTGCGGGTCCAGGCCGCGCGGGTCCAGGCCCGCGACGTCCACCGAGCTGCGCATGACGGCCACCGGCGTCCGCAGCTCGTGCGCGGTGTCCGCGAGCATCCGCTCCTGCGCCTCCATCGCCTGCCAGGCCGGGCGCAGGCTCCTGCCGGAGAGCAGGTGTCCGGTCACCGCGGCCAGAGCGGTCAGCAGTCCCGACCCGGTCAGGACGGACGTGACGAGGCGCGTGTGTTCGGCCACGCGGTGCGCGGGGTCGCCCACGACCACGACCGCGCCCTCCACGGCCTGCGACTCGTCGTGGTAGAAGGGGCGGCCCAGCAGGTAGGCGGGCTCGCCGCGCGCGTCGGACACCTCCTCGCGCACGGTGTCGTCGCGCTCCATGGCCGAGCGGGCCAGTGCGGTCAGCCGGGCCTCGGCGACGGGCACGGCGGGACCGGACGAGGTGAAGATCCGTCGGAGCGTCCCGTCCGGGGCGGTGCGCAGCACCGTGACCTGGGGGCGGCCCCGGGTGGCCTCGTCGTCGTAGAGGCCGTCGAGCTGGATTCCGGCGTCCGTGTAGTAGATGAGCGAGGTGCTGACCGCGGCCCGCCGGCCCATCTCGTCGTACTCGGCGGCGCGCCAGGAGCGTTCGTCGGTGCGGATCACCATCCAGGACAGCGCGCTCACCCCGGCCAGGGTGACGAGGGCGTAGGCCAGGGTCAGCCGGAACTGGAGCCGCCGCAGCCGGCGCCGGGCCGGCGAGCGGTGGCCGTCCTTGCGGGCGCGCCGGCTGCGGGCGGGCCCGTCCGGGGCCGCGGGCGTCACGGGTGGTCCCGGTCCGCGGAGCCGAGGAGGAAGCCGTGGCCCCGTACGGTGTGGATCAGCGCGGGCGGTCCGAGTTTGCGGCGCAGCCCGGCCATGACGGCGTCGACGACGTTGGAGACGGGGTCGGCCATCTCGTCCCAGCAGTGCTCGACCAGTGCGGTGCGGGTGACCACCGTCTCGCGATGGACGAGCAGCCGGCGCAGGACGGCGTACTCCTTGTGCGTGAGGGTGAGCAGGATGCCGCCCCGGCGCACCTCGCGGCGCGCCTCGTCCATCTCGACGTCCGCATGGGCCAGGTGTACGGGCAGCCGGTGGGCCGCCCGGCGGGCGAGGCTGCCGACCCGCACCACGAGTTCCTCCATGGCGAAGGGCTTGGCGAGGTAGTCGTCGGCGCCGGAGCGGAAGCCGTCGACCCGGTCGGGCAGGGCGTGGAGGGCCGTGAGGCAGAGCACGGGGTCGGACCAGCCGGCGCGGCGGCGGCTCTCCAGGGCGTACAGGGAGTCTCCGGACGGGAGCATCCGGTCGAGGACGACGCAGTCGTAGGCGGCGAGGTCGAGCAGGAGCGCGGCATCCGGCCAGTCGCCGACGACGTCCACCGCGTATCCGGCGGACTTCAGCCCCGCCGCCACGAGGTCCCTGAGGTCCGGTTCGTCCTCAACGAGGAGTACGCGCATGTGCTGATCGCCCTTGATGTCGCGTCGACTGCGGAGCAGGCGGAGGAGTCACGCCGCGCCGCCACGCGGGAGGGGGCGCGGCCGGAAACACATACTAAGCAGGCCGGAGAGGAAAGGTTTCTTCTCGGCGAGGGGAATGGAAGGTAAAGTTCCGTTTTCTTCCGGCAGTGCCGGACCCGCCCGATGCGCGCGCATCGCCCGCACCGGGACGGCACGGGCGATGCGGCAGGTCGCGCGCGATGCGGGACGGCCGGAACCGCCCGGGTGGCAGGCCGGGGCGACCGGGTGGCAGACCGGGGCGACCGGCCGCCGGCCGGCTACGCGTACGGGTCGAAGGGGATGCCCGCCGGCTTGGCCTTCGCCAGGTGGGACGCGAAGGACCCGTCCTTGAGGCCGAAGTGCGCGCTGCCGAAATCGGCCTGGACCAGCTGGTCCCGCAGGTTCGCGGGGTAGCCCGACCACCCGACGAGCGCCGGGAACTGCCAGGCCCGACGGTGGTTCTCGGGCGGCTCGTCGTTGGCGCCCGCCGCACGGAAGCAGTGCGTGCCGACGCCGTCCTTGTGATAAACGATCTTGGGGTGCGTTCCGTCCCAGCGGATCTGGTCGCGCGCGTGGAGGTTGAAGTCGCCGTGGGCGGAGGTCGCGACGTACTTCGCCTCGTTGCCCTGGATCCACACGACGACGTGTTCCCAGTCGTGGCGGTGGCCGCCGAGGCTGATGCCGGGAATGGCCTGGTCCTTCTCGAAGTACAGCCCGTAGATCACGGCGCACCAGCCGTTGTTGCAGGTCCAGCGGGAGTATCCGTTGGTGTTCTCGAGGTCGGACGCGTCCCTGCAGTTTCCGTTGAGGGCGCCGGTGGGCTTGAGGCCGGGGTTGAGGACTCCCCCGGGCCCGATGGCGGGCGTCGGGTAGCACCCGTCGGTGTCGTAGTCGAAGGCCGGCTGGAAGGTCAGCTCGATCGCCTCGGCCCGGGAGGGAAGCGCCGGGGGCGGGGCCGCGAAGGCCACCTGCGGGACGGCGACGACCAGCGCGAGGGCGGCGCCGACGACGGCCAACGATCTCCGGACAGGGCGGTTCGTCCACACAACAGGCCTCCTGGGCGGTCCAGTTCGAGCACGACGAGCGCATCGCGGTCACCGGAGACCGGCGACCGGCGCGCCCGGAGCATCATTCGCGAACCGGAGCGGCACAGCAAGGGCCCGAGCGACCCCACTTCGGTGAGTGCACGCCCGAACAGGCTTGAGGCAGACCATATTTGACGATCCGTCACTCAACGGGGGCGGGACCTCACCTCGTGGACGACGACCACGGCACCCGCGGGACGGACGGATGGCCGCACGCACCCCCGTCGGCGACCATACGGAAACGGATCGCGTCACACCGCCACCGGAGGCGGAAGCGCGGCAAGCGGCACACCTCACACCGGAGCGCTCCGCGGCGCGGAAGGCGCACGCGGAGGGGGCCGTCGTGCGGACGGCGTCAGAGAGTGTTCATCAGGATGATGGCCAGGAGGTTCAGGAGGATGACGGCGACGACGACGCCGACCGCGAGCCAGGCCCTGCGTGATTCGTCCATGCCTGCGGTCACCTCCCGCTCGTCCGCGCCCTCGGGCACGGTCCGGCGGCCGCCCGGGAGGCAGCGCCGGTCTCCCGCCATGATGACCCGGTTCCGCCCGGGCCACAGATCGGGGAGGCCGGGCGCCGCGGCAGCGGGACGCCGAGCGCCTGCCACCAGGGGCGTACGGGGCGAGGTCAGGCGGAGTGGCCGCCGGCGGCGAGACCCGCGGCAGCCGCGAACAGGCGCGCGCAGCGCTGCGTCATGGCCGCCGGCGTCTGCTCCGGGTGCTTCACCCACCAGCGGACGAGGGTGGCGACCATGTCCCGCCAGACATATGTGAGCGCGTCGGCGTCCAGGGGGTCGGTGGATCCGGTCGCGCGCAGCAGTTCGGCGGTGCCGCCGGCGGCGAGGCGGTCGATGGCCGACCAGTAGTCCGCGGCCCGGCGCGCGGCCTCGCCGCCGGGCGGCAGGGTGGTGTCGTACAGCACGAACCACGCCTCACGCTGCCCCTCCAGGGCGGTGAAGATGCTGTGGAGCACGCGCAGCGGGGTGTGCACCGTGGTTCCGTCCGGCCCCATCGCGGCGCGGATGGTGTCCAGGAGCCGGTCGCCGACGGGGATGAGGCAGGCGAGGTACAGGTCCTCCTTGGTGCCGACGTACTGGTGCAGCAGCGTCTTGGTGACGCCGACGCGCGCGGCGATGGCGGGGAGCGACGCGGCCGCGTAGCCGCGGGTGCCGAACTCCGCCGTGGCGGCGTCGAGCATCTGCTGTCGGCGGTGCTCCCGCGGGACTCCCTTGGTGCCGGCTTTGGAAGGAGGGGTTGCCATGGGCGGATATTATCAGTAGGTAATTTACCCCTAGGTAAATTACTGCGACCCCTGGAGCGCTCCATGGCCGGAACCACGACGCAGCCCCCGTCCCGCACCCGCTCGTGGTGGGGCTGGGGCTGGGCGGACGCGCATCCCGACGACGCCGAGTGCCGCGCGATGGGCGCCCTGCTGCCCGGCACCCTCGCCCGTCCGCTCCCCGTGCCCCGCGTCCGTGACCTGGGCATCGGCGCCCCGGCCGTCGAACCGCCGCAGAGCCTCGCCCACCTGGTCACCGCCGATCCCGGCGACCGCGCCGCGCACGCCATGGGCAAGGCGTACCGCGACGTCATGCGCGCCCTGCGCGGGCGGCCCGGCCGCATACCCGACCTCGTCGCCCGCCCGGTGGACGAGCGGGGCGTGGCCGACCTGCTGGACTGGGCCGGTGACCGGCAGGTCGCGGTCGTCCCGTACGGCGGGGGGTCCTCGGTCACCGGCGGCGTGGAGTACCGGGGTGACGCCCACCGCGCGGTGGTGTCCCTCGACCTGACCGCCATGGGCCGCGTCCTGGAGGTCGACGCCGAGGGCCGGGCCGCGCGCATCCAGGCGGGCACGCTCGGGCCGAGCCTGGAGGACCAGCTGCGGCCGCACGGCCTCACCCTGCGGCACTTCCCGCAGAGTTTCGAGTTCTCCACCCTGGGGGGCTGGCTCGCCACGCGCGCGGGCGGTCACTACGCCACCGGCCGCACGCACATCGACGACTTCGTACAGTCGCTGCGCGTCGTCACCCCGGCCGGTACGAGCAGCTCCTGGCGGCTGCCCGCCTCCGGGGCCGGCCCCTCCCCGGACCGCCTGTTCCTGGGTTCCGAAGGCGCCCTCGGCGTGATCACCGAGGCCTGGGTCCGGCTGCAGGAACGTCCCCGCCACAAGGCGTCGGCCGCCGTCGCCTTCACCGGTTTCCACGACGCGCTCCGGGCCGTGCGGGCCCTCGCGCAGTCCGACCTCTCCCCCGCCAACTGCCGCCTGCTGGACGCGGGCGAGGCGGCGCTGGCGGGGGCGTCGCGGGACGGATCCGCCGTACTGGTCCTGGGGTTCGAGTCGGCCGACGAACCGGTGGACGCCCGGCTCGAACGGGCCGTCGGCCTGGCCCGCTCGTACGGCGGCCGCCACGACGGGGGCGCCGGCGGGGCGGGCGGGGAGGACGCGGCCGGCGACTCCGCGGTGGGCGCCTGGCGCTCGGCCTTCCTGCGGATGCCCTACCTCCGCGACGGCCTGGCCCGGATGGGAGCCGTCGCGGAGACCTTCGAGACGGCCGCCACCTGGGACCGGATCCCCGGCCTGATCGACGCGGTGCGCACGGAGGTCGGCGAGGCGGCGCGCAAGGCCACCGGGCACCCGGCGACGGTCAACTGCCGCCTGACGCACGTCTATCCGGACGGCGCGGCACCCTACTTCACCGTCCTGGCCGCGGGCCGCGCCGGCGACGAGGTCGCCCTCTGGGACGACCTGAAGGCCGTCGCGGGCGACGTCCTGCACCGGCACCGGGCCACCGTCACCCACCACCACGCCGTCGGCCGGGACCACCGACCGCAGTACGACCGCCAGCGCCCCGACCCCTTCGCCCTCGCACTGCGGGCCGCGAAGGGGGCGCTCGATCCGCGGGGCATCCTCAACCCGGGTGTGCTCGTGGGCTGACCGCGGGGGCGGGCGGGCCCCCGGCCCACGCCGGCGGCCCGGGCCAGTCCGATACGGGTACACCCGGGGCCCGGGTCAGCCCCGTGCGGCCCCGTCGGCGACCGGAGCCGAGGGCTCGGACGTCACGGCTTCCCTCCGCCGATGCCGGCGTGGAGGAACGTGGTCAGCGTCTCGATCGCCTCCTCGTCGGACAGCTCCCGGCCGAGCTGCGGGCCGCGCCCGGACAGCCAGAGGTCGGCGCACGTCGACAGCAGCGTGGTGAACATCGAGGCCACGACGAGCGGATCGCCCGGCAGGTCCAGGTTCGCGAGGTGGCCGGCCACGTGCCGGAGGTCCGGCTCCATGAGCTCGCGGCTGCGCCGCTCGAACGACGGGTCCACCGTGGCCGCCTGCTGGAGGGCCACCACGGTCGTCCGGTAGCGCCGGTAGAAGTCCCAGTAGGCGGCCACGTGCCAGCGCACGGCCTCACGGTCCCGGAAGTCCTCGCCGTGCCCGGGCGTCACCACGGTCGTGTCGGCCTCGGCCAGCAGGTCCGCCAACAGGGCTTCGAGCAGCGTCTCCTTGTTGGCGAAGTGGTTGTAGAAGGACCCCGCCGCGCGGCCCGCCTCGGCGGTGATGTCGGTGATCTTCGTGTTCAGGTAGCCGAGCCGCCCGAAGGCCCGGACCGCCGCCGCCTTCAGTTCCGCCTCGGTCCGCGCCGCCTGCTGCTTGCGCACGCCAACCGCCATGCCCCACCACCTCCGGGCTCCGTGTATTGACGGCAGGCTAACAGCACCCCTAGCATGAATCCATGTTCACTGAATCTGAATTCACCGTTCTGATCGTGGGCGCCGGCCCCACCGGGCTCACCCTCGCGATCGACCTGGCACGGCGGGGCGTGCCGTTCCGCATCGTCGAGAAGTCGGCGCACCCGTTCGACGGCTCGCGCGGCAAGGGGATACAGCCCCGCACGCAGGAGGTGCTCGACGACCTGGGTGTGCTCGACCGGTTCACGGCGTACGGCTCCGACTACCCCGAGCTGCTGATCCACCGGCCCGACGGCGGCACGATGACGCGGCGGATGGACGTGCTGTACGAGCCCACGCCCTCGGTGCCCTGCCCGAATGCCCTGATGGTGCCCCAGTGGCGTACGGGCGAGCTCCTGGCCGAGCGGCTGGCCGAGTGGGGCGGGCGGGTCGAGCACGGGGTCGAGGTCACCGGCTTCACCCAGGACGGGGACGGCGTGCACGTCACGCTCGGCACGGGAGAGCGCGTCACCACCCGCTACCTCGTGGGCGCGGACGGCGGGCGCAGCACGGTCCGGCGGCTGCTCGGCGTGGGCTTCGCCGGTGAGACGCACGACACCGAGCGCATGCTGATCGCCGACGTCCGCCTGACGGGCCTGGACCGCGACCACTGGCACGTGTGGCCCGGCGCCGCCGCGCACTCCGTGCGGCTGGCCTTGTGCCCCCTGCCCGGGACGGAGGACTTCCAGCTCACCGCGCCCCTGGAGGAGGGCGCGGCGGCGCTCCCGCACCGGATGTCGCCGGAGTCCTTGCAGGAGCTCGTCGATGCCGTCGAGCCCGGGATCACGCTCACCCGCGTCGGCTGGACCTCGCTGTTCCGGCCCAACATCCGCATGGTGGACCGCTACCGGGTCGGCAACGTGTTCCTGGCGGGGGACGCGGCCCACGTGCACTCCCCCGCCGGCGGGCAGGGGCTGAACACCGGGATCCAGGACGCCTACAACCTGGGCTGGAAGCTGGCCACCGGGGACGACGCCCTGCTCGACACATACGAGGCGGAGCGCCTGCCGGTCGCGGCCGCCGTGCTCGGCATCAGCACCCGGCTGCACCGGGCCCACCGGGAGAACGCCGAGGACGCGATGCGCCGGGACGATCCGGTGCTGCGTCAGCTGTCCCTGAACTACCGCGGCGGCCCGCTGGCCGACGGACCCGAGCCGGGCGCGGGCCGGCTGCGCGCGGGTGACCGCGCCCCTGACGCCCCGTGCGGCCCGGCGCGCGTCTTCGACCTGCTCCGCGGCCCGCACTGGACGCTGCTGGCCTTCGACGCACCCGATGCCGACCTCCCGCCGCACACGCCGGGGCTGCACGTCCACCACGTGGTCCGGCCCGGGGCGCCGTCCGCTCCGGGCGCCCTCGTCGACACCGACGGCCATGCCCACGACGCGTACGACGTCACCGCGCCGACCCTCTTCCTGATCCGTCCGGACAACTACCTCAGGAGCGTGACCGCCCCGTCCGCCGCGCCTGACCTCCGCGTGTCGCCGGCGGTCCGGACCACGGCCTGACCACCGGCTCGGCCGGCCCGGCCGAAGACCGGCGCGCCGCTTCATCCGCAGGCGGAGGTACCGCATGACCTTGTACGGTCGACGAGAACAAGAGAGGACATCATCCGACATGGTGCCCCCGTGCTGTCTTCTGCCGACCGATGAGGACTGATGACTCCCTTGATCCCGCAGGATCCGGACGCGCTCAAGCAGCTCCTCGACCGCGAGATCGCGGCGCTGCGCGCGGCGGCCGGCCGCGACGCGGGGGTGAGGCTGCACGACGGACACCCCCCTCCCACCTCGGCGGACCACCCGGACGCGTCCTGCGCCTGCGGCGGGAGCGACGGGCCGGGACACTCCTGCGGTGACGGGCCGGAGGGCCACGACCCGTTGGCCTGCCTGTGCGCGACCCTGCCCGCCATCCCGGTGTCCGCCGCCCTGCTCGTACCGGTGCGCGACGATTCCGGCCGCACCGTCGACTTCACCGTCAGGGCCGGCAACCACGTCCGGTCCGCCCAGTGGATGGAGGCCCCCGACCACCACGTCGGCAGACGGCTGGGGGAGGTCCAGCCCGGAGCCGCGTCCGGCGGCCTGATCGACGCGCTGGCCGGCGTGCTCGGCACCGGACGCGCCCTGCGGGAACGGGCGGTCGACTACACCGAGCAGCGCAGCGACGGGCTGCACCGCACCCAGCTGCTGTACGACGCGGCCTCCTGCGGGGACGGCGTACTGGCGACGTGGCGGCCCGCCCGGAACCGGACGGAGCTCCTGTCGCTCGACGCGCAGTACATCGCGTCGATGGGCTGGGGCACCTGGGACCTGCTGTCCGGCACCACCACCTGGTCCGAGGGCCTGGCCTCCATCTTCCGCACGGACGCGGCGCGGCCGCTGGCCCTGGCGGAACTGTGCGACGCCGTCCTGCTGGAGGACCTGCCCCGGTTCGGGAAACTGCTGACCGCGCTGCTCGACGGGGAGGAGCCGCCGGGAGCCGAGGTGCGCTTCAGCGTGATGGGCGAGATCCGCACCCTGCACCTGGTGGGGCATCCCGTCGTCGCCACGGACGGGCTGGTGTGGTCGCTGCACCTCATCGCGCGCGATCTCACGGCGCAGGTCCGCAGCCGTCAGCAGCTCGCCGCGAGCCGCCGGCAGTCGGAACGGCTGCGCGAGGAGGCCGCGGCCGAGCGGCGGGTGGCCGCCGCGCTGCGCGAGGCGCTGCTGCCCACCCACTCCGCCGAACTCGCCCGGATCGGCCTGTCCGTGGCGGCCGCCTACGTGCCCGCGGAATCGGACGCGGCCGTCGGCGGCGACTGGTACAAGTGCCGCCTGCTGCCGGACGGACGGATCCTGCTCGCCATCGGTGACGCCTCCGGCCACGGGCTGGGCGCGGTCGCCCGGATGGCGCAGCAGCGCCACGCCCTCGCGGGGCTCGCGCACGCCCCGGGCACCCACGCCGGCGAGCTGACCACCTGGCTCAACGAGCTGCTGTGCGGTGACCCGGCGGCCGAGACGGCGACGGGCATCATCGGACACGTCGACGCCGAGCGGAACTTCCGCTGGGCCTGCGCGGGGCATCCCGCGCCCCTGCTGCTCCGCGACGGGCGGGCGTCGGTCCTCGACACCGGCCACCGCGGCCCGCTCTTCGGCATGCTGCCCGGTTACGACTACGCCACCGCCACGGTCGCCCTGCGGCCGCGGGACCTCCTGCTGCTCTACACGGACGGCATGGTCGAGCGGCGAGGGGAGGACATCACCTCGGGCATCGACGCGCTGCGCACGGTGCTGGCGGAGTGCGAGGGGCTCACGGCCCAGGAGGCCCTCGACCGCATCATGGCCGCGTACACGCCGGAGACCCACGAGGACGACACCTGCCTCGTGGCCGTCCGCCTCGGCTGACCCTCCCGACCGGCCCGACCGGCCCGACCGGCCTGCTCCGGCCTTGCTGTTCGATTGTCACGCCCATGCGCCCACCCACGTTTCGAACACGTTTTTGCGGTCACACGCGTCCCAGAAGCATGCGTTCGAGGACCTGGCCGTAGGAGAGCAATGGGGATCGCGAGGGTGTCGCACCTGCCCGGGCGGGCGGAGCACCACTGGATCTGGCAGGCGGAGGCCGCGTGCCGCGGCGTGGGAGCGGACGGCTTCTTCCACGCGGAGGGCGAGGCGCGTTCGGACCGGGCGGCGCGCGAGGAGGCGGCCAAGGCCGTGTGCGGGGCCTGCCCCGTCCGCGCGCAATGCCTGGAGCACGCGCTGCGCGTCGCGGAACCGTACGGCGTGTGGGGCGGCCTGACGGAGAGGGAACGCCACCTGGCCGTCCGCTCCGAACCGGCCGCGGCGTAGGGGTGTCCCGCAGTCGGCCGGAGCGGCCCGGCCTCCGTCCCGGACCGGAAGGCCCTTCGGGGTCTGGTCCCGCCCCCGGCCGTCGGGCATGCTCGCGGTCATGGGAGACGAGATGAAGAACACGACGGGAGTCGGCGGCCGAGCCGACGTCGGAAGCAACGCCGGAGCCGGCCCGCTGGGCTACCAGCACGCGTCCGGAGCGGCCTGGGTGGTCGAGGCGCGCGGAGAGCTGGACCTCGACACGCTCCCGCCGCTGGAAGCGGCGCTCAGTCAGGCCGCGGCGACCCACCACATAGTGATCCTGGACGCGGCAGGCGTCACCTTCGCCGACTCCACCTGTCTGACGGTGCTGTTGCGCGTGCGCCAGCTCGCCGACCTGCGGGTCGCCCGCCCCTCGGCCCAGCTCGCCCGCCTGCTGTCCCTGACCGGCGCGGACCGGGTCGTCACCGTCCACGCCGACCTCGACACCGCGACCGCCCAGACCTGAGCCGGATCCGCGCCGGCGGGCGGGCGCGGCCGGCCCGCCGGCGCGGTCCCGTCCGCCCGCGGGGAATACCCCCGCCGCGATAGTTGCTATATACACCGAACCACGGGGGTGCATCCCCCGCGGTTCCGCAGGAAGAGCGCCGGTACCCCTCCCGGCGCTGCACCACGTCACTGGAGACACGCATGTCGGACCACTCGGAACAGCCCGCAGACGTCGTCGCGCGGCTGCGCGCCACGTTCGCCACCGACCGCACGAAGCCCCTGGCCTGGCGTACGGCCCAGCTGAAGGCCCTGCGGACGCTGCTGACCGAGCGGGGTGACGAGCTGGCGGCCGCCCTGCACGCCGACCTCGGCAAGAGCCGCAAGGAGGCGTACCGCACCGAGATCGACTTCACCGTGCGGGAGATAGACCACACCCTGGAGCACCTCGCCGAGTGGCTCCGGCCGCAGCCCGCCCCCGTACCGGACCGGCTGAGCCCCGCGACCGCCCACACCGTCCTCGACCCGCTCGGCGTGGTCCTCGTCATCGCCCCGTGGAACTACCCCGTCCAGCTGCTGCTCGCCCCCGTCGTCGGCGCGCTCGCCGCCGGCAACTGCGTCGTGGCCAAGCCGAGCGAGCTGGCGCCCGCCACCTCGCGGGTCGTCGCCGACCTCCTGCCGCGCTACCTGGACGGCGACGCGGTTGCCGTGGTGGAGGGCGCCGTACAGGTGACCACCGACCTCCTCGCCCAGCGTTTCGACCACATCTTCTACACCGGCAACGGCCAGGTCGGCCGCATCGTCATGCGGGCCGCCGCCGAGAACCTCACGCCGGTCACCCTCGAACTCGGCGGCAAGTCCCCCGCGTTCGTCGACCGCGGCACGGACCTGGCCGTCGTGGCGGCCCGGTTGGCATCCACGAAGTTCATGAACGCCGGCCAGACCTGCGTCGCGCCCGACTACGTGCTCACCGACCCCGAGACCGCCGCGCAGCTGGAGAAGGAGCTCGCCTCCGTGCTGCACGGGCTGTACGGCGACGACCCCGCGGCCTCCCCGGACTACGGCCGGATCGTCAACGAGCGGCACTTCGACCGTCTGACGGGCCTGCTCGACTCCGGGCGCACGGTCGTCGGCGGCGCCCACGACCGGGCCGAGCGCTACATCGCGCCGACCGTCCTGGCCGGGGTGGCACCCGACTCCCCCGTCATGCGCGAGGAGATCTTCGGCCCGATCCTGCCCGTGGTCGAGGTCGCCGGGCTCGACGAGGCCATCGCCTTCATCCGCGACCGCGACAAGCCCCTGGCGCTGTACGCCTTCACCGAGTCCGCCACCACGCGCGATCGCCTGACCCGGGAGACCTCCTCGGGCGGCCTGGCGTTCGGTCTGCCCGTCGCCCACCTCACCGTCTCCGACCTGCCCTTCGGCGGGGTGGGCGAGAGCGGCATGGGCAGCTACCACGGCCGCTACTCCCTGGAGGCCTTCAGCCACCGCAAGGCCGTACTGGACAAGCCCCTGGGCTGAGGGGTGGAACGGGCTCCGGCGCCCCCGCCAGGACCCGGCCCCCCGCCGGAACCCGGCCCCTCGGCCGGGACCCGGCGCGGGCCGGCAGATCCGTCGGCCCGCGTCGGGATGGACGGGCCGCAGCCGGGCACGAGCGGGACATGGCTGTCCTTCGAAAGCTCGCCCGCCCCCTGCTGGCCGCCCCGTTCGTCACCGACGGGCTGCGCACGCTGCGCCGCCCCGAGGCGGTGGCGGAGCACGTCCAACCCGTCGTCCGCGCGGTCGGAGACCGCATCCCCGCACTCGCCGGGGATCCGCTGAAGCTGGCGCGACTGGGCGGCGCCGTCCAGGTCGGTGCGGGCCTGCTGTTCGCGACGGGGCGCGCCCCCCGCGTCGCGGCGCTCGCGCTGGCCGCCACGATGGTGCCGACCACCCTCGCGGACCACGCCTTCTGGACGGTGGAGGACCGGGAGGAACGCGCCCTGCAGCGCGTCCGCTTCCTGACCGACCTCTCCGTCCTGGGCGGCCTGCTCATCGCCGCCGCCGACACCCACGGAAAGCCCTCGCTGGCCTACCGCTCCCGCCACGCCCTCGACCACCGGCATCCGGTACGCGCGGTCCGCCGCCCCGTCGAAGCGGCCGCCGCGGTGACGGCCGCCCGCGCCAAGGCCGCGGCCCGCCCCCTCACCCACGCGTTCTGAGGCAGTCCCCGCCGCCGCGACCGCGGACGGCCCGCGCAACGCCGCACGGCCTCGGTTCCCGTACCGCGTACGGGAACCGAGGCCGTGCGGCGTGGGGGTCAGCTCCCGTCGCGGCCGTAGTAGTCGCCGACGCGACCGCGGTAGCCCGCGTCGCCCCGGTGCTTCTCCTTGTCGTACTCCGGGGCGTTCTTGATCTGGTCCTTGGTGCGGCTGACGTGGACCGTCCGCTCCTCCATGTCCACGCGGCCGACGGTGCCGGCGGGCAGCAGGACCTCCTTGCCGAAGATCCACGGCCCCGTGTCGACGACGATGTACGCGGAGCCCACGTCCTGCGTGTGCTCGTCGACCGTGCCGATGTGGCCGTCGGCCGCCTCGACCTTGAATCCGATCAGGCTGGCTCCCGCCGTCGAGCGGGATTCGGGACCGTAGCTCCAGAGTTCTGACATGGATCCTCGTTTCGGGAATGTCCCCCGTACCGGGGGACGGACACGGTGTTCCCTTCCCGTTCCGGTCAGCCTTCGCCGCCCGGCAGGGCTTCCTTCACCTTGGCGAGGGCGAAGCCCCACCCCTGCGCGACGGTCGGCTTGCCCGGCACGGCAACCTCCTCGGGGTTCGTCAGCACGTCCAGCAGGACCGGCCCCGGGGTGGCGAACGCCCGGCGCACGCTCTCGTGGAGGTCCGCAGGGTCGGTGACGCGGATCCCGGTGATCCCGAGCGCGGTGGCCACCGCGGCGAAGTCGGGGTTGTCGAGATCCGTACCGAACTCGGGCAGACCGGCCTGCTCCTGTTCGAGCTTGACCATGCCCAGCCTGCGGTTGTCGAAGACGACGAGCTTGACCGGCAGCCGGTACGTCTTGATCGTCATGAGGTCGCCGAGCAGCATGCTGAGCCCGCCGTCACCGCAGAAGGCGACGACCTGCCGGTCGGGCGCCCACAGCTGGGCGCCGAGGGCCTGGGGCATCGCGTTGGCCATCGAACCGAGGTTGTACGAGCCGATCAGGCGCCGGGTGCCGCGCATGGTGACGAAACGGGAGAGCCATACGGTGGCCATGCCCGTGTCGGAGGTGAAGACGGCGTCCTCGTCCGCGTGCGCGTCGACGGCGGCGGCCAGCGCCTCGGGGCGGATCTCGTGGTCGCGGTTGTCCAGCGCGGCCCGCAGCCTCCCGGTCAGACGGTGCTCGTGCGCCGGGTCGGCCAGCCGCTGCTGGCCCTCCTGCCAGTGCGCGAACCGCTCCCGGGCGTCGTCCAGGTGCGCCCGGTCCGGAACCGCCTTCAGCAGCGGAAGCAGCGCCCGCAGCGTCGCGCCCACGTCACCGGCCAGACCCACGTCCACGGGGACCCGGCGGCCCAGGTGCTCCTCGCGGGTGTCGATCTGGACCACCTTGCAGTCCTTCGGGTACCAGTCCCGGTAGGGGAAGTCGGTGCCCAGCATGAGGAGGACGTCGCCGTGGTCGAGGGCGTGGCCGGCGGCGGGGTTGCCGATGAGGCCGGTCTGGCCGACCTGGAACGCGTTGTCGTCCTCGAACCCCTCCTTGGCCTTCAGGGTGAGCACCATGGGGGCGGCGAGCAGTTCGGCGGTGCGCAGGACCTCGGTCCGGGCGTCGCGTGCTCCGCGCCCGACCAGCAGGGTGACCCGGGAGGCGGCGTTCAGGAGTTCGGCGGCCCCGGCGAGCGCCGGGTCGTCGGGGCGGGTGACGGCGCGGTCGAGGGCGATGCGCGCGGGGCGGTCCTCGCCCGTCTCCAGGTCGCCGATGTCGCCGGGTACGGTCAGCACGGCCACCCCGCCCTGGCTGACGGCCGCGCGCACGGCGGACTCCAGCATCCGCGGCATCTGCTCGGGGGAGGTGACGGTGGCGCGGTAGACGGCCACGTCGCGGAAGAGCAGGTCGTTGTCGACCTCCTGGAAGTAGTCGCTGCCCATCTCGGCAAGGGGGACCTGGCCGCAGATCGCGAGGACGGGGGTGCGGCTCTTGGCGGCGTCGTAGAGCCCGTTCAGGAGGTGTACCGAGCCGGGACCCACGGTGCCCGCGCACACCCCGATCGTTCCGGAGAGCTGGGACTGCGCCCCGGCGGCGAACGCCGCGGCCTCTTCGTGGCGGCAGCCGACCCAGCTCAGGCCGTCCGTGGTGCGGATCGCTTCGGTCAGGGGGTTCAGGGCGTCCCCGACGACCCCGAAGACGTGCTGGACGCCCAGTTCCTTGAGTGCGTCGACGATCACGTGGGCGACGGTGCGTGCCACAGGGGTGCCTTTCGTTCCGGTGCGGCCCGCCCGGCGCGCGAGCCGGGCGCGGCGGACGTGCGGGGCGGGTGTGCGGGGGCGGTCGGGTCACGGCCGCCTGCCCGTCGCGTGCCCCGTCACGGCTTGCTGATGCGGGCGGCGGTCCGGCCCCTTCGCCCGCCGGGCCCGGGTCCGGCCGGTGGAGCGCGGACCCCGGCAGGGTCACCCGTTCGGCGCATGCGGTGGCCCGGGGTGACAGTACGGCTACACACCGGCGCCACGGCCTCCGTGGCCGTCGGGGGCTCCGGCGGGGCGCTCCGGCCGGTTGCGGAGACACGCCGCAGGGTGCGGGCTAGGAGGAGGGCACGGGGTGACGCGGGACACCGAGGTCGCCGCGGATCGCGTGCCGTACGCACTGGAGGATTCACCGATGAGCGCTGGAAACGGTTTCCTGAGCACCGAGCAGCTGATCAACCTGACGGCCTTCGACACGGACGGCGAGAAGATCGGCAGCGTCGGTCAGGTCTACCGCGACGACGCGACGGGCCGGCCGGAGTGGGTCACCGTCAAGACCGGCTGGTTCGGCATGAAGGAGTCGTTCGTCCCCCTCGCGGGTGCCCGCAGCGACGGCGAGGCCCTGCACGTCCCGCACGCCAAGGACGTCGTCAAGGACGCCCCGCGCGTCGACGCCGACCAGCACCTGGACGCCGACGAGGAGGCCCGGCTCTACCGGCACTACGGCCTGGCGGGCTCGAACGGCAACGGGAACGGCAACGGGCAGGGCAAGGGCAAGGCGCACCGCACGGCCGTGGACGCCCCCGGCATCGCGACCGGGACGTACGTCGACGACCGCGGCGAAGGGCGCCGCGAGGACGAGCTGATCCGCTCCGAGGAGCGGCTGCGCGTGGGCACGGCCAACGAGGAGGTCGGCCGGGCCCGCCTCAAGAAGGTGGTCGTCACCGAGAACGTCACCACCACCGTCCCCGTCAGCCACGAGGAGGTCCGCGTCGTGCGCGAGCCCGTCCGCGAGGGCGAGCGCGTACGGGGCGACATCGGCGACGCCGAGAGGGAAGTCACCCTGCACGCCGAACGGGCCGTGACCCGCAAGGAGACCGTGCCCGTCGAGCGCGTGCGCCTGGAGACGGAGAAGGTCACCGAGCAGCAGGAGGTCTCGGACACCGTCCGCAAGGAGAAGATCCGCTTCGAGGACGACCAGAACCGCAAGGGCGAGGGCCGGGGCGGCCCGCGCCGCTGACACCACGCGGTGGCAGGCACACGCGGAACGGGCCCGAACTCGTCGAGTTCGGGCCCGTTCACGTGCGCGGGTCAGGCGGGACGGCCGCCGAAGGGGACGTCCGGGCCGTAGTAGGTGCCCAGCTCACCGCGGTAGTGCGGGTCCGCGAGGTGCTTGTCGCGGTGGAACTCGGGAGCGTTCTTGATCTGCTCCTTGGTCCGGTCGACGAAGATCTTCTTCTCTTCCGGCTCGATCCGGACCACGGTGCTCGCCGGCAGGAGGACCTCCTTGCCGAAGATCCAGACACCGGTGTCCACGACCAGATAGGCGTCACCGACCTCGTCGGAGTGCTTGTCCACCTTGCCGATGCCGCCGTCGGTCGCCTCGACCTTGTAGCCGGTCAGATCGGTACCGGCCAGGTGGCCCGAGGTCGACGTGTAGCTCCACACATGCTCAGTCACGCGAAAACAACTCCTCCGGTCAACGGAGGGCGGCGGAGATCTCCCGCCACCCCTCCTTCTTCCGTATGCCGTGCTCGTCCGGGCGGATTTCGCGGTGTGCCCGAAATCCGCTCCGCACTCCGCTTGCCCCGTCACCGGCGGCCCATTCACCCGGATCGGGCAGCGGTCGCCTCCCCGCGCCGCTCAGTCGGACGCGGCCGCGCCGGTGATCAGGCCGACGAGCCCGGGCAGCCCGCCCTCGGTCAGGGCGCGGCGCTGGCGGTCGGCGGGCGTGCCCTCCTGCAGCAGCCGGTGGACGAGCGCGCTCACCTGTCGGAGGTCGCCGGCGTCCTCCAGGGCGGGGGTGATGTGGCGCAGGAGCGAGCACAGCACGTCACCGCTGCTGTGCGGGCGGCCCTGCGGGTCGAGCAGGGTGCCGTTCAGGCCGTGCCGGGCCGCGTGCCAGTTCCCTGCCTGCAGCAGCTCCGGCGTGCACGCCTCCAGCGGGGTGCCCGCCTTCTCCTCGGCGATGGCCGTGGCGACCAGGGCGCGGACGATGCCGGCCAGCATGACGGCGTCGTCGGCCCTGATCTGGACGTCCAGGCAGCGGACCTCGACGGTGGGGTAGCGGTCGGAGAGCCGGGCCTGCCAGTACACCTGTCCGCGATCGGCGATCACCCCGGACGCGACCAGCGCCTCCAGCCGCCGCTCGTAGTCGGCGTGCCCGTCGAAGTGCGGCGGCGGCCCGCTGACCGGCCAGCGGCCGAAGACGATGGTCCGCCAGCTCGCGAAGCCGGTGTCCCGGCCCTCCCACACGGGCGAGTTCGCCGACATGGCCAGCAGGGTCGGGAGCCACCCCCGGATCCGGTTCAGGACCGCCACGCCCGTCTCCGGGTCGGGCACGGCCACGTGGACGTGCATGCCGCTGATCAGGTGCTCGCCGACGAGCTGCCGGGCCTCCCCCACCATCCGCAGGTAGCGGGGCGTCCGCGTCACCGGTACGGGGTCCGCCCCCCGCAGCGGGGCGGCGCCCGTGGCGGCGATCCGGCAGCCGTTCGCCTCGGCGGCCGAGGCCACCGCGTGGCGCAGGCGCAGCAGGTGACCCCCCACCTCCTCCAGGGTGGAGCAGACGGGGGTGGCCACCTCGACCTGCGCCTGCAGCAGCTCGTCCTGCACCTCGGCGCGGTCCGCCAGCGGGCCGAGGCCCGCCGTGCGGCGGACGTCCTCCACCATGGGTGCGGGCAGTCCGCCGACCGGCTCCACCAGCACGTACTCTTCTTCGACACCAACCGTGATCACGTTCTGCGGCTACCCGCATACCTCATGATCACCCTCGGCCGATCGGCCCGCCCGCCCCGGCCGGATCAGCCCGCCGGCACCCGCGAGAACGGGCTGTCGCCGAGGCCCTCCAGCAGGTCGGCCGGGTCGCGGTAGACGGCGGCCGCCCCCGCCTCCTCCAGGTCGGCGCGGGGGATCCCGCCGCACAGCAGGCCGACGGCGGTGACTCCGGCCCTCGCGGCCGCCTGCATGTCCCAGACGGAGTCCCCGACGAACACCGCGCGCCCGGCCGGCACCCCTGCCCGTTCGAGGGCCTGCAGCACGGGGTCGGGCGCGGGTTTGCCCTGCTCGACGTCGTCGGAGGTCGCGGTGCCGCTGAGGGCGTCGTCCGCTCCGATCGCCTGGCGCAGTGCCTCCAGCTCCCGGTCCTTGGCCGAGGTGACGAGCAGTACCTTCCACCCGGTCTCCGCCAGTTCGCGCAGGACGTCGGCGGCCGAGCCGAATGCGGCGAGCCGGTCGAAGTAGGTGGCGTAGAGGGTGTCGTGGGCGGCGCTGATGCGGTCGTCGCCGGAGCGGTCGCGGTCCTCGCCCAGGAGGTGGTCGAGGAGGTCCCCGCCGGGGAGGCCGATCGCCCGGTGGACGGCGTGCATGGGGACCCGGTGTCCCGCCTGGCGCAGGGCTTCCCACCAGGAGGTGACGTGGAGGTGGTTGGTGTCCGTGAGGGTTCCGTCGACGTCGAAGAGCGCGGCGCGGTTCATGGGGGCGGCCACCTCACAGGTTCCGGAGCGCGGGCAGGAGCTTGGCCTCGGCCCATTCGAGGAACGGCTCCTGGTGGTCGCCGCCGATCTGGACCAGGGCGACCTCGGTGAAGCCCGCGTCCGCGTAGGGGCGTACGGCCTCGACGAAGGCGTCCACGTCGTCGCCGCACGGGATGGCGTCGGCGACGTCCTGCGGGCGGGTGTGCTGTGCGGCCTGGTCGAATCCGGCCGGTCCCGGGAGCTCGGCGTTGACCTTCCAGCCGCCGAGCGCCCAGCGGAACTGGTCGTGGGCGCGGGCCACCGCTGCGTCGCGGTCGGGGTCGTAGCAGACGGGGAGCTGGCCGACGCGCGGTTTGCCCGCGCCGCCGTGGGCGTCGAAGAGTCGCAGCAGCTCCGGTTTCGGCTCCGTGGCGATCACGAGGTCGCCGTACCGGCCCGCGACCTCGCAGGAACGGGGCCCCGACACGGCGATCCCGATCGGGGGCGGTGCGTCGGGGAGGTCCCACAGCTTGGCGTTCTCCACGTCGAAGTGCGCCCCGTGATGGCTCACGTACTCTCCGGTGAACATCCGCCGGATGATGTCGGCGGCTTCCTCCAGCATCTCCAGCCGTACGTGGGCGGCGGGCCATCCGGAGCCGACGATGTGCTCGTTCAACCGCTCCCCCGAGCCGAGTCCCAGCCGGAACCGGCCCTCGGAGAGGATCTGCACCGTGGCCGCCTTCTGCGCCACGACCGCGGGGTGGTAGCGGAAGGTCGGACAGGTCACGTACGTCATGAGCGGGATCCGTGACGTGGCCTGGGCGGCGGCGCCGAGCACGCTCCAGGCGTACGGCGCGTGTCCCTGCGACTCCAGCCAGGGGAAGGAGTGGTCGGAGATCACGGAGAAGTCGAACCCCGCCCGCTCCGCACCCACCACATGGGAGACCAGCTCGCGCGGGCCGGCCTGCTCGGTCATCATCGTGTACCCGATTTGCACCATGTGCAGCGCCTAGCCGCCATCGGCCCGCGTGAAACCTTCCGGGGTCGGGAGCCTCCGGACGGCGCAGCGCCGACGCCGGTCCGCGGCGGCGCGGCGGACGGGGGTCCACCGGTATCCGTCTCAATATGCGAGAGCAATTCCAAGCCATCCGGTGAATACCCGCGAACCCATTGCGCCGCGCGGCCCGCCGGGCGGTTCGGCGCGCCGTTACCCGGGCCGTCCCACAGCGCGGACAAGAGCGCCCGAATGGAGGGCGACGCGCAGACGTCCAGCCTGCCACGGCCGGACCGCGAAAGCCGCGGACCGTCCTTTCCGGACACCCTGCGGGGGCGTGCGCCGTCCGGACCGACGGGGCTCCCCGTAGACCACCGGGGCTCGGCGGAGCCACTGGAGAACGGGCCAATACCCACCAGGAGGGCCCGCATTGACGGTCAATCACCCCAACAGGCCCGGTGATACGATCATCGCACTTGCGGAGCGGCGGATGGACTTTCGACGACATCTCCGACCACGGCGACCATCCGGACGGTGCCCCCGGTACGGATGGTCAGCCGGTCCACCCGCATTGACGGAATGCAGCACCTGGCCGTCAGTCGCCTGAAGAGAGTCTTATGACGTCTTACATACAGAACCCAGTAATCTGGGCGCTTCTCGTCGCCGTCATCGGCGCGGTCTCCGTCATTGTTCGCCAGCGCAGGGCAGCGCGGGCTTTTAGGCGCGAGATCGAAGAGATGAAAGCCCACTACACCCAGCTGGAGAACAGCTTCTCGAAATCCGTCGAGTCCGAGAAGGAGCAGGCGCAGGACGCGACGAAATCGGTCCTCAAGTCCGCGATGCGGACGCTCCAGGGTCTCGCCGCGGAGCAGCAGTCGGTCATCTCCGGTCTGCAGACCAAATACGGCGAGTCCGTCATTCTCCAGGACCTCCTGGAGATCGACCACACGAACTCGCAGTTCGGACGGCGTGCCCAGTCCATCGCCGTCCTGTGCGACGGCTGGCTCGGGCGGCAGCGCGAGGTCGCCTCGGTCTACGACGTCGTGCGCAGCGCGCAGGGCCGGATCCGCCACTTCCGACGGGTGGAGATCCTCTCGCAGGTCGACTTCGGAATCACCAACCGGGCCGTGGAACCCGTGGCGCTGGCTCTCGCCGAGCTGCTCGACAACGCCACCAGCTATTCCAGCCCGGACACCGTGGTCGAAATCAACATCCGCACCGTGCCCAAGGGCATCTGCATCGTCGTCGACGACGCCGGTGTCAGCATGAACGACGAGGAGCGGGCCAAGGCCGAAAAGCTCCTGTCGAGCGAGCGGGTATCGGGCGTTTCCGGACTGGGCAGTCCCCCGCAGTTCGGCTTCGCGGTGATCGGCGTGCTCTGCGAGCGCTTCGGCTTCGAGGTGTCCGTGGACTCCAACTCACCCTACGGAGGGGTCCGTGCCGTCCTCCTGCTGCCGCACGAACTGCTCACCGCCATGCCGGTGAAGAGGGCCCCGGCGCCGGCGGTCCCCGCCTCCGCGGCGGAGCCGGCCGGACCGCAGTCCGCGCTGACGACGTCCTCGACCGTCGACGGCCTTCCGCGGCGCAGCCGCAAGCGGCCGATGGCGATCGTGCCCGGCAGCGCATCGGGCACGCCGTCGGCGAACCGCTCCGAAGCGGAAGCCGCAGCGATCATGGGCGCCTTCCAACGGGGTACGGAGATCGGACGGGCCACCCGCCCGGACTCGGCGAACCCGTCGAGCAGCACACGTGATGCGAGCAGCGAAGGACATGAGGTCTCGTGAACAACGATCTGTCATGGATGCTGGACAGCGCCCTGGAGATACCCGGGGCGCTGCACGCGGTCCTGGTCTCCGCCGATGGTCTGCTGATGGCCCGGACGAAGGACTTCCACAAGGACAACGCCGACACGGTCGCAGCCGCGATGAGCGGCGTGCAGTCGCTCAGCCGCTCGCTCGGGTTCTTCATCGAGAGCGGCCAGTTGCAGTGGCGCCAGACGCTCGTCGAGTTCGACGGCGGCTGGGTCTTCCTGATATCCGCCGGGGAGGGCGCATATCTCGGAGTCTCCGCCTCGCCCGACGTCGACATGCAGGACATCACGTTCCGGATGCAGCAGCTCGTCGGACAGCTGGGCAAGGCGCTGACGACGCCGCCGCGCGAGAACCTCGGCGTCCGCTCATGAACGGCTTCGACGAGCTGGAGCCCGAGACCGCGGAATTAGTGCGTCCGTACGTCATCACCAAGGGCCGCGGGCTGCCCGACGAGGAGAAGCTGTCCCTCATCACCCTCGTGACCGCGGCGGGCGACCAGCACCAGCGGCCGACGCAGCTGTCCCCGGAGGAGCAGGGCCTGCTGGACCTGTGCGCCGCCGGCTTCCTCTCGGTCGCCGAGATCGCGGGGCACACCCGGCTGCCCATGGGCGTGGTGAAGATCCTGCTGTCCGCCCTGACGGAGGGCGGATACCTCATCACCCGCCCTCCCGTGCAGCGCGCCCCGCTCACGGACCGACGCATTCTCGAGGAGGTACTGAATGGGCTCCGCACCAAGTTTGGCTGAGCAGGCTTACGTGCACAGCGGCGCGACACAGACCGCCGTGAAGATCCTCGTCGTCGGTCACTTCGCCGTCGGCAAGACCACCCTCATCGGTGCGATATCGGAGATCCCTCCGCTGTCCACCGAGGAGACGATGACGCGCGCCGGCGAGTCGTTCGACGACCTCAAGGGCGTCCGGAGCAAGACCACCACCACGGTGGCCATGGACTTCGGCCGCCTGACCATCAGCGACCGCGTGGTCCTGTACCTCTTCGGAACGCCCGGCCAGCTTCGGTTCGTCCAGATGTGGGAGGACATGGCGCGCGGCGCGCTCGGCGCGCTGGTGCTGGTGGATCCGGAGCGGCTGGCGGACTCGTTCGCCGTGATCGACCTGATCGAGCAGTACGGACTGGACTACGCGATCGCCGTCAACCGCTTCGACGGCACTCCGATCCGGGAGGAGCGGGCGCTGCGCGAGGCCCTGGACCTGCTCGACGACACCCCGGTCGTCACCTGCGACGCGCGCGACCCGAAGTCGTCCGCCGACGCGCTGATCACTCTTGTCCGCTATTTGCTGGACCGCTCTCGCTAGGAACAGACATGGACGCTCAACACACCGCCCCCGTGCCCCCGCCCGGGTGCCCGGCCCACAACAGCGGCGGCCGGGTGCCGCTGCACGGACCGGGGTTCGCGGCCGATCCGCAGGCGTACTACGCCTACATGCGCCACTACGGTCCGACCGCGCCCGTGGAGCTGGCCCCGGGGGTGGAGGCCACCCTCGTGACCGACTATTCGACGGCGCTGCAACTCCTGCAGGACTCCAGCTCGTTCCGCAAGGACGCGCGCCGCTGGCGGGACCTGGCCGAGGGCCGGATCAGCCCGGACAACCCGGCCGTACCGGTACTGGCGTACCGGCCCAACTGCATGTTCAGTGACGGCCCCGAGCACCTGCGGCTGCGGCAGGCGGTCACGGACAGCATGGCCCGGGTCGACTCGCGCAAGCTCAGCCAGAGCACCGCGCAGGTCTCCAACTACCTGATCTCGCAGTTCGGTCCGCGCGGATCGGCCGACCTGCTGGCCGACTACGCCAAGCAGCTGCCGCTGTTCGTGTTCAACGAGCTGTTCGGCTGCCCCGCCGACATCGGCGACCGCGTGCTGTTCGGCATCACGGGCATGTTCGACGGGGTCAACGCGGAGCGGGCCTTCGAGGTGCTGTTCGGCGCCGTCGGTGAGCTGGTGGCCCTCAAGCGCGCCAGGCCGGGCGAGGACGTCACCTCGTGGCTCATGCAGCACGAGGCGAAGCTGACCGACGAGGAGATGGTCCACCAGCTCGCCCTGCTCCTGGTGGCGGGCAACGAACCGCTGCGCAACCTCATCGGCAACACCCTGCACCGGCTGCTCACCCACGACGCGTACGCCCACAAGGGCGGTCTGATCGACGAAGCGATCGACGACACGCTGTGGGAGAACCCGCCGATGCAGAACCTCGCGGCGCACTACCCGGCGGCCGACATGGAGTTCGCCGGGCAGAAGCTGCGGGCGGGAGACCTCGTCCTGGTCAGCTTCGCTGCGGCCAACACCGGGCCGGCGCTGACGGCCGCGCGCCAGGCCGGCAGCAACCGCGCCCACCTGGCGTGGAGCGCGGGCCCGCACGCCTGCCCGTCGAAGGAGCCGGCCCGGCAGATCACTGTCACCGCCATCGAGAACCTGCTGAACCGGCTCCCGGACGTCGAACTCGCCGTCCCGGAGGACAGCCTCGTCTGGCGTCCCGGCCCCTTCAACCGCGGACTGGCCACGCTGCCCGCCCGCTTCACCCAGGTCACCGCGGCGCGCGGAGCCGTTCCGACGGCCCAAGCGGAGGCGCCCGAGCGCACGGATCAGGGTGGCGGGAGGCGTGAACGGGCCGGAATGTGGAGCCAGTTCCTCACCTGGATCACAAAGTGATCCACGCAGCTCCCGTTAACTCGCCCACCACAGCATGAACGTTTCGCCTCAGGGGTAGTGAGCACCGGTTGTTCCATCCTGCTCATGAGGCGAAGGAGGTGTCGTGGACCAGCTGTCCGACGACGCCACGGTCATGCAACCCCCCACCGAACGCGGCACCTCCGGTACCCGCCCCTCCAGGCGGGTATCTTCTTGGGCGCTCCGGAACGGGCCGGGAGGCCCGGCGGCGGGCTCCCGGCCCGTCACCCCGAAACCCCCCGACGGGGAGACCCTCGGCGGCCATACGGCGAGACAGCTGCTGCGACTGTGCGAGGCAGCGGGGTTGAACGGGGCCGACTCCGCGGGCTACGCACGGACGCTGCTCTCGGTGCTGGGCCCCGTCGGCGAGCGGCGGCTCGATCTGCCGCCCCCCGAGCGCTCCTTCCTCTCCGACGACCACACGCCGGTGGAGTTCTCGCTCTCCTTCACGGCGGACGCGGAGCCGACCCTGCGGGTGCTGCTGGAGCCGGGGTACGGCGCCGGCAGCCTGGAGCAGAACGGGCGCACCGGACTGCGGGTCGTACGCGACCTGGCCCGCCGGTGGGGCTTCGACACCACCCGGCTGGACGAGCTGGAGGACCTCTTCTTCCCGCCGGACCCCGAGGGGCCGCTGGCGCTGTGGTGCGCGCTCGAACTGCTTCCCGGCGGCGTGCCCAAGGTCAAGGTGTACCTGAACCCCGCCGCGTCCGGCCCGGAGCGCGCCGCCGCGACCGTGCGGGAGGCGCTGCGCCGGCTCGGGCACCGGCAGGCGTTCGCGTCGCTGCCGGAGGGCGACCGCCACCTCTTCTTCGCCCTGGACCTGGGCGACTGGGAAGAGCCCCGGGTGAAGGTCTACCTCGCGCACCACGACCTGTCGGCTCCGGAGGCTGCGGGCCTGTCCCGCGTGCCCGGCCCGCGCTCCGCGGCCGAGGTCCACAGGTTCTTCGGCATCGCGGCCGGGCACGACCTCGACGTGCCGGAGGTCGCGGCCGACCCGCGGCTCGGCCGCCGGCCCGTCCAGTCCTGCCACGCCTTCACCGAGACGGGAACCGGGCGGCCCAGCGGCTTCACCCTCTACGTCCCGGTCCGCGACTACGCCCCGCACGACGGGGAGGTCCTCGACCGTGCGGTGGCCCTGCTCGGCCGGCACGGCATGGACGCCGCGCCGCTGGTGCGTTCGCTGGCCGCCGTGACCTCCCGGCGGCTTCACGAGGGCGTCGGGCTCATCGCCTACCTCGGTCTCGCCCACCAGCAGGGGCGGCCGGCGCGGGTGACCGCGTACATCTCCTCGGAGGCGTACCGGGTGCGGCCTCCCGTCACCGCGCCGCCCGTACGGCTCGGAGCCGCGGGCTGAGGCCCCGGTGAGGCCCCGGCAGGCGGCTTACGCGTCCTGCAGCTCCCGGAGCTCCCGCAGGTACGGCCCGACGTCGACCTGGATGGAGGCTCCCTCGGTCCGCCCGTAGCGCTCCTCGATGCGGCTCAGGTACGCGTCGATCTCCTCGCGCATGACGTCCGCCGACGGGAGCGACACGTCTGCGTCGACGATCCGGGCCACCCACCGGGACTGGGCTTCCACGAGGCGCGTGATCGATCCCACGGGGCGGATCAGGCCGACGAAGTAGAGGCCGGTCCGGTCGGGTGCGACCACGCGCCGGTAGAGCTCGACCGCCCCCTGCCGCGGGCCCGCCGGACACCCGGCGGGCAGGAAGGGGAACGCCATGCGGAATCCGGTGCAGTAGACGATCGCGTCCGCCTCGGCGGTGGTTCCGTCGGTGAAGCGCACGAGGCCGCCGTCCAGCGAGTCGATCGCGGGGCGCGGGACGACCCCGCCGTGCCGTATCCGGCTGAGGATCTCGTCCGAGATGGTCACGGCCGAGGAGAAGACGGGGTGGTCGGGCTCGGGCAGGCCGTAGTCGGACAGCCGGCCCCGTGCCACGCGCAGGGCCTGCTCGACGAAGAGGCGCTGCTCGGGGAAGGACATCTCGTTCCACCACGGCGCGTCCGCGATCAGGTCCACGGACATGCCGAAGAGCTGCTTGGGCACCACGTGCAGCCCCCGGCGGACGGACAGGAGGGTCTGCGCGGCGTGCCGGGACAGGTCGGCGGCGATGTCCACTCCCGACGCCCCCATCCCGACGACGACGACCCGCTGCCCGGCGAAGTCGCCGCCGTCGTGGAAGTCCATCGAGTGGAGGATGCGGCCGGTGAAGGAGTCGGCGCCCGGCGGCAGCGAACTGGGCAGCGCCGCCTCGGTGTTGTGGCCGGAGGCGACGACCACCCGCTCGAAGCGCCGCTCGGTCTCCGCCCCCCGCGGGTCCCGGCTGGTGACCGTCCAGGTCCCGTCGCCGCCCTGCCGCACGGACAGCACCTCGGTGCGCAGTTCGATGTGCGGCAGCAGCCCGGCCCATTCGGCGAAGGACCGCAGGTAGGCGGCGACATCGCTGTGGCGCGGGTAGAGGGGCAGCTCGGCGGGCATCGGGAAGTCCGCGTACCCGGTGAGCTGTTTGGCGCTGTTCAGGTGCAACGAGCGGTAGGCCGGTCCCCGTTCGCCCGCTCCGGGCTGGCGCCAGATCCCGCCGACGTCCGGTGCCTTCTCCAGGCAGACGAAGTCGATCCCCCTGGCCGACAGGGCGTGTGCGGTCGCCAGGCCGGCCAGGCCGGCCCCGATGACGCACACGGTCGCCGCCGTGGGTACGCCGCCGGCACGCGACCCGTTCAAGGATCCCTCCACAGAACACCCTCCGTCGTCCACACCGGGCGTCGACTTCTTGCGTACGGGTGCCCGGAGGCCTCACCCTACCCACCGCCCCCGAGGGCGAAGGCTCCGAGGTCACCGGCCAACGAGGCTGCGCTTGCGACCACTTCACGACGGGGTGCCCGGACGTCCCCCGTGGGTGGTGGGGGCGGGCAGGGGGTCGGACAAGGGTTTTCCCCCTACCGGGTTCATCTCCGCGTTGCCTACTGTCTGCCCACCGGCGAACCCCCTCTGCTGGAACCCGCGGCCCCACACCACCCCACACCCCGCGTGGAACCGCGACCACCCCCCACCAGGAGGGGAAACCACCGGTACCGCCCCGTCCCGACCGCCGTGCGACGCCCACCCGGGCGGGCGGACGGGACGACACGGCACACGGCGGAGACCGGGACGGGACCGACCACCCCGCCCCGGTCCCCACCGCCACCCGCCACCCGCCACCCGCATCCCGCATCCCGCATCCCGCATCCCGCAGACCACCATCCGGTCCGAGCCCGTGCGGGAGCCCCAACTCCCGTCCATGGGGCAGCTGTAAGGACCACACGAGCGCGCGGGCCTGCCGGTACCTCCCGTACCGGCAGGCCCGCGTGTGGGTTCAGCCCGCGCCGTGCGGTTCCGCCGCTCCCCCGGCATGCGGGGAACGGGGGTGCGGGAGGTCGTACGGCTCGTGCGCGCCGGGTCCGTCGGCCGCGGCTGCCGTGAACGCGGCGAGCGCGCCCACCAGGGGGGCCCGCTGGGCCGGCTCGACCCGCGCGACGACGGCAGCGGTCTCCGCCCGCCGCCGGGCCGTGACCTCGTCCACCAGCCGCAGGCCGGCGTCCGTGGCCGTCAGGGCCGTCTCCCGCCTGTTCTGCGGATTCGGTCTGCGGTCCGCGAGGCCGGCCGCGATGAGCCGGTCGACCATGCGCATGGCGGTCGACGGGGTGACCTCCATCAGTCCCGCGAGGGAGACCAGTTTCACGTGGCCGCGCGCCGCGAGGACGGCGAGCATCCGGTACTGCGCGAGGGTGACCCGGTCGTCCGCGGCGGCCTCCAGGGCCCGGGCCGAGATGGCCTCCAGGAGTCGGGATGCGGTGAGGACGGCGTGGGCCACCTCGTCGACCTCGTCCGCGTCCGGCGCCGGCCGTGCGGGTCGCAACTGCTCGGTCATACCTCTTTGTACCGCCTGTCGGAGCGGAACACCGGGCGTTCCGCTCCGGCTTCCCGCCGCGCACCGGTGCGGACGCGCCGGGGCCGTCGCACCGTGCGGAGCAACGCGTCTGTCCCGTACCGCCGCGGCCAAACGGGGGAACATCCGAATGTCGCGGCTTTCACATCGTAAATCTGGCACAGGGCAAAGACGTTATCGGCTCGTTATATTTGCGCGAGGCAGGGTTAAATATCCCGACAAATAGGCCTCTTCTCCCTCGGTAGCCCGTGATCCGACCCCCTCGGTCGGCGGTTCCGTATAACACGGATCCTTCGCGTGCGGAACCCCGCTCGGGCATGTGCTTCCGGCAGATGATCGGTAGCTTCGGCCCGCATGACCACTGCTCATGCAGACCCGGCCACCCGTTCCCGAACCCCCACCCGCACTCCCGAGACCACGTCCGCCCCCGGATTCCGCGTGGACCGGCCGACCGTCTCCGACGGCCCCGGACTGTGGCGCATCGCCCGCGACGCGAAGACCCTCGACGTCAATTCCCCCTACAGCTACCTGCTGTGGTGCCGCGATTTCGCCGGCATCTCCGCGGTCGCCCGGAACACCGACGGCCGGCCGGTCGGATTCGTCACCGGCTACCTTCGGCCCGACGCCCCGGGCACCCTGCTGATCTGGCAGATCGCCGTCGACGCGTCCGTACGCGGACAGGGCGTCGCCGGCTCCCTCCTCGACCACCTCGCGGAGCGCGTCGCCGCCGAGCACGGGCTCGACGTCCTGGAGACCACCATCAGCCCCGGAAACACCGCGTCGGAGCGGTTGTTCGCGGCCTTCGCCCAGCGCCACGGCGCCCGCGTCACCCGGAAGGTCCTCTTCGCCGCGGAGCACTTCCCCGACGACGCCGGGCATCACGACGCCGAGGTGCTCCACCGCGTCGCGCCCTTGTCCGGCCGCTGACCCCGTACGCACCCCACGCGCCGTGCGCACCGCCGTACGCGCCGTGCGCACCGCCGTACGCGCCCTGCGGACCGCTGCGCGCCCGGCCGGGCCGCCGTACCCACGACGTCACGCACGACCGTCCGACACCCCCCGCGTCACCGACACCGTCCGTGTCACCGGCGCCGAGAGCACAGGAGAGAACCGCTTTGACCACGACAGCACCGGCCCCGACCGTCTTCGACACCGTCGAGTCGGAGGTGCGCAGCTACTGCCGCGCCTGGCCCGTCGTATTCGACCGTGCGCAGGGCAGCCGTCTGCACGACGAGAGCGGCCGCGCCTACCTGGACTTCTTCGCCGGCGCCGGTTCGCTGAACTACGGGCACAACAACCCCGTGCTCAAACGCGCGCTGCTGGAGTACATCGAGCGCGACGGCATCACCCACGCGCTGGACATGTCGACGACCGCCAAGCGCGACTTCCTGGAGACGTTCCACTCCACCGTGCTCGCCCCCAGCGGCCTGCCCTACAAGGTGATGTTCCCCGGCCCCACCGGCACCAACGCCGTCGAAGCGGCGCTGAAGCTGGCGCGCAAGGCCAAGGGCCGGGAGGCGGTCGTCTCCTTCACCAACGCCTTCCACGGCATGTCGCTCGGCTCCCTCGCCGTGACCGGCAACGCCTTCAAGCGCGCCGGGGCCGGTGTTCCGCTGGTGCACAGCACGCCGATGCCCTTCGACAACTACCTCGGGGGCCGGACGCCGGACTTCCTGTGGTTCGAGCGGCTGCTGGAGGACCAGGGGTCCGGCCTCAACAACCCCGCAGCCGTGATCGTGGAGACCGTGCAGGGCGAGGGCGGGGTCAACGTGGCGCGCGCCGAGTGGCTGCGCGGCCTCGCGGACCTGTGCCGCCGCCGGGACATGCTGCTGATCGTCGACGACGTGCAGATGGGCTGCGGCCGCACCGGCGACTTCTTCTCCTTCGAGGAGGCCGGCATCACGCCCGACATCGTCACCGTGTCGAAGTCCATCAGCGGTTACGGACTCCCCATGTCGCTCTGCCTGTTCAAGCCCGAACTCGACATCTGGGAGCCGGGCGAACACAACGGGACCTTCCGCGGCAACAACCCCGCCTTCGTCACGGCGACCGCCGCGCTGGAGACGTACTGGCGCGACGGAGTGCTGCGCGAGCGCACCCGCGTCCAGGGCGCCCGCATCGAGCAGGCGCTCGCCGAGCTCTGCGCCGACCACGAGCGCGACGGCGCCTCCCACCGCGGCCGCGGCATGGTGTGGGGCATCGAGTTCACCCGCAAGGAGCGCGCGGCCGAAGTGTGCCGGAGGGCGTTCGAGCACGGCCTCCTCGTCGAGACCTCCGGCCCCGAGAGCGAGGTGGTCAAGCTGCTCCCGCCGCTCACCGTGTCCGCCGACGAGCTCGACGAGGGCCTCGGCATCCTCGCCCGGTCGGTCCGCGAGACGGCCTGACCCCGCCACCGGGCCGACGCACCACGGCACGGCGTGCACCACAGCACCACGGCACCACAGCACCACCTGACACCAAGGAGGGCCCACCGTGATCGTCCGATCCTTCCAGGACATCGAAGGCACCGACCGCCACGTCAAGGCGGCCTCGGGCACCTGGGAGAGCAAGCGCATCATCCTGGCCAAGGAACGCGTCGGCTTCTCCCTCCACGAGACCGTCCTGTACGCCGGCACCGAGACGTCCATGTGGTACGCGAACCACGTCGAGGCCGTGGTCTGCGTCGCGGGCGAGGCCGAGCTCACCGACGAGGAGACGGGCGAGAAGCACACCATCACGCCCGGCACCGTCTACGTGCTCGACGGCCACGAGCGCCACACCCTGCGCGTCGTCAGCGAGTTCCGCTGCGTGTGCGTCTTCAACCCGCCGGTCACCGGCCGCGAGGACCACGACGAGAACGGCGTGTACCCGCTGCTCACCGAGCCGGACCCGGTCTGACCCGACCGCGTCCGCACCCGAACCGAACGACCGAACCCGAGAGGAGAGGCACGCACCGCCATGACCACTGTCACCGAACGCACCCTGGCCGACCTGTACCCCACCCGGGGCTCCGAGGAAGCCCTCATCGGACGCAAGGACCCCGTCGTGTGGTCCGAACCCGGCACCCCGGGACCGTTCTGGGCGCGCGAACTGGAGGACTTCGAGCGCGACGGCTTCCTCAGCGCCGAGCAGCTGATCGGCCCCGAGGAAGTGGACCGGTACCGGGCCGAGATGAACCGGCTGGTATCGGATCCGGCCGTACGGGCCGACGAGCGCGCCATCGTGGAGCCCGGCTCCGGCGAGGTCCGCTCGGTCTTCGAGGTCCACCGCATCAGCGAGGTGTTCGCGCGGCTGGCCGCCGACCCGCGGATCGTGGACCGGGCCCGGCAGATCCTGGGTTCCGACGTGTACGTCCACCAGTCCCGCATCAACGCCAAGCCGGGCTTCGGCGCGAGCGGCTTCTACTGGCACTCCGACTTCGAGACCTGGCACGCGGAGGACGGCCTGCCGCGGATGCGCACGGTGTCGGTGTCCATCGCCCTCACGCCGAACCACGCGACCAACGGCAGCCTCATGATCATGCCGGGCTCCCACCGGACGTTCCTCGGCTGCGCAGGCGAGACGCCGAAGGACAACTACAAGAAGTCGCTCCAGATGCAGGACGCGGGCACGCCCTCCCCCGAGGCGCTCACCCGCTTCGCCTCGGCGTGCGGCATCCGGCAGTTCACCGGCCCGGCCGGATCCGCGACCTGGTTCGACTGCAACGCGATGCACGGTTCCGGGGACAACATCACGCCCTACCCGCGCAGCAACGTCTTCCTGGTGTTCAACAGCGTGGAGAACCAGCCCGTGAAGCCGTTCGCGGCGCCGGTGCGACGCCCGTCCTTCATCGCCTCGCGCGACGCCACGCCGCTGCGCTGACCGGCCGGGATCCGGCCGCGCCCGGCCGGTGTGGGGGGCGGGCCCGCCCTGCCGCGTGCAGCGCGGGGTGACGGCCGGCGTGCAGACGGCCGCCGTGGAGGCCTCGTACGCGAAGGCCGCGGGAGTACGGGACTCGGCGGTCAGGCTCCTCGCGCCGGCCGGCGAAGGTGAACGGCAACGAGGGGATCGAGGTCCTTGACCCCTTCGTCCCGGTCGTCGACGGCGCCCCCGGTACAGCCCCGGCGGCGCCGTCTTCCGCCCCGGCGCGGCGGGGCTGCGGACCGCGTTCGACGCGGAGCTCGCCAGGATCACCGGGGACCCCGTCCGCCACCTCGGGCTGCCGGGACGCTACGGGTTCACCGAGCGGGAGGTGCCGCCCGTCGCGCTGCGGGCGGCCGACCTCCGCGCCGCGTGAGGGGCGACCGTACATGACCGGTTGCGCCGACGGCGCGGGGCGAGGCCGCCCGTAGGCTGCCTCCCCTCGTATCCAACCGCGGCCCCTGAGCGGGGCCGGAGTCCTGCAGGCCCTACCGGTCGGCGCTGGGAACGGCGAGGGGGTCGCGGGCGCGGTCTTCTTGGCTGCCTCCGCCTGCTCGCCGAGTGCGGTGAGGCGGTTGCGGCCCGTGGAGTCCGCTCCCGAGGGCGAGATGACGGACCGTCTCGGCCATGACCGGCACGAGTCCCGACCGGGGCGGCCCCAAGGCTCCTGACGCCCTGGCATCCCCCATCGGCTGTCAGAACCGCCTGGCAAGATCACAGGTATGACCAGCAGCACCGGAACTCCCGTCCCGCTCCCAGCCAATCACCGCATCTCCGAGACGTACGCCGACTGGGCACGTACTCAGGGGCCGGGTGTCGAATCCGACGCCCGCGACACGCTGGAACGGGCGGGCCGCGGCCGGCACCGGTCCTGGGAGAAGCCCGGCCGGTTCGTGGACGACGCGGAGCGCCTGGCCAGGGGTCTTCCACCAGCCCACCTGCCCTGGTTCTGGGACACCGTCGGGCATTGGATGCTGGAGACACACCGCCGCTCCGCCGCCCGCGTCTACGCGCAAGCGCGCGGCGCCGAGCGCACCCACGGACTGCCGGTCGATCCCGACTGGCGGCGGGCGAATCAGCTGCTGTTCGCCCGGTTCGGCGCCCTGCCCGCGACCGAACTCAGCGGGGCAGCAGCTTGGTTGAGCGGTGTACTCGAACCGGATGACGCGCACCACGAGTTCGTCCGCCTGCTGACCGTCTGGGCGGCATCGCCCGGCGAGCTTCCCGCCGACCTGGCCCGCCGGGTCCGAGACTCGGCCCGTGCGGCCGGACTCGGCGCCGAGGAGGAGGCCCGGGTGTTGGTCGCGCTGCTGGCCGCGGCGCGCGGCAAGGCCGTGCCGGACCGCCTGCTCGACGCGGCCGCCGGCCCGCTCAGCGCCCACCCGCCTGCCGACGAGCAGGCCACCGCCCTCCTCGACCTGTTTCCCGAGTCGAAGAGCGACGCCGCGGCCTGGCTGCGGCTGCTCATCGCCTGCGGCGCCGCCGACGCGGCCGCGGCCGGCCGGATCACCCCGCAGCACGGCCTCGGTGACTGGCTGCGCCGGTACGCCGCCGGCTATTCCCACCGCACGGTCGGCGGCGGCGGGGTGACCCGCCAGCCCATGCCCGCGGAACTCTTCGACCTGGTGAGCCGTTTCGCCCCTCTGCTGCGGGCGGACGGCTCCCCGGTCCGGCTGCACGAGGACCGCTACCGCTGGCCGCATCTGGACGCCGACCTGCTCGATCTCTGCCTCGCCGAGGGCATACCCGTCCACGACCCCGGTGCTGCGATCAGCCTGGAGTTCTGGGGCGACCGCTCTCAGCGCGACCTCAAGGCGCTCGCCGCCGATCCGGTGTTCGGCCCCCGTCTGGAAGGCACCGTGCACGCCGGGCTCCGCACCCGCGGCGGGACCGCCATCAGCCGGCTCCCGCACAATCCGGGCATCACCGCCGAGGTACACGCCCGCGTGGAGAAGCTGCTCGAAGCCCTGCGCGGAGGTGGCCTCGCTGCCGCGGACGAGGCCGTCGACGAGCTGCACGGCCTTCTCGACCGGCCCACCGCCATCGCCTTGGACGGCATCGAGGAAGCCCTCGACGCGCTCGACCTCGCCGGCCCGCTGGCGCGCGCCCTGCGGGCCGGGCTCCCCGAGGAGCTGGGCTGGCCCGCCTTGGACCAGGCCCTCGCCGGGTTCCGGCCCGACGAAACCGTGCACGTCACCTGCACCTGGCCGGTGCTCACCGTGTACGGGGAGACCCGCGCCCTCGCCGTCGACCACGCGGGGCTGCGCGCGGAACACACCCTGGAACTGCCCGAGGGCTCACTCGGCCACACCGTGCACTGGGTGGGCGGACAGTTCCTCGTCGGCTGGAACGAGCAGCACAAGGACAACTCCTCCACCACCGCCTACTGGTCCGACCGCCCCGGTGAAAGGTTCGAACCGGAGCACACGTACGGACTGCGCCCCTACGGTGGCAGCATCCAGGGCGGCCTCGGCTACCAGTTCGAAACCCCGGACGGTGACGGCCGGTTCGACGGCGAGCGCGTCCTGCGGGCCGGCGGCCGTGAGGGCATCGGCCACCGCGACTACCAGATGAACGACGGTCACGACTTCTGGAGCACCGAGGTGTTCAGCGAGCGCCGCGACGGCTGGAACCGCCTCGACCCGGCCACCGGTCTTCCCACCGCCGACCGCACCCTGCCCGCCTTCCACGACCCCGCCGGATCCCCGCCCGGTACGAAGCCCTTCCCCGACCACCGGATCCTCGCCGCACTGCCGACCGGCGCCCCTCCCTCTCCGCTCGGCCAGGACGGCGCACTCACCGGCTGCCGGGTCGACTACCGCACGCCGTACGCGGGTCCCTCGCCCCGCGAGTTCGTGCTGGAGTCCATCGACGGCCGTACCGCCTCCTACCGCAGCCACACCTGGGGCCGCCGCCCGTGGGGAATCCTCGCCCTGCCGCTCGGCGGTGAGGACGCCGTCCTGGCCGGCGGGACCACCATCCGCAGCCACGCCGCCGCCGACAACTCGCTGCTCTGGCAGGTCCAGGGCTTCCCCGGTAGCCGCGACAGGTCCCGGTGCCGCGCCACCCTGGGCGAACTGGCCGGGCCGGTGCCGCCACCCGCCTTCTGGCATTTCCTCACCCCCCGCGACGAGCCTTCGTCCCGCGTCCTGCGGACGGTCACCGACGCCGCGGTGGGCGAGCTGCTGCACCGGGGCGCCGGGAGCGCCCTGCCCGGAGTGACCGACCCGCGGGTCCAGGAGGGCGTGGACCGCGCCGTCCGGCTCGCCGCCGACGTGCTGCGTCGGCGGCGGGAGCTGTCCCACCGGGTCGCCGTCATGCGGGCCGGGCCGGTCGTCGACCTGCCCGACCCGGCGCCGGACAACCGCCTCGTCCCGGCCCTCCACGGCCTGCTGCCCCAGCTGCGCGGCTACGAGGAACGGCAGCCGCAGCCACAGCCCGCCCTCCTCACCTCGGTCGCCGCCGACGGCCGGTACCTGCGCGGCGAGATCGACGACGAAGTGCGGGTGCTCGCCCTGCCCGCGCCGCCCTCCGAGTGGGCGGTGCTGACCGGCCGTATCGATGCCGTGGCCTGGCGGACCGTCGTCGCGGCCACCCCTGACCAGCAGCGACAGGCGCTCACGGCGCTCCTCGGCGTATGGAGTCGGCAGCCGTTCGCGAAGGCCGGCAGCTCTTGGCGGACCGGCCGGGCCCCGCAGCAGCGGATCGCCGAACTGCGCAAGGACGGTTTCGCCGTGGCCTCCGGGCCGGACCGCAGCGGCCTCGCTCCCTTCCTCCAGCGAGCAGCCGATCCGGTGCCCGCCGATGCCGAGGAGTGCGCCACGCACACCGTCGGCGCCGACGACACCACCCGGCTTCCCCGCCTGCTGGCCCTGCTCGCCGGACAGGGCCCGCTGCCGGTGCCCGAGGAGGCCGTGGACCTGTTCCGCTGGCGCACCGGGGTGCCGCGCCCGATCGCGGCCCTGGTCCTCGACGGATTCGCAGGCAGCGACGACTACGGTGCGCACCGCAAGCTGGTCCGCTCCAAGCCGTACAAGGCCGACCAGAACACCCTCTACGCGTACGACGAGTTCCGGCGACGGCTCGGGCCCGCCGGCCGACGCACCGTGCTCGCCGCTGCTCTGCCCGGCGACCCGGCGGAACTCTGGGCCCCCGGCGGGATGACCGCTGCCGCCGACCGCATGGCCGCCTCCTGGACCCAGTTGCTGGGCAGTACCCCGTACACCGACGACGGCAGCCACGCCGCCGCGCTCGCCGCGGACCACGGGCTCCCGGAGGCCTGGGCCACGGCCCTGCTCACCGGCCGCCTCCAGGAGCCTCTGGAGGCCGACGGCGTACGGACCGCCGCCACAGCCGTCACCTGGGCACTGGCCGAGCGCCCGGTTGCGGACCCTGCCGCGCAGGGTGCCCGTGTTCTGATCGGCCAGCTCACGGACCTGCCTGCCGGCCTGCCCGCCGCTCTGCTCGCCGCTCTGCGCAGGCTGGCAGAGCGGTCCGCCACCACCCCCGTGCCGCCGGGCCAATACGAGAGCAACCCGCTGTTCAGCGTCCCGGACCTGGTGGACGAGGTGGCGGAGGCTCTTGGTGTCGGCCGCGACGCAGCCGCCCTCCAGCTCCAGCTCCACGCATTCGACCGCCCGACCGACCGCACGGTCCGCCGCTGGAACTCGTGGTCCGTCGGTCACCACCGCTCCGTGCGCAAGGAGCTGACCACTGCGAAGGCCCCGCGTCCCGCGCCCGCCGCCCTGGCAGAGGCCTCCGTTGCGGTCCCGGCGCCCGCGCACGAGCTGTTCGCCCGCGCCTGGGCGGACGGTGCGGCACGGCCCGGGAAGAAGGCGTGACGCTGCTGGACACGCCCCACGCAAACACGGCTTCGGGCTTTTGACCAGGACGCCATGGCGAGGGCTCAGTCCCTGCTCCCGCCGTTCCCGCTCCCGGCGCCGTGTGGATGGGGGTCGGCGCCCTGGCCGCCGCCCTCATCGGCACCCGAGCCACGCGCCGCATCCTCCAGCAGCGCCGCCGGCCCGGCCGTCGGATCCCCATGCCTACCGGCAGCGCCGCCGCAACCGAACGGGGCCTACGCGCAGCCCAGCACCCCGCCGGTAGAAACCACGCGCCTGCGACACCACCCCAGGTCGTCGGTGAGGCCTGCAGCGGAACGGTGCCTCCGGCCCCGGGCCCCGACCGTCTGGCCCTCGCTGGTGCGCCCCTCCAACGCCGGGTATCAGCTGCTGAGGTCGTACACGCCCCACGCTGTGGACGGCTCGGCCTGGACGTAGATCCTGCTTCCTCGGCCGATGGCGCGTCGGTGGCCCGGGGCGGTGCCATCGGGCAGGGTGAGCAGGCCGGCGTCCGTTGGCTCGACCGATGATTCGGTGAGCTTGCCGCGAGTGAGACGGTCCTGCTCCTCGCCGTAGCCGCCGTAGAACGCCACCTGATCTCCGTGAACGGCCACTGCTGTGGCGCCTCGTACCTGGTTTGCCCAGACCCTCACCGACCGTTCGGGTCGGTCGGGGCGTATTTCGACGAGGGGGAAGTCCGTGTAGGTACAGGCCCAGGCGGTCGTGCCCGACACGTTCAGGGCGTAGCAGTCGAAGAGACCGGGGATGTCGGCACCGTCCGACGTCCACAGGGGGTGACCTGTCGTGCTCCAGCGGCGGATGCCGGACGGGTTCTCGTCGAAGTGCCCAACCCAGATGCTGCCGGCCTCGTCCACGAGCAGGTGCTCGATGGCGTCTCCGACGGAGAAGGACGAGGTCTCCCGGCCCAGCGCGTCGAAGACCTGGACCTGGTTCCCGTCCTCGTACCGACGGGCGCGAGACGCAGCGACGATGAAGCCGCCGTCGGGCAGGCGGTCCAGGCGCGGCCAGCGGGCCCGCACGGCGCTCAGCTCTGTGAGTTCGGCGTCGCCGCCCGGATCAACCGACACGACCAGGGCATCGAAGAGCAGCACACCGCCGCCTGGCTGGGGAGCGTGTTCGGTGAGCAGCCAGTGGGCGACACCGAACACGTCGACGGTACTGGTCAAGACGTGGTGGTCGTGGTGCGCTCGCGGGAGATGAGCGTAGGGAGTCAGGGCGGTCTTCTGCACGGGCGGGCTCTCCTGGGTGGGCGGTCACGGCCCCGGACGCTGCGGTGTGCACCGGGTGGCGCGCGTGCGGCAGAGAAGGGAGCGGCGCGCCTGGACGGCATGGCCCTTTCTGGCCGTCATGAGGTGATCATCGTCGACGTCCCACCTCGCGACAAACCCTTTCGCCGAGCGGCCCCTCGTGGAGTCAGGGGCATACGGCACCCTCATGGACTCGACGAGACGCGGGTGCCACCAGCGGCGGGTGACCTCGACCTTCATCTTGGTCGAATCCTTCACGTACCGCTCGATCGCGCTGATCTTGTCGTGCTGTACACGTTGGTGCGCCAGCCCTTAGGCCATCCAGGTCGATCCGCAGTCCTCTCCGCGCGCAGCGTGTTGTTCTACGAACGGATGTCAATCAGGAAGGCCGTTCGATAACCAGCCCAGCCGGCCTGGAACGGCCGAGGCTACGTCTGCCCGGTTGCCGCTGGCAGGTTGTGCCATGCATGCCCGCAGGCGCCGTTGCAGTACCTCTCGCGGCGGCGAGTGTCAGCAACGGCGAACACGGAAACGAGAACCCGGAACGCCTTGACGTGTTCCGCGGAGGGCAGGCCCGCAAACCCGTAGCGGGGCGGGTCCATGCAGATCATGACCGAGGGGTTGGCCGTGGGCTTCACACCAGACCGCGCCACCCCCGCACGGCCGTCCGCAGCTGTAATGTGCGCCTGCATCGCATAGCCAGCGACTTCCTGCAGAACCATCTGCTGGCGTGGCGGGGCGAGATCGGCGAACCAGCTCACACCAGCGTCCACCGAGCGGAGCTTCTGGGCGATCTCGTTGACGACCCGCTCGGTCTCGCGCCGGAAAGGGCGGCTGTCGTCGCTGCTCCGCTCAGTCATCGCCGAATGATTGCACGACGCTGATTCCGGGAGAAGGCCGGCACCAGCACCAGCACCAGCACCCGACACAGCACGGACGACCTCAGCCCTCGTGGCCTCCGGCCATCAAGCGGGGAGCGAAGAGCAGCACTGGCCGATGTCACAGATCCTCATCACAGTCGACCTCTTCGCGACCGGCAGCAGGTCCGCATCCTTCCGGCGAGGTGTCGGGGTCGCGTGTACCTGATGGTCTGGAAGGGGCGGCTGCCCCCTGGTATCGGTGGCGGCGATGATCCGGGCCCCGCGCTCCGCGGCGGTGTTCTTACCCGCGGCCGGGTCTCCTTCTTCCCCACCTCGCCCGCCCCGAGCTGGGCGCGGAGGTGCTGGACGTGCTGCGCGACGTGGCCCGGAGCACGGACATCACCATGCTGTGCGTGACGCACGAGACGGGCATCGCCCGGGAGATCTCCGACCGGGTCCTCATGTTCGACCACGGCCGCGTCCTGGAGGCGGGCCCCCGGCGCGCGCCTTCGACGCCCCGGCCCACGCCCGCACGGAGGGGTTACTGCACGTCACCCCGTGACGCGCCCGGTCCAGGCGCGCGCGAGCGTGCCGGCCGGCGGAGCCGGGGATCCGGCGAGGAGAAGAGCGGCCGGGCCCGTCCTGGGTCGTGCGGCCGGCCCGACCTTGACGCTCAACCGTGGCATTAAAGTGACGGTATGAGTGCCAGGCCGACCACGCGTCCCGGGGCACGGCGGGGAGGCGCCCGGCCCGGAGACCGCGATGGACCGGGCGGTCGCGCCGATGACATGGCCGGCCGGCGCCCCCGGCCACCTTCACCCTCGTGTTCGCAGGAGAACTCCCGTGTCCCACTGGCAGATCGGCGACATCGCCGTCCACCGCGTCGACGAGCTCCCCCTCCCCCCGGCCACCGGCCCCTGGCTGCTGCCCGGCGCGACCCCCGAGGTGGTGGCGGGAGTCGAGTGGCTCGCACCGTCGTTCGCCGGTCCCGACCACCTGCTCCGGCTGGCCGTGCACACCTTCGCGCTGGAGATCGGCGGGCTGCGCGTCCTGGTCGACACCGGCATCGGCAACGGGAAGACCCGTGCCAACCCGGCCTGGAACCAGCTCGACACCCGGTACCTGGAGCGGCTGACGGCCGCCGGTTTCGCTCCGGAGAGCGTCGACCTCGTGATCCTCACCCACCTCCACGCGGACCACGTGGGGTGGAACACTCGCCCGGGGGCGGACGGTTCCTGGCAGCCCACGTTCCCCCGCGCCCGCTACGTGACCGCGGCCGCCGAAGATGCCTACTGGTCGCGGGTGGACATGGACGCGAGCCGGCGCCAGATGCTGGACGACTCCGTCGAGCCGGTGCGCGCGCACGGCCTGCTCGACCTGGTGGACGTGGCGGAGGGGGGTACGGAGCTCCTGCCCGGACTGACCCTCGTTGCCACCCCCGGGCACACGCCGGGGCAGGTCGCCGTCGTACTGGACAGCGGTGGCCGGCGCGCGGTCATCACCGGCGACTGCATCCACCACCCGGTGCAGCTCGCCGACCCCGCCCTCTGCAGCTGCGTCGACACGGACCCGGAGGCCGCCGTGCGCACCAGGACCCGGCTCCTCACCGAACTCGCCGGTACGGACACCCTGTTGCTGGGCAGCCACTTCCCGTCGCCGACCGCCGGTCTGGTACGGCGCGACGGGGACGCCTTCCGGCTCGTCCCCGCGACCGCACCCCGCTGACCGTCGCGGTCAGTTCGGTGCGCCGGTCCCCGCCGACAGCGGCCTGCCGTCCCGGAAGACGTCGAGGTGCTCGCGGAGGAAGGCTTCGAGGGTGCGCGGCGGCCGGCCGAGTATGCGGGACACGGTGCCGTCGGGCTGTTCCGGGTGGGTGGTGGCCATGCGCTGGATCTCCACCACGTGGGCGGCGAGCCAGTCGGGCATGCCGGCGGCCGTGGTGAGGTGACGGTGCAGGTCCGCGCCGCTGAGATCGACGTACCGCACGTCGCGGCCCAGCAGGTTGCCGAGCACGGCGGCGAGTTGGGGGTGGGAGTACGTCCGGTCGCCGGTGAGGGTGTAGGTGCGGCCGGCGAATTCGGGCCGGGCCAGTGCGGCGGCCGCCACGTCGGCGATGTCCCGGCAGTCGATGTAGTTGCACGCCGCGCCCCCCATCGCGCCGTGGAAGACACCGCCCCCGGCCACCCCGGGCGCGAGCAGGAGCAGCTTCTGCAGGAACGCGTAGGGGCGCAGGACGGTGCCCGTGACCCCCGAAGCGCGGAGGGCCTCCTCGACGACGTGGTGCCCGCGGGCGACGGCCACGGGAGAGTCGGGGCCGGCGCCGGGCGCGGAGATCTTGACGATGTGCCGGATGCCGCTGTCGGCGGCCGCGGCGATCGCGTTGGTCTCCAGGGCGACCTGGGCGGGGCCGTTGGCCATGGTGAGGAACAGCCGGCTCGCGCCGGTGAAGGCGGCCCGCAGGGACGCGGGGTCGGCGGCGTCGGCGGCCATGACCTCGGTCCGCGCGAGGACGGCGCTTGCCAGGCGGCTGCGAAGCCGGTCGGGGTCGCGGCTCAAAGCCCGGACAGGTACGTCGAGTTGAGCCAGACGGTGCAGCAGTGCGCTTCCGGTGGCGCCGGTGGCGCCCATGACGACGATCATTCGGTGTCCTTCCGTTGCGGCCCCCGTGCGCGGGTCGCGCGGGGCCGGCAGAGGTGGCGGGTGACGGTGGAGCGGGTGGAGTGGTGTGGCCGTGGCGTGCCCGGCCGCGGGATCCGCAGCGGTGGGGTGACCCCGGTCAGCGCGCGCCGCGCATGGCTCCGCGCCAGCGCCACGTGATGATGGCGGCGGCGAGGGCGGCGGACAGCGGGAGGTCGAGTCGGAGCCGTTCGGGCCACGGCGAGCCGGGCGGGAACGCGAACGGCGCCGGAATCGGCCACGCCGCCAGCCCCTCGACGGCGAGGTGTGCGGCTCCGGCCGCGACGGCGGCCGCCAGGAGTCCCGCCCCCGCCGCCAGGACCGGCTTCGGCAGGGAGACGGGCCGGCGGGATCCGAGGCCCGTACGCCGGAGCCGGGCGCCGGTGAGGGCGGCGACGAGTGCCGAGGTGCCCGCGATGGAGGTGAGGGCGGCCACGGCCAGGTCCTGCCGCCCGGAGACCAGGCCCCCGGCACCCGCGGTGAGGGCCGGAGCGGCGTAGGCGACCAGCACCTCGCGCCAGAGGACGAAGCGCGGCGGCGGCCGCTCCCCGGCGATCGGAACGCTTCTTCGTGTACCCACGACGTCTTCTCCTTCGACTGCGACATGATAATTAGGGACCTAACTACATGGTCATGCGAAACGACCCGCCCGACACCTCACCCACCGGGGCGGCACGCATGGGCCGCTCACGCGGAGGCGGATCGCGCCCAGGCGGGCACCGGCACCGGCTACTGCCCGGTCAGCGCCCCGATGCCCCGGGTGACGCGCGCGAGCAGGTCGAGGAAGACGGTCCGCTCCTCGACGCTGAGGTCGGCCACCATCGCCTGGAGGCGCTGGAAGTGCTCGGGGGCCAGGTCGCGCAGCTTCTGTGCGCCGCGGGCGGTCAGGACGACCACCGAGGCACGGCCGTCCTGTGCGGACGGCCGGCGCAGGACCAGCCCGTCCTTCTCCAGGGAGTCGATGAGCCCGGTGACGGTCGCGCGGGAGACGCCGAGGCTGGCGGCCAGGAGCGACGGCGACTTCTCGCCCTCGCTGTCCTCCAGGTCCGCGAGGAGCCGGTAGCGCCCGGTGGACAGGCCGAAGCGGGAGAAGTGGACCTCGCTCGCCTGCCCGAGCCGTGCTCCGGCAGCCATCAGCCGCACCGCGACCAAGACGGCCTGCGGGTCGGCGTCGAGGCCGTAGTGCCGGATCTGGCGTCGGGCCTGATCCAGGGTCGGCTGCTCCTCGGGCAGGGTTTCGCGTGCGTCCATGACATTAATATGGCCCCTAACTACCTTCCCCGTCAAGGGCATTGGCCCCGTGCGGCCGCAGGCGTGCTCCGCCGCCACCGCGGCCGTCGCCGAGACCGGCCGCCGAGACCCGGGCGATGCGCAGGGCGAGCTGGATCTCCAGCACCCGCTCCGGGGACTGCCAGTCGGGACCGAGGAGTCGGCCGATGCGTTCCAGGCGCTGCACCACGGTGTTGATGTGCACGTGGAGGGCGTCCTTCGCCCTGGACTGGCTCATGCCGGCGGAGAAGTACGCGTGGAGGGTGCGCAGGAGATCGGTTCCGCGCTTCGCGTCGTACGCGATCACGGGGCCGAGGGTCTGCTCCACGTAGCCGCCGAGGTCCGTGCGGTCGCCGAGCAGGACGCCGAGGAAGCCCAGTTCGGCCAGTGCGGCCCCGGTGCCCGTGTGGCCCAGGGCCCGCAGGGCCGCAAGGCAGCGGCGGGCCTCCGCGTGGGCGTCGGCGAAGCCCTCGGCTCCGCCGACCGGCCCCGCGGCGCCGACGGTGACCGGGGCGGCCACGGCCTGGCCCAGCTCGTCCGCCAGCGCGCGGGCGTCGGCGCTGGGGGCCTCGGACGGGGCGACCAGCACCACGTCGTCGTGGTGCAGCCCCGCCAGTCCCTCGCGGCTCTGCGCGGACCGGGCGGCCGCAGCCAGCAGCCGCCTGCGGGGCACCGTACCGGCATGGAGCAGGAACACCGCGTGCGGGCGGTCGAGGTCCACCCGGAGCCGGCGGGCCCGGGCGGCCAGGCTGGTGGGGTCCGCCGCCCGCGCGAGCAGGTCCCCGAGGAGTTCTCCGCGTACGCGGTCCTCGGCTTCGGCGACGGAGCGGCGCAGCAGCAGGAGCAGGGCGGTGACCACGCCGGCGCGCTCGAAGAGGCGGCGGTCCGCCTCCCCGAGGCCGGCGCGGCCGGTCAGGACGATGCTGCCGAGGAGTTCGGGCCCCGCCAGGACCGCGCACACCCAGGTGCCGTTCACCGGAACGGCCCGTCCCCCGGCCCGGGAGGCGGCGACCGCCCGCGCCGGCGGGACCTGGGGGTCCGCACCCGCCCGGGCGAGTTCGGCCCCGTCCGCGTCGTGGATGAGCGTCCCGCCCTGGAGGACGGCTCCGATGGCCGTCGCGACCTCCGCGATGTCCCCTCCGCGCAGGACGAGGTCGGTGAGCCGGTCGTGGGCGTCCGCGGCCCGCCGCACGGCCTCGCTGTGGGCCTCGATGGTCCGTGAGGCCTCGTTGAGTTCGACCAGCGCGGTACGGGTCTCGTCCAGCAGCCGGGCGCCGTCGATGGCGATCGCCGCGTGGTCGGCCAGGGAGGAGAGCAGGGCGACCTCGTCCGGCGCGAAGGTACGGGCCGTGCGGTCCGCGGCGTACAGGACGCCGATCACCCGGGTGCCCAGGCGCAGCGGTACGCCGAGGATGGCCCGCAGCCCCTCCTCGGTGACGGCGGCGTCGATCGTCGCGGTGTGCCTGAAGCGCGGGTCCTCGCCGTAGTCACCGGTGGTGTAGGGGCGGGCCGACTCGGCGACCAGTCCGCCCAGGCCCTCGCCCATCCCCAGCCGCACCCGCTGGAACGCCGCCGAGATGCAGCCGTCGGTGACCCGCATGTACGTGTCGCCCGCCTCCTCGTCGTTGAGGGACAGGTACGTGACGTCCGTGCCGAGCAGCAGCTTGGCCCGGTGCGTGATCGCCCGCAGGACGGCGTCCAGGTCTCTGAGGCCCGCCAGGTCGCCCGCGGTGTCGAAGAGCGCGGCCAGCTCGACCTCGCGGCGCCGGTGCTGGGTGAGCGTACGCCGTATCCGCAGGGCCACCTGGGCGGCCTCGGCGATGGCTGCGGCCTCCGAAGGATCGGCCGCCGCGTCCCGGCCCGCCTCGGCGACCCGCGCGAACCGGTCGGGTGACGCGCCCTGCTCCAGCAGGTCCAGCAGCTGCCGCAGGGCGGTCGGGGCCGGTCCGGCAGCGGAGTTCGTGGCGGGGGTGGACATGGGCGCTCTCCGTGGCTCGGAAGCCCGCCGCTGCCGGCGGGGCGCGGCGGGCGGCCGGAGCTCACCTGTCGGCGGGGATCGATTCGTGCGCGGGCCGGCGGCTGCCGGGGACCGCCGGGCCGGCCTGGTCGTGGTCCCGCGCCAGGCTACGCCCGCGGGTCTCCCCGGCCGCCAGGACGGTCAGCGTGGTGATGAGGGTCGCGACGGCGAGGTAGACCGAGACGGGCAGGGACGAGCCGTAGCCGTCGAGGAGGGCGACGGCGACGATCGGGGCGAGCGCGCCGCCGATGACGGAGGCCAGTTGGGATCCCATCGAGGCACCCGAGTAGCGGACCCCGGTGTCGAACATCTCGGAGATGAAGGCGGCCTGCGGTCCGTACATGGCGCCGTGGAGGACGAGCCCGATGGTGACGGCCGCGGCGATCACCGGGAAGGACTTGGTGTCCAGCATCGTGAAGAACACGAACGCCCAGCCGGTCATGCCGATCGATCCGATCAGGGTGACCGGACGCCGGCCGATGCGGTCGGACAGCGCGCCCCACGCCGGGATGGTGACGAAGTGGACGGCGGAACCGATGAGGGCCGCGTTCAGCCCCTGACTCTTCGACAGGCCGAGGTGGGTGGTGACGTAGACGAGCAGGAACGCGGTGATGATGTAGTACGAGATGTTCTCCCCGAGACGGGTCCCGATCGCGGTGAGGACGGACCGCCAGTGCGACCGGAACACCTCGGCGACCGGCAGCTTCTCCTTGACGCCCGCGGCGGCCGCCTCTTCGGCGGCCTTGGCCCGGGCCTCCAGGAAGACGGGGGACTCGGAGACCGACACCCGGATCCACAGGCCGATCACGACCAGGACGCCGGAGAGCAGGAACGGGACGCGCCACCCCCAGGCGAGGAACGCCTCCTCGGACTGGACGGCGGCCAGCAGGGCGAGGACGCCGGTGGCCAGCAGGTTCCCGCCGGGGGCGCCGGCCTGGGGCCAGGAGGCCCAGAAGCCGCGGTGCTCGTCGTCCCCGTGCTCGGACACCAGCAGGACCGCGCCGCCCCACTCGCCGCCGAGCGCGAAGCCCTGGACCAGGCGCAGCAGGGTCAGCAGGATCGGTGCGCCGACGCCGATGCTCGCGTGGGTGGGCAGCAGGCCCATGGCGAAGGTGGCCCCGCCCATGAGGAGCAGGCTCAGGACGAGCAGCTTCTTGCGGCCGATCTTGTCGCCGTAGTGACCGAAGACCAGCCCGCCCAGGGGGCGGGCCGCGAAGCCGATGGCGTACGTCAGGAAGGCGAGCAGGGTTCCGACCAGCGGCTCGCTGCTGGGGAAGAACAGCTTGTTGAAGACGAGGGCGGCGGCGGAGCCGTACAGGAAGAAGTCGTACCACTCGATGGTGGTGCCAATGAGGCTGGCGCTGATGACGCGGCCGATGCCGCCTCGGGAGGGCTGGGTCGGCGGGGACGGCTGGGATGGCTGGGTCGGCTGGGGAGGCTGGGCCATGGCGGGGGCAACCACCTTTCGGCTGGGAGCGGTCGGGGCGCGGGTACGGGTACGGGTACGGAGGTCGGGGCAGGAACAGGCGGCGGTGGGCGATGGGCGATGGGCGGGGGACGGGGGCGGTTCAGGGCACGGGACGGCCCCCACGTCGGAGCATCAGGCGGCGGTCCAGCCGCCGTCCACGGGGAGCGACGCGCCGGTGACGTACCCGGTGTGCGGGCCGCAGAGCCAGACGGCGACGGCGGCGACCTCCTCCGGCTCGATCAGCCGTTTGACCGCGGAGCGGCCGAGCAGGACCTCGCCGACCACGCGCTCGGCGTCGATGCCGTGCGCCGCGGCCTGTGCCGCGATCTGCCGCTCCACGAGCGGAGTGCGCACGTAGCCCGGGCTGATGCAGTTGCTCGTCACCCCGTGCGGCGCTCCTTCGAGGGCCGCGACCTTGCTGAGCCCTTCGAGGGCGTGCTTCGCGGTCACGTATCCGGCCTTGAACGCGCTGGCCCGCAGGCCGTGCACGCTGGAGATGTTGACGATCCGGCCCCAGCCCCGCGCGCTCATGTGCGGCAGGGTCCGCCGTATCAGCAGGAACGGGGCCCGGACCATGACCTGCTGCATCAGATCGAAGCGGTCCGGCGGGAACTCGCCCAGGGGCGCCACGTGTTGCAACCCCGCGTTGTTGACCAGGATGTCGACCTCGGCGGGAAGTTCTTCCAGGAGGCCGCTCCGGGCGAGGTCGACGGCGTGCGCCCGGCCGCCGACCTCCGCGGCGGTGGCGGCGGCCGCCCGGGCGTCGACGTCCACCACGTGGACGAGGGCGCCGGCGGCGGCGAGGGCCACGGCGCAGGCCCGCCCGATCCCGCTGCCGGCGCCGGTCACCATGGCGGTGCGGCCCGCAAGGCCGGGCGCCGGCGTCCCCCCGGACGGGAGGGTGATTGCGCTTGTCATGGCGGGAAGCATGCGTGACGGGCACGCGCCGCTCCCATGTGTACGACCACCACAGTCGGGCCCGGTCCTGTGGTGGAGGCTCCTACTGCAGCAGCTTCTTCCAGTCCTGCGGGACCCGGTCGGCGGGCCCGGGCGCCGGCTGGTCCGCGGGGTGCCCGGTGGGGGGCGCCAGCTCGGGGCCGGACTCGTACAGCTCGTTGCTGCCGTAGTCCCAGAACCACGGCTCGCCCGGTTCGAAGCTCTGCACGAGCGGGTGGCCGGTGGACTTCCAGTGGGCGGTGGCGTGCCGGCCGGGCGACGAGTCGCAGCAGCCGATGTGGCCGCACTGGGCGCAGCGCCGCAGGTGGAACCACCAGCCGCCCGCCGCGTCGCAGTCGGCGCAGCCGGTTCCGGTGGGCGGGGCGCTCGGGTCGATTCCGTCGGTGACGCTCATGCGGGCTCCTCCTCGGTAGCGGTTCCGGGCCGGGCCTCGGGCTCGGTCCCGGCAACGGCCTCGGTCTCTCCCCCGGGTTCCGGGTCGGTCAGCGGGAGCAGCACCTGGAACCGGGTGTCTCCCGGCGCGGACTCGACCTGGAGGCTGCCGTGGTGCTTGTTGACGACGATCCGCCAGGAGATGTCCAGGCCGAGCCCGGTGCCCTCGCCGACCGGTTTGGTGGTGAAGAAGGGGTCGAAGATGCGGCTGCGGATGTCCGCCGGGATACCGGGCCCGGTGTCCCGGAACTCCACCAGCAGCCGGTCGCCCTGCCGGGCCGTGCGGACCGTCAGCGTGCCGTCGACGCCGGTGCTGCGAAGGGCGAAGACGGCGTTGTCGATGAGGTTCGTCCACACCTGGTTGAGCTCCGCCGGATAGGCGGGCACTTCCGGCAGGGTGCGGTCGTACTCCTTGACCACCCGGACATGGGGACCGATCTTTCCGGACAGCATCAGCAGGGTGCTGTCGAGGAGTTCGTGGACGTCGACGACCCGGTGGGGGGCGCGGTCGAGCTGCGAGTACTGCTTCGCGGCGTCCACGAGGTGGGAGATGCGGGTGGTGGAATCGTCGATCTCGTCCATCAACAGCTCGGTCTCGACGGTGTAGTTGAGCCAGCCGATCGCCCCCGGCAGCATGTCCTCGGCCACGGTCGCGGCGACCTGCTCCAGCCAGTCGGTGTCCAGACCGGCCTGGACGAAGGTCGGCGCGATCCGCCAGCCCTCCGCGATGCCGTGGTCGTCGAGCCAGTCGGCGAGTTCGTCCTCCCGGTCGGAGGCTTCCAGCGGACTCAACACCGGAGCCTTTGCGACGCGTTCGGCGGTGCGGTCCTGGATCTCGATGAGGTCGGCGAGGGCCTCGCGCGAGTAGGAGCCCTGGGCGATGACGGCCAGCTTGTGCCGCATCCTGCCCACGCGTTCCCGCAGCGTGGCGGTGGCCCGGACGGCGGCGGCGGCCGGGTTGTTGAGCTCGTGGGTGAGTCCGGCGGACAACGACCCGAGTGCCAGCAGCCGTTCGCGCTGCCCGATGGCCTGCTGGGCGCTCTTCGAGCCGAAGAAGAGCCCCTCCAGGAGGTGCGCGGCCATCGGGAACCACTCCCGCATGACGTCCGAGAACGACTGGGCGGGGAGCACGAAGAACCGCGTCGGCTCGGTCACCCGCATCGAGTTGTTGTACGTCTGCGGCACCCGGTCCCCCAGGTAGGCCTGCATGGCTCCCGAGTACACGCCGCGCTGCGAGGTCCGGGCCACCTCCACGTCGTCGCCGCCGACCCGGCGGGACAGGACGACGGTGCCCTCGATCATCACGTAGAAGCAGGTCGCCGGGTCACCCTCGGTGTACACCGGGCCGGCTTCGAACCGCTCCACCACCCCCTCGGCGCACAGCCTCCCCAGCTGCTGCGGGGACAGCTTCTCGAAGAGGAACAGCGAGGCGATCTCCTGCGGGCTGCAGGGCATGACCCGGCCGCTCACGACTGCTCCAGGTACCGGTGGACGAGCATGACGGCCATGGCTCCCTCTCCGACGGCGGACGCGACGCGCTTCGCCGACTCCGCTCGCGCGTCGCCCGCGACGAACACGCCGGGAACGTTGGTCTCCAGGTGGTAGGGCGGCCGTTCCAGCTCCCACTCGGCGGGCGGCCGCCCGTCCGGCGTGAGGTCGGGCCCGGCCAGGATGAAGCCCCGCTCGTCGCGCAGCACCGTGCCGTCGAGCCAGTCGGTCAGCGGGGCCGCGCCGATGAACACGAACATCCACTGCGCGTCGACGAGTTCGGTCGCGCCCGTGTCGACGTCGCGCAGCGTCAGCTGCTCCAGGTGCCCGTCGCCGTGCGCCGACTCGACGACGGTCCGGGGGCGGACCGAGATGTTCGGCGCCTCCTCGATCTGCTGGACCAGGTAGTACGACATCGACGCCCTCAGCGACTCCCCGCGCACCAGCAGCGTCACCGACTTCGCGCCCCGGGCCAGGTACATCGCCGCCTGCCCCGCGGAGTTGGCGCCGCCCACGATGTAGACGTCCTGCCCCTGGCAGGACGACGCCTCGGTGAGCGAGGAGCCGTAGTAGACCCCGCAGCCGGTGAGGTCGTCGCACCCCGGCGCGTGGAGCTGCCGGTAGGACACGCCGGTCGCCAGGATGACGCTGTGCGCGGCGACCGTGGAGCCGTCGGAGAAGCGGACGACGCGGGCCGCGCCGTTGGCCTCCAGACCGGTGACCTCGCGCGCGGTGAGGATCTCGGCGCCGAACCGGCCGGCCTGGCGGCGGGCGCGTTCGGTGAGCTGCGCGCCCGAGACGCCGTCCGGGAAGCCGAGGTAGTTCTCGATGCGGGAGCTCTGTCCGGCCTGTCCGCCGGTCGCCGACCGCTCGACCAGGACGGTGCGCAGCCCCTCGGAGGCCCCGTACACGGCAGCTCCCAGGCCGGCCGGACCGCCGCCGATCACGACGAGGTCGTAGAAGTCGGCGGTGGGGGTCGTGGCGAGCCCCACGTGGGCGGCCAGGTCGGTCGCCTCCGGCTCGACCAGCACGGTGCCCTCCGGTGTGATCACCAGGGGCAGCCGCTGTCCGTCGGCTCCGGCCGCCTCCAGCAGCCGTCGCCCCTCGGGCTCGTCGGAGGAGTACCACCGGTAGGGCACCTGGTTGCGGGCGAGGAACTCCCGGACGTTCGACGACCGCGCCGACCAGCGGTGTCCGACGACCTTGGTGGCCGGCACCGGCCGGTAGTCGCTGGAGCGCCAGGCGGCGAGGAGGTCGTCCACGACCGGGTAGAGCTTCTCCTCCGGCGGGTCCCAGGGCTTGAGCAGGTAGTGGTCGAGGTCGACGACGTTGATCGCGTCGATCGCCGCGTTGGTGTCGGCGTACGCGGTCAGCAGCACGCGCCGGGCGCCGGGGTACACGTTCAGGGCCTGTTCGAGGAACTCGATGCCGTTCATCTGCGGCATCCGGTAGTCCGCGAGGATCACGGCCACCAGGTCGCCCCGCAGCTTCAGCTCGCGCAGCGCCTCCAGGGCGGACTCGCCGGATTCGGCGCGCACGATCCGGTACGCGGCGCCGTAGCGGCGGCGCAGGTCGCGGGCGACGGCACGGGAGACGCCCGGGTCGTCGTCCACGGTCAGGATGACGGTCCGAGCGGTGTCGGCGACCTGTGCCATACGTCTCCCACCCCGAGAGGCCTGTACCGAGGGCGCGGCGGGCCGACCGCGCCGGTTTCCGCCCATCGTATGTTCGATCGTCCGGGTTCGCCCCGGGACGACCCGCCCCGCGCACCGCGAGCGCCCCGGGCCGCGGTCGGATCGTTCGCCCCGGGCGGTGGACGGGGGGTGCGTCGTACGCTGGGGGCAGCATCGGACCGGGAGGCTGCCGTGGCGGCCCATCAGCGCTTCCACCTGGACCAGGACGGGCACTCGATCACCGTCCTGTGCGACGTGCCGCGCCACCACGTCGAGGTCCTCGTCGACGGGAAGGTCGTCTCCTCGGTCCGCACCGGCCGCGACCCGGTCACCCTCGTGCGGGGCGAGCTCACCACCGAGCCGCCGCGGCCGTTCACCGTCCGGCTGGAGCACCCCGACGACCCGGGCGGCATCCCCCTCTGCGTGCTGGAGACGGAGCACATGCGCTACCTCATGCCGACCGTTGCGCTGACTCCGCAGGAGGAGTGGCCCGCCGAGCCCACGCCGTCGCCCCGCACGCCCGCGGAGCTCCTGGCGCGGTGGCGCGCCCGGTACCGGAACCGCCGGCGCGGCGGGAGCGGGCCGCGCTGACGCGAGGGCGGCCGCCTTCCGACGCCGGCCCCGCGGCGTCGTCGCCTGCCCACGTCCCTCGTCGCGTGCCCACGTCCCTTGACGAGTGCCCTCGTTTCACGCATTCTGACTGAAACTTCAGTCAGGATACTCCCGAAGGCGGCTCGCCCGTGACCTCGTACGAACTCCTCACCTCCTACGGCTCCCCCCTCGGCTCACCCGCCCGTACGGAGCCCGCCGAGCGCAACCCGCTGCGCGTCGGGCTCGTCCAGATGCGCTGGTACCCCGACGAGGACGAGCACGACGCCCGGCTGCGCGAGGGCGTGGCGCTGGCCGCCGCACGGGGCGCCACGGTCGTGTGCCTGCCCGAGCTGACCCGCAGCCCCTACTTCTGCAACACCGACGACCCGATGGCGGACGGCGCCGCCCGCTACCTGGAGGAGGTCGAGGGCGGACCCACCGCGCTCCTCGCCGCCGGGCTCGCCACCGACCTCGGCGTCACCGTCCACGCCTCCCTCTACGAGCGCGCGCAGGACGGCGGCCTCGGGTACAACACCGCCATCTGCGTGGATCCCGACGGCGTGCTCGTCGCGCGCACCCGCAAGAACCACATCCCCGCCTTCCGCGGCTACCGCGAGGACCTCTGCTTCCGCCCCGGCGACAGCGGCTTCCCGGTCGTCGCCCTCGAAGGCGCCCGCTTCGGCTTCCCCACCTGCTGGGACGAGTGGTTCCCCGAACTCGCCCGCGCCTACGCCCTGCACGGCGCCGAGGTACTCGTCCACCCCACCGCGATCGGCTCCGAGGTGGACCTCCCGGACTTCGACACCCGCCCGCTGTGGGAGCACGCCATCAGCGCCAACGGCCTGGCGAACGCCCTCTTCATGATCGTGCCCAACCGGGTGGGCACCGAGGGCCGCTCCACCTTCTACGGCTCCTCCTTCATCTCCGACCCCTACGGCCGGGTCGTGCTCCGCGCCCCGCGCGACCGCCCCGCCGTGCTCGTCGCCGACCTCGACCTCGACCAGCGCCGCGACTGGCTGGAGTTCGGCCTGATGCGGACCCGCCGCCCCGAGCTCTACGGCCGGCTCACCGAGCGCCTGGACTCCCGGATCGGCCAGGACAGCCCGTAGGGTGCGGCGGTGAGTGACATCCATGAACTGACGGTCGCCGTCGACCTGCGCGACGAGATCTCCGCGACGGAGCTGGCCGAACTGCGCTGGCACCTGGGCATCGGGCCCCGGCCGGAGCACCTGTCCATCGTCACGGAGTTCCCGGTCGTGGTCGTGGACGACTCGGGGGTTCCGATGGTCGAGGACGACCCACGGCCCCTGCTGGCCGGGAACGGCGCGGCGGCGCGGGTCGGCGGGGTGCTCGGCTCGGCGCTGGAACCCCGCACAGACCCGCCGCGCGAGGGGTGGGCGCTGACCTCCCGGCAGGAGCTCCACCCGGACGAGTTCGAGGAGGTCGGCGAGCTGCTCGGCTGGCTGGCCGCGCGGGCCCACGCGGCGCACCGGCTCGCGGACGGCACGGTCGGGCTCGGGTTCCTCAGGTTCCACGAGGACGAGGTCCCGGCCGCGCTCCGGGTCGAGGGCGGGCGGGTCGGCTGGCCGGCCTGAGCGCAGCCGCAGAGGGCGGGGGGCCGGTGACCGCGCGGTCACCGGCCCGCCGCCGTACGGCCTACGGCACCGGCTGCTGCTGGGTGACGCAGTGGATGCCGCCGCCGCCCGCGCCGAGGCGGTCGATGTTGAGCCGCTCGACGACGCGCCCGGGGAACAGGCGGGTCAGCGTGGCCCGCGCCGCGGCGTCGGCCGCGGTGTCGCCGAACTGACCGCTGATGACGGCGCCGTTGCACACGTAGTAGTTGGCGTAGGAGGCGAGGAAGTCCGGGTTGGTGGAGCGGATCCGGTCGTAGTCGGGGCCCTGGAGCTTCTCGACGGTCATCCGGGCGCCGCCCGCGGTCGTCGCTCCGGACAGGATCTGGAACTGCTGGCGGGCGTCCTTGGCGTAGACGTCGTTGTCCGAGGCCAGCGGCATCTGGACCAGCGCCTTGCCCGGGGCGAGGAAGCGGGAGGTCGCGTCGACGTGGTCGTCGGTGATGTCCTGGCCGACCACGCCGTCGAACCAGATGACCTTGGACGCACCGTAGGCGGTGCGCAGCGCCGCCTCGATCTGCGCCTGCGACTTGTTGGGGTTGCGGTTGCGGTTGATCAGACTGCTGCGGGTGGCCATCAGGGTTCCCGCACCGTCCTGTTCGACCGCTCCGCCCTCCCCCACGAGGCCGGCGCTGGTGAACGGGACGCCCACGTACGCGGCGATGCGCCCCGCGACCAGGGCGTCCTTGGCGTGGGCCTGCTTGCGGCCCCAGCCGTTGAAGTTCAGGCCGACCGCGTCGAGGGCGCCGGCGCCGTCGGTGCGGAAGACCGGGCCGGAGTCGCGCATCCAGCAGTCGTCGACGGGGATGGTGGTGACGACGGTGACGGTCGAGCCGCACAGGGAGCGCGCCTTGGCGGCACTGCCCGAGTTGGCGCACATGTAGACCGGCTCGTACGTGGCGATGGTGCGGGCGATGAGCGCGATGTCCGCCTGGACCCCACCGAGCGTGCCGCCCCAGATCGAGGTGCTGTCCGGCCAGGCCATCCAGGTGCGGGTGTGGCGGACGTCCTCGATGGGCACCCGGAACGTGCCCGCCGCGGCGGCGGGGACCGCCGCCCGTGCCCGTCCCTCGGCCGCGGCGAGCGCGGCGGCCGCGGCGGTGACGCCCGCCGCCGCCAGGAACCGGCGCCTGCCCATGCCCTCGGCGGGCGGGTGTGCTGCGTGATCGTTCATGAGGGGTCTCCTTGAGGATCGGACGGTGTCCAACTCCCCGCGCCGACTGCGGGGTTGACCGGAAAGCTAAAACTGGCCAAGCGCTCGGTCAATACTTTGGACGGGGTCATTCCAGGGGATCGGGGAAAGGCGCAGGTGGCGGTGGCCGGGCTCGTTAGAGTGACGCCATGGCAGCTTCCGCGAAGAACCCACCGGACCTGTCCGCTCCCCCCGCCCGGGCGGGCCGGACACGCGTCTCGGCCAAGGGCGAGCAGACCCGCGCCCGCCTCATCGCCGCCGCGCGGACCCTGCTGGCGGGCGGCATGAGCGAGCGGTTCACGACGCGCAACGTGGCGGCGCTGTGCGGCGTTTCACATGGGATGTGCCACTACCACTTCCAGGACCGGACCGATCTCGTCCTGGCGGTCGTCGCGGACATCCGCCCGGAGTGGATCCACCCCCTGGAGGAGACCGTCTCCGCCCCCGGGACGTTCGCGGAGCGGGCCGACCGGGTGGTCGGGCTGCTCTCCCGCCCGGAGGGCGCGGAACTCTCCCACCTCCACTCGGCGCTGCACTGGCACGCCCTGAACGACGCCAGCGTACGGGAGTCCCTGGAGGCGGAGTACCGGCGCTGGCGCGGCTGCTTCGTCACGCTGTTCCGGGTCCTGGACGACGAGCGCGGCGGAGGCGTCGACGCGCCGCTCCTGGGCGAGGCCGTGGCCGCCGCGGTGGACGGCCTGGCCGCGGCGGAGTCGCTGGGCTCCGAGGTCGATTCCGCGCCGGTGCTGCGCACCCTGATCCGTACGCTCGCCGCGGGAACCGGGCCGGTCGCGTCCACCGACCCCGGGACGTCCACCCGGCCCGGAACGCGCCCCGGCGACTGACCCGGGACCGGTGGGACCGGTGGGACCCCGGCCCCCCGGCTCCCCCGGCTCCCCGCGCCGGCTACAGCGCCCTCCGCGCCGCGGCGATCGCCTCCGGATCCCAGCCCGGCCGGGGCACGGACTCCAGCAGCAGCCGGGTGTACGGGTGCCGGGGCGCGGCGAGCACCTCCTCGGTGCCCCCCTGTTCGACCACGGCGCCGTGCCGCATGACCACGATCTCGTCGGTCACGCACCGTACGACCCCCAGGTCGTGGGTGATGAACAGGAACGCGATGCCGGTCTGGTCCCTGATGTCGGCCAGCAGGTTGAGGATCTGGGCCTGTACGGAGACGTCGAGCGCGGCGACGGCCTCGTCCAGGATGAGCACGGCCGGTTCGACGGCGAGGGCCCGGGCGATGGCGACGCGCTGACGCTGGCCGCCGGAGAGGGTGCGCGGCAGGGCGTCGGCGGCCCGGGTGCCCAGGCCCACCTGATCCAGCAGTTCGCGTATCCGCGCGCCGTGGTCGCGGCCCGGAAAGTGCAGCCGTAGGGTTTCGCGCAGGACCGCCTCGACGCTGATGCGCGGATCGAGGGAGAGGAAGGGGTCCTGGAAGACCATCTGGATCTCGCGGGCCCGGGCCAGGCGGGCGGCCCGGCCCCGGGTGTGGCCCGGCCTGGGCCGGCCGCGGACCAGGATCTCCCCCGCGTCGGCGCGCTCCAGGCCGACGACGATGCGGGCGGTGGTCGTCTTGCCGGACCCGGACTCGCCGACGATGCCCAGCGAACCGCCCTCGGGCAGGGCGAAGGACACGTCGTCCACCGCGCGGACGGCCCCGAAGCGGCGGTGCAGCCCGGTGACCTCCAGTGCGTTCTCAGGCATCGACGGCGCTCCCTTCGAGCAGGTCGCTGTGGTGGCAGGCGGCGCGGTGGTCCGCCCGGTCCGGAGCAGCGGACTGCAGCGGGGCCCGCTGGTCACAGACCTCCGTGGCGAACGCACAGCGGGCGGCGAAGGCGCAGCCGTGCAGCGGCTCCCGCAGGTCCGGCGGCTGGCCGTCGATGGCGGCGAGCCTGCCCCGCGGACCCTCCATCCGCGGGGTGGAGGCGAGGAGGGCCGCCGTGTACGGGTGCCGGGGGCGCGAGAAGAGGACATCGGCGGGGCCGGTCTCCACGATGCGTCCGGCGTACATGACGTACACGCGGTCGCTGATGGCCGCGGCGAGTTCCAGGTCGTGGGTGACGAACAGCAGGCCGGTGCCGAAGCGTTCGCGGAGCGCGGCCAGGAGGGCGATCACCTCGGCCTGACTGGTGACGTCGAGCGCCGTCGTGGGCTCGTCCGCCAGCAGCAGCGCGGGGTCGCCCATGAGGGCCGCCGCGATCACGACGCGCTGCAGCATGCCGCCGGAGACCTGTCCGGGGTACTTGCGCAGGACGGACGCGTCCAGGCCGACGGCCGCGAGGAGTTCGACGGCCCGCGCCGTGGCCTCCGTACGGCCCGTCGTCCCGGTGAGGGTGACGCTCTCGGTGAGGAAGTCGCCGATGCGCCGCAGCGGGTTGACGGCGGCCCGCGGGTCCTGGAAGACCATGGCCACCGTCCCGGCGCGGACGCCGCGCAGACGGGCGGTGTCCATGGCGAGCACGTCCTCGCCGCCGACCCGCACCGTGCCCTCGACGACCGCGCCGGGCGGCAGCAGGCGCAGCGCGCTGCGGGAGGTGAGGCTCTTGCCGGAGCCGGACTCGCCGACGAGGGCGACGGTCTCGCCGGCGGCGACGGTGAGGTCGACACCGTCGAGGACGGGCCGGGCGGTGCCCGGCAGGGTGACCCGCAGCCCTTGGATGTCGAGGGTGTGCACCGGTTTCATCGGGTTCATCGGGCCCTCCTGGAGACGCGGTCGGCCCATCGCTCGCCCACCACGTTGAAGGCGACGACGGTCAGCACGATGAAGACGCAGGGCAGGATCGCGGACAGCGGGTAGCCGTGCTGGACGGCGGTCTGTCCGTCGAAGACCATGCGGCCCCAGTCGGGGGTGAGCGCGGGGACGCCGAGTCCGAGGAACGACAGTCCGGCGAGGTCCATCAGGGCGTAGCCGAAGTTGATGGTGGACTGGGCTAGGACGACGGGGGCGATGTTGGGCAGCACGTGGCGCAGGCAGATCTGCAGGGCCGAGTGGCCCTGGACCTGGTAGGCGCTCACGTACGGTCGGACGCGCTCGGCCAGCACCAGGGAGCGGGTCAGGCGGCTGACGTAGGGCAGGTAGGCGAGGGCCAGGGCGGTGACGGGGGCGATGAGGCCCTCGCCGTAGACGGAGATGATCAGGATGGCCAGCAGCATGCCGGGGAAGGCGAAGACCAGCTCCGTGCTGCGGGACAGGACGGAGTCGAGCCAGCCGCCCCGCCAGGCGGCGGCCATGCCGACGGCGACGCCCGCGACGGTCGAGAAGACGACGACGCCCAGCGGCCCGAGGAGCGAGGTGCGCGCGCCCAGCAGCAGCCGGGAGAGCGTGTCGCGGCCGGCGGTGTCCACACCGAGCGGGTGCGCGGCGGAGGGGCCGGCCAGGGCGTTGCCCAGGTCGACGGCGTTGGGGTCGTGGGGCACCACCCAGGGCGCGAGGAGCGCGGCGAGGACGACGAGGGTGACCAGCCCCAGGCACACGAGGTGCAGCGGGGAGCGCCGGGTGCGGATCCGGCCGAGGCCGGGGCGGCGGGTGAGGACGGCGCTCACGAGGCGGCCCCCCTGGTGCCGAGGGTGACCCGGGGGTCGACCAGGGGCAGGACCAGGTCCACGAGCAGGTTCACCGCCATGAAGAGGGCCACGATGATCAGGGAGATCGCCTGGACGGTCGGGAAGTCCTTGGTGGTGGTGGAGAGTTCGAGGAGCTGGCCGATGCCGCCGATGCTGAAGGCGGTCTCGACCAGGATGGTGCACACCAGGAGGGTGGAGACGATCAGTCCGCCGGTGGTCAGGACCGTCCCGAGGGAGTTGCGGAAGACGTGGCGGCGGATGACCTGGCGTTCGGGGACGCCCCGGCTGCGGGCGACGGTGACGTGCTCGCTGTCGAGGGCTTCGAGCATGGCGGCGCGGGTGACCCGGGCGAGCATGCCGATCAGGTAGAGGGCCAGGGCGACGGCGGGGAGGGTGAGGTGCCGGAGCATGTCGCCGAAGCCCTCGCCCGCGCCGCTGCTGGGGAACCAGCCCAGCTGGACGGCGAACAGTCCCTGGAGCAGGACGGCCGCGACGAAGGACGGGGTGCCGACGGCGAACGTCGTGGTGACCAGGATCGCGGAGTCGGTGGACCCGCCCCGGACGGCGGCGGCCCGGCCCAGCAGCAGACCGACCACGACGACCACGACGAGCGCCATGGTGATCAGCAGCAGCGTCACGGGGAGGCGGTCCGCCAAGAGGCGCGAGACGTCGGTGCGGTAGGTGATCGACCGCCCGAAGTCTCCCTGGAGCACGTCCCCGAGCCAGCGGAAGTAGCGCACGAGGAAGGGGTCGTCCAGGTGGTACTGGGCGTTGATCGAGGCGATCGCCTCCGGGGAGGCCGACCGCCCGGCGAGCAGGAAGCTCGCCGGGCTGCCCGGCGCCAGGTACATGGCGCCGAAGACGACGAACGAGGCGACGAGGAGGGTGGCGGCCATTTCCGCCACCCGTCGTGCGGCGAAGCGGACGAAGCTCACGGGGCCGCCCCCACATCGGCGGCCCACGGGTAGTACATGTACGAGATCGTCGTGGGCGCCCCGGTGATCCGCTTGCCCAGGAACATCGCGGTCGGCCACTCGGCGACGGGGATCCACAGCAGCTGCTCGGAGGCGTGCCGCTGGAGCTTCGCCTCGATGGCCATCCGCTCCGCGACGGGGTAGGTCGCGCCGGCCCGGCCGACGAGCTCGTCGTACTGGGGATCGCTGTAGCCGGCGAAGTTCTGGAAGGCGCCGGTCTCGAAGTTCTGCAGCAGGTCCAGCGGATCGGTGATCGAGTTGTACGAGGTGTACGGGAACATGTCGATGCCCGCGCGTGCCTGCGGATCGGTGAACAGTGCGGTGAAGGCGTTCGGGGCGATCGTCTTGAGCCGGATGTCCAGGCCGATCTGCGTGCCGGCCGCCTGGACCGCGGTGGCGAGGAGCGACACGTCCTGGCCTATGGAACTGGTGGCCACGGTCAGGGTCTTGCCGGTGGCCCCGGCCTCCTTGATCAGGGCCTTGGCCCGTTCGAGGTCCTGCTCGCCCGGCGGCAGTCCGTCGAACGCCGTCTTGAGGGTCTGCTCGGGGGCGGCGGCCCAGGCCGCGCGGGTGGTCAGGGAGTTGGTGACGGTGCCCGCGCCCGCGAGTCCGGCCTTGACGAATCCGATGCGGTCCAGCGCCAGGGACAGGGCCCGGCGGACGCGGACGTCGCCGAGGGGGCCCTGCATGGAGGTGACGTTGACGTTGACGGTGGTCAGTCCCTCGCCGAAGTAGAGGGTGCCCGTGCCGCTGCCGCGCAGACGGCCGTAGCTCTCGGTGGGGATCAGGTAGCCGCCGTCGACCTCCCCGCTGAGCATGGCGTTGGTGCGGGCGGAGGGATCGGTCAGGATCCGGAAGACGGCCTTCTTCGACTTGGCCTTGGTGCCCCAGTAGTGGTCGAAGCGGTCGAGTTCGATCGACTGGCCCTTGTTCCAGGTGCCGAGCTGGAAGGGGCCGGTACAAGCGAGGCCGCCGGTGGTGCCGTAGTCCTTGCCGGCCGCCTCGACGCCGGCCCTGGACGCCACCACGCCGGCGGCGGTGGCCATGTACTGGGGGAACTGCGAGTCGGGCTTCTTGAGCGTGACGGTGACCTGGAGGGGGCCGCTCGCGGTGACGGAGGCGACGTTCCGGAAGACCTGCGCCCAGGCCGCCGCGTTGTCGGGGTCCATCTGCCGGCCGAGGCTGAAGACCACGTCGTCCGCGGTCATCTCCTTGCCGTCGTGGAAGCGCACGCCGGGGCGCAGGTCGTACACCCAGGTGGTGGGGTCGGGGTTGGACGCCTTCTGCGCGAGCCCGGGCTCGGTGGTGAGCCCCGGGGTCCAGCGCATCAGGCTCTCGCACACGTTGGACAGGACGGTGTTCTGCGGGTAGTCGAAGGCCACCGTGTAGTCGAGGGTGGGCGGTTCGGCGTACACGGCCCAGCTGAAGGAGTCGATGTCGCCGCGGGCCGTGGGCGTGGAGGCGGACAGGTGGACGTCGGTGACGTCGGCGTCCTTGCCCCGGGGCGGTCCCGCGCAGGCGGTGAGCAGGGCGAAGGAGGTCAGGGCGGCGGTGGTGAGGGCCGCGGTGCGGCGGCCGGTCCGGAGGGGGCGTCTGCCCGTACGGGGCGGGGAGGTGTTCATCGTCGCGCTCTCTTTGCCGTGAGGGATGCGGAGGGAGGAGCGGGCGGACCGCGGTGGCGGTCCGCTGGGAACGGTCGGCGTCCTGCTCAGCCGGCGGTGGCCGTGGGGGTCGTGGGCGCGGGGCGCACGGCGGGGATCTGCTGCGTGATGCAGTGCACGCCTCCGCCGCCGAACGCGATGGCGAGCGCCCGTACGCCGACGACCTTGCGGCCGGGGTAGGCGGTGGCGATCACGGCGAGGGCGTCCTCGTCCTGGGCCAGCCCGGCCACGGGGACGACCACGCCGCCGTTGGCGACGTAGTAGTTCAGGTAGGACACCTCGGTCTCGCCGTCGGCGACTTCGCCGAAGGCCGTCTGCGGTACGTCGATGATCTCCAGCCGGCGGCCGCGGGCGTCGGTGGCGGCCTCGATCACCGCGCGGTTGGCGCGCATCCGGGCGTAGTCGGGGTGGTTGGGGTTGTCGGGCAGTGAGACGACGACCGTGCCCGGCGCGGCGAAGGCGCAGACGCCGTCGACGTGGCCGTCGGTCTCGGTGTCGAGCAGGCCGCCGTACGGCAGCCAGATGACCTTGGTGACGCCGAGCCGGGCCTTCAGCTCGGCCTCGATCTCGTCGCGGCTCATGCCCGGGTTGCGGTTGGGGTGCAGCAGACACTGCTCGGTGGTGATGAGCGTGCCCTCGCCGTCGACGGTGATCGCGCCGCCCTCGAGGATCATGTCGGAGGCGATGCGCTCCACCCCGAGGTGTTCCAGCAGCAGGGCGCTGACCCGGTCGTCGGCGTCGTACGGGCTGTGCTTGCCGCCCCAGGCGTTGAAGCGGAAGTCCACGCCGGCCCGGTTCCCGTTCCCGTCGAGGACGAACAGCGGGGCGCTGTCGCGGAACCAGGAGTCGTCGATCGGCACCTCGATCACGGTGATGGCGGCGTCGTCGCCGCAGTGGGCGCGGGCGTCCTCGCCGTGGCCGGGCGGGGCGACCATCGTCACGGGCTCGAAGGCCGCGATGGCGCGGGCCACGTCGGCGTACTCCTCCTTCACGTCGGCCAGCACGCTGCCCCACAGTTCCTCGCGGGTGGGCCAGGCCATGAGGCAGCCCTCGTGAGCGGTCCACTCGGCGGGCATACGGTAATCAGCCATGAGATGTCTCATTTCTTTCGGTGCAGTCTTCACCCGACTGAAAATTCAGTCAAGAGTGGAGACGGGGATGAACCTGAGGGACGGGAGCGCCCTCAGAGGAAGTAGAGGCGGTTGAGCGAGACCTGCTCGGCCGGTTCGGAGCGCAGCGGCTCCCCGTCGAGCGTGACGAGGCCCGTCCGGGCGTTCACGTCGACGGACCCGAGACGGCTGTTGCCGATCATGTCCTTCGGTCCGATGCCACGGGTCCCGCGGACGGCGACCCGGCGGCGCCGGGTCGCGAGCGCGTCGTACGGGGCTCCGAAGCTCCCCGACTCGGCCGCGGCACGGCTGACGAACGCCACCGACAGGTCGGCGGGGGCGGCGCCGTGCGCGCCGAACAGGGGCCCCAGGACGAGGGGTTCGCAGGTGTCGGTGGCGGCGTTGGGGTCGCCGGTGACGCCGTAGGCGGGGAAGCCGGACTTGAGGACGAGCTGGGGTTTCGCGCCGAAGAACGGCGGCCGCCACAGGACGATGTCGGCGAGCTTGCCGACCTCGATCGAACCGATCTCGTGGGCCAGTCCATGGGCGATCGCCGGATTGATGGTCAGCTTCGCCATGTACCGCAGCACCCGGGCGTTGTCGTCACCGTCCCCGTCACCGGCCAGCGGACCCAGCTCGCCCTTCATCTTCGCCGCCATCGCGAACGTCCGCCGGATCGTCTCCCCCGCCCGCCCCATGCCCTGCGCGTCGGAAGAGGTGATGCCGATCGCCCCGAGATCGTGCAGGACGTCCTCCGCCCCCATCGTCCCGGCCCGGATCCGGTCACGGGCCATCGCCGCGTCACCCGGCAGATCCGGCTTCAGATCGTGAACCGACACGATCATCCCGTAATGCTCCGCCACCGCGTCCCGGCCGAACGGCAGCGTCGGATTCGTCGAAGAACCGATCACGTTCGCCACCCCCGCCATCTTCAGCACGTTCGGCACGTGCCCCCCACCACAACCCTCGATGTGGAACGCGTGGATCGTCCGCCCCTCCAGCACCCGCAGGGTGTCCTCCACCGACAGACACTCGTTCAGCCCGTCACTGTGCAGCGCCACCTGCACGTCGTACTCCTCCGCCACCCGCAACGCCGTGTCCAGCGCACGCGCATGCGCACCCATGTCCTCATGGACCTTGAACCCGCACGCACCACCCTCCGCCAACCCCTCCACCAGCGGAGCCGCATCCGACGAAGAACCCCGCGCGAGAAAACCGATGTTCACCGGCCACGCGTCGAACGCGTTGAACGCGTGCTTCAACGCCCAGGGCGAATTCACCCCCACGCCCCAGCTCGGCCCGATCTCCTGCCCGATGATCGTGGTCACCCCACTCGCGAGCGAGGCCTCCATGATGCGGGGGGAGAGCAGGTGGACGTGGGTGTCCACCGCGCCCGCAGTGGCGATCAGACCTTCACCCGAGATCATGGTCGTGCCGGTGCCGACGACGACGTCGACGCCGTCGAGGGTGTCGGGATTGCCGGCCCGCCCGATCGCGTGGATCCGCCCCTCACGAATGCCGATGGACACCTTGCGGATCCCGAGCACCGCGTCGATGACCAGCACGTTGCTGATCACCACGTCACACGTGTCACGGACCGCCGCCGCCTTCAGGTGCAGCCCGTCCCGCGCCGTCTTCCCGAAACCCGCCAGGAACTCGTCCCCCGCCCGCTGCGCGTCCGACTCCACCCGCACCGTCAGCCCCGAATCACCCAGCCGCACCCGGTCCCCCGCCCGCGGACCGTGCACCGCCGCGTACTCGTGCGGATCGATGTGCCGACCGCCCGGGGCGCAGTGGTCGCTGTGGGAGGTGGGCCTGCTCATGACGTGGCTCCTTCCGGGGTGCTCGTACCGAGGTAGCCGCAGGCGGCGGCCCGGCGCAGGGCCTCACCCTTCGCACCCGGGGCGTCCAGCGGACCGTCGACCAGCCCCGCGAAACCGATCGCGATCCGGTCACCGCCGATCGGGACCAGGCCGACCTCGACGGTGGCGCCGGAGTCGAAACGGATGGACGACCCGGCGGCGACGGCCAAGTGCATGCCGTAGGCGGCGGCCCGGTCGAAGTCCAGGCGCGGGTTGGCCTCGAAGAAGTGGAAGTGCGAGGTCACGCTCACCGGGACGGCGGCAGTGTTGCGCACCGCGAGGGTGAGGGCCGGTTCGGGGGAATCGACGCGGCCCGGGGCGGGCAGTACCGCGCCCGGTGCGGCGTCGTCGCGGGAGTGCGCCCCGAAGGGGTCGCCGATGGCCGCAAGCCGGGTGCCGTCCTCGAACACGGCCTCGACCATCACCTCGGTCACGATGTCGACGACGCCCGGCAGGACGTCGTCCGGGCCGAGGACACCGCGCCCGCGGGCGAGGGCCTCGGCGAGACGGAGGCCGTCGCGCGCCGCCTCGCACACCGTGTCGGCGATCACGGCGGTCGCCTCCGGAACGTTGAGCAGCAGGCCCCTCGCCCGGCGGGCCCGGGCGAGCTCCGCGGTGGTGAACAGCAGCAGCCGGTCACGTTCGGTGGGGGTCAGGGGCATGACGCCCACCGGGCGTCCGTCCGGGCAGCCGTACAGCCGCCTCGGCCTGTGGAAACCTTCATGATCATTCATTCCTCCGGAAGGCGAGCGGGCGACCCTGGGGCCGGAACCCCTCCGTCCGGGTACACGGGTGCGCGGGGCACAGGGGGATGGTGGTGGTGCGTCGAACGACGAGGGCCGGACGCGGCCGGCGATTCGGTTCGGGGCCTGCGGTGCGGGCCCCGAACCGGAGTCCTGCGGGCCGTCGGCGGCTCTGGTTCTCACTCTGGCATTGACTGAAAATTCAGTCAATAGATGGGACGGCGAAAGGTTCCAGCCGCATGGGGAACACGGGACCGGACATGGAGGGCGAGCGCACGGAGGGCGAGCGCACGGAGGGCGAGCGCAGGGGCGCCGCCCTTAACACGGCAGACACCGCAGGCACGTCGCTGTTGCGGCCGCCGGGGTTGGCCCCGCGCCGCGGGGCGACAGCGGTCCGGCGCGTCAGTTCTGGCGGAGGCCGGCCAGTTCGGCGTCGATGGCGCCGCGCATGAGCTCCCGCGCGTGGCCGATCTTGGTCCCGCCGCTGAGCCAGCGCATGCTGAGACCCTCCAGGAGCGCGGTCAGCCGCTCGGCAGCGGCGGCGAGCGAGGACGCCGGAGCCATGGGCTGGACCTGACCCAGCAGCGCGGCGACCTCCTGGACCCACACGAGGGTGGCCCTGGCGAGGTCCTCGCGCAGCACCTCGTCGAAGACGGCGCTCGCCCTCAGTTCGCCCCAGGCCGAGCTGTTCTCCCGGACCTCCGGGGTGTCCTGGAGCTCCAGGAGCAGCGTCTCCTCCAGCTCCTCGCGGGGAGTGAGCGGCGGATCGTCCGGGTCACGGTCGGTGGTGTAGCGCTCGGCACGGTCGTTGATGAACTCGAGCGTCTGGCGCAGGACCCCCGTGCGGTCCTTGAAGTGGTAGTAGATCAAGGCCGTGGAGACCCCGGCCTCGGCCGCGAGTTCCTCCACGCGCAGCCCGCGGACCCCGCGCCGGGCGATGACCCGGGCGGCCGCTTCGAGGATCTGAGTGCTGCGAGACGCCATGCCCCGCACCTTACCGGGGCCCGCCCGCGCGGGTGTACGCACCCCGTCACCGGCCGTACGGGCGACCGCGGGTGCCCGTACGGGGGCGGGCGGCGGGCGGGGCCTGGCCGGGCCGGGCGCGGACCCGGCGCCTCAGTTCCGGCGGAACTCGTCGGCGGTGATCGTGACGGAGCCGTCGGCGGCCGCCTCGACCAGCCGGACGATCGCGACCTGGCTCCGGTCCGGGCTGCGCACGCAGAACGGCCTCGCCTTCGCGAGCGCGGCGAAGGGCAGGGTGGCGGCCGGCCGCGTCTCGATGCCGCGCACGCAGTCGTCGGCCGTCAGCTCCCCGGCGTCGGCGACGAAGGCATCCGACTCCTCTGAGGGGAGGAAGGCCCGGCCGTCGCGCGCCAGGTACCAGGTGGCCGTTTCCTCGGGCACCACCCGGCCCGTCGTGAGGTCGAACTCGTAGCCGGAGCCGGGGGCGGTGAGCTGGGCCTTCGCGTAGCCGGGCCGGTAGGCCGAGGTCGCGGGCGGAGCCGGCCGGACACCGGGGCCGCCCTGGGGGGCCTCCCCCTTCCCCTCGGGCACGTCGAGGTAGTACACGGCTCCGGCACAGGCCAGCAGGGTGGCGGCGGCCGCCGCGGCCGCCGCCGGCAAGCGCCGCCGCCCGCGCCTCGGAGCGCGCCGGCCGGAGCGGGACACCGGCTCCGGGGCGGCCTCCGGCGTACGGGTGGCGCGGCCGGCGCCCGCCGGGTCCGGTGCGGGAAGGAACGCCACCGCCCCCGGTGCGCCCCCGGTTCCGTCCGCCGGAGCACTCGGCCCCGCCCCGGGCGGGGTGGGAGCCCCCGGCACGGTGCCTTCCTCACCCGTGTGCACGGGTGCCGCGCGGGTGGCCTGGAGGTGCCCCGGGACGGACCACCCGGAGTCCCCCCGCTCCCACCCGGACTCGTCCCACCCGGAGTCCCCCCGCCCCGCGCCCGCCCGGCCCCCGACCTCGTCCCGGACCGGGCGGGGCAGCCAGCCTTCGGTGAACTCCGGCCGCGGGCCCACCGCGGGGTGCGCGTGCACGGCGGTGATCAGCTCGACGGTCGAGGGACGGTCCGCCGGCCGCTTGGCCAGGCACCACGCGATCAGGTCGCGCAGGTCGTGGGGTACGCCGCCGAGGTCGGGTTGCTCGTGGACCACCCGGTACAGGGCACCGGACTCCGGTCCGGCCCCGAAGGGCGGCGCCCCGCCCGCCACGTACGCGGCCAGCGCGCCGAGCGCGAAGACGTCGGTGGCCGGTGTCGCCCGGCGGCCCAGGGCCTGCTCTGGGGCCATGAACGCGGCGGTGCCGATCCGCAGGCCGGTGCCGGTCAGGGCCGCGGCGTCCGCCGCCCGCGCGATGCCGAAGTCGATCACCCGGGGGCCGTCCCCCGCGACGAGCACGTTGGCGGGCTTGAGGTCGCGGTGGACGACGCCGGCCCGGTGAATGCCCTGGAGCGCCTCGGCGATGCCCGCGACGAGCAGCAGGACGGTGCGGGCGGGCAGCGGCCCGTGCCGTCGTACGACTTCCTGCAGCGTGGGACCGGGCACGTAGGCCGTGGCCAGCCAGGGCGTGGGATCGTCGGCCCCGGAGTCGACCACCTGGGCCGTGAACAGTCCGTGGATCCGTCGGGCGCTCGCCACCTCCTGGGCGAACCGCTCGCGGAACTCGGGATCCGCGGCGAACTCGGCGCGGACGGCCTTCAGGGCGATGGGACGGCCCCCTGGCGTGTACGCCAGGTAGACCACCCCCATGCCTCCGGAGCCGAGGCGGGCGTGGAGGCGGTAGCCGCCGATCTCGTAGGGGTCGTCGGCGGACAGCGCCGTGGGGGTGGGCTGTACGCCGGGGGGATGCTCGGGCATGCGGTGGCTCTTTCAACGGTGCGGCAGTGACTTGCGCGCATCGTGCCGCTAACTGAAGTTTCAGTCAATGTGTGACAATGCGAGACGCACACCACGGGGAGGATTCGAGGAGGAGGGACCACACAGTGACCGACCGCAGACGAGCGATCCTCACGGGCGCGGCGCGGGTCATCGCCCGCCGGGGCGTGCGGGGGCTGCGGGTGGCGGACCTGGCGGCCGAGGCCGGCGTGTCCACCGCCTTGATCTACTACCACTTCAAGGACCGGCCCGGCATCCTGCGGCACGCCCTGGCGTTCATCGGGGACCGGGCGGACCGCTACACCGCGACCTGGGCGGAGGCGGACGGGGGCGGGGACGCGACCCGCCCGCCGGACCCGCGCAGGCTGCTGGAGCGGACGCTGCTGCTGGAGTTCCAGGACCTCCCCGAGGTGCGCGAGAACAGTACGGCCTGGGGAGAGCTGCGGGCCCACTCGGTCTTCGACCCGGAGCTGCGGGACGAGCTCGCCGCCGCGGGAGCGGCCTGGGTGGCCGAGGTGGCGGGCCACCTGGCCGAGCTCTGCCCGGCCGCGCCGGACCACGCCGTCACGGCCGCCGCGGAGCGGCTGACCGCCCTGCTGGAGGGGCTCAGCGTCCGCTGGCTCAGCGGACTGCTCCCGCTCCCGCACGCCCGCGGCCTGCTGCGCGAGGCCATCGGAGTGGAAACGGGACGCCTCGGTTCCCTTCCCTCCTCGAATTGACTGAAAATCCAGTCAGTGCCACAGTGGCGACACGAGGCCGCTCGCCTTGATGCCGAGCGGCCGTTCGCGGCGCGGAGCGCGCACTCTTGTCCGTAGGGCCCGGTTTGTCTGCCCACGTGACACTCCCGCGCCCGCCCTGGCGGAAGCACCTTCTTCCGCCGGCCCACGATCGGAGTCCCCCGTGTCCTTCCAGCCCCCCACCCGCAGGACCGTCCTTCGCACGCTCGCCGGGATCGGCGCCGTCGTCGCGGGCGCCTCGGCCTGCGGCCCCTCCGCGACCGGCGCCCAGGCCGGCGCCACCGCCGGATCCTCCGCGCCCGCCCCGTCGGGTGCCAAGCGCCGCTTGGGCGCCGAGTGGGAGAGCCACACCCGTACGTTCATGGCCTGGCCCGCGCTGACCTCTGTCTGGGCGGAGGACCTGCGCTACGTGCGCGAGGACATCGCGCGCATCGCCCGGGCGATCGGCGAGTACGAGGCCGTCGTGATGATGGCCCGCCCCGACCAGGTCGACGCGGCCCAGCGCGCCTGCGGCTCCCAGGTCGAGGCCATCCCCCTGGCCGTCGACGACATGTGGGCCCGCGACACCGTCCCCGTCTTCGTGGAGGACGGCGGCAAGGTCGTCGGCATCGACTTCAACTTCAACGGCTGGGGCAACAAACAGGAGCACAAGAACGACGGAGCGGTCGGCCGCGCCGTGCTCCAGAAGTACGGAATCCCACGCGTCCAGGCTCCCCTGGTCTCCGAGGGCGGTTCGTTCGAGCCGGACGGCGAGGGCACCCTCCTCATCACCGAAAGCTCGATCGTCAACGACAA
>NZ_JBVJGW010000025.1:0-118815 GCF_055587105.1 Streptomyces sp. NPDC048461 | reverse complement strand
GAACGGCGGCCGCCGTAACCGGAACCGCCCGAACGGCCGGAGGAACCCGACCGGGACGGAGCGGAGGACCCGAAACGGCCCCCGCGACCCGAACCGCCGGAACCGGAACCGGAGCCGGAGCCGTACGAGCCGCCGTAGGAACCGCCGGACGAACCGGTGGAACCGCCACTGCGGCCTCGGGAAGAACGGTCATTCGTGCGAATGGTGCGGTTCATGCAGAACCTTCCTCGATGCGGCACGTATCGAGGAATCCCGAAGGGAGATTCGCGAGAACGAGCCGAATGAATACGAAAGCGAAAGCGGATCCGTCCGGCGGAAATGACCGGGGACAGGATCGGGCGTTGAAATCAGTGGCGCACTGCGGACGTGAAATCCGGGGCGCCGACTGCGGGCGGCTCTGACGGATGCGACATCCGGAGCCCGGGTCGGGCGGACCGTGCGGCGGGGCACCCCGACCGGATCGGGTCGGGCCGTGCCGCCCGGGGAAAAACTACGCCCGGAAACGCGACGAGCTGGGGCCCGCACCCCAAGGTGCGGGCCCCAGCTGCGTATACGCGTCAGCGTCAGGCGGGAACGATGTTCTCGGCCGTCGGGCCCTTCTGGCCCTGCGCGATGTCGAAGTTCACCTTCTGGCCCTCCTGAAGCTCACGGAAGCCCTGCGCGGCGATGTTCGAGTAGTGGGCGAAGACGTCAGCGCCGCCGCCGTCCTGCTCGATGAAGCCGAAACCCTTTTCGGCGTTGAACCACTTCACGGTGCCAGATGCCATGTCAATTCTCCTTTGGGGCAGTACCCGGAAACCACACCGTGTGGTCTCCGTGTCGCCGCGATGATTGCCCCACCCGGAAAAATGACCGGAAATACAGAAGTGCTCCCACCGGCACAGAAGACCGATGAGGGCACTTGAAGTTTTTGGGAACCACAACTGCAACTGAGATCGACAGTAGCACGACGGGATGGTGCGTGCACGGTAAATCATTCGGCTCGGCCCGGTGCTGAAGAAATACTCACGGCGCGTCGTGCCCATATCTCCCTCCACGGCAGCAGATATTGATAAGCGCGGAACGCAGCGTTCAGAAGGGTCGCCCCGCTCCTGCCGCGCGCATGGTGGCGAACCCGCTCCCCCTCCCCGGGCCGGAAGCCCGGGGAGCCCCGCGGACCGGCGGTCCGTTCACCCGGACGGCCGCACCGCACCACGGGGGTCTGCGGCGCCGGGCCCTCCAGCCGGCCGCGCCGGCCGCGGGAAGCACCGGTAGGAGTGCCCGCGACCGCGGGGGCGCCGAGTTGCCCGGCCCGGGGAGCGAGCCGACCATCGAACGCGGCCGGCAGGAGGCCGCCGGCAGTGCCCCGGCGCTCGCGCGCCGCCCGTCCGGCAAACGCCCCGACACGATCTGAGGACGTTCCCATGACCACCTTCACCACCAGCGACGGCACCGACCTCTTCTACAAGGACTGGGGCCGGGGCCGGCCCGTCGTGTTCAGCCACGGCTGGCCGCTCGACGCCGACGCGTGGGACGGACAGCTCCGTCTGGTCGCCGAGAACGGCTTCCGCGCCGTCGCCCACGACCGGCGCGGGCACGGCCGCTCCGCGCAGCCCTGGCAGGGCAACGACATGGACACGTACGCCGACGACCTGGCCGAGCTGATCGAGCACCTCGACCTCCGCGACGCGGTGCTGGTGGGCCACTCGACCGGCGGGGGCGAGGTCGCCCGGTACATCGGCCGGCACGGGACCGGGCGCGTCGCCAAGGTCGTGCTGCTCGGCGCGGTGCCGCCGCTGATGCTGCGGACGGAGGCCAACCCGGACGGCCTGCCCCTGGAGGTGTTCGACGGCATCCGCGAGGGAGTGCGCCTGGACCGCTCGGAGTTCTACCGGACGCTGAGCGAGTCCTTCTACGGTGCGAACCGCCCCGGCTCGAACGTGTCGCAGGGCGCGCGCGACGCCTTCTGGCTGATGGGCATGCAGGCCGGGCTCAAGGCCGCGTACGACTGCGTCGCCCAGTTCTCCGCGACCGACTTCACCGAGGACCTGCGGCGCATCGACGTCCCGACCCTCATCGCCCACGGCGACGACGACCAGATCGTGCCGATCGGTGCGGCCGCGCGGAAGTCGGCCGCCCTGGTCGAGGACTCCGTCCTCAAGGTCTACCCCGGCGCGCCGCACGGCCTGACGGGTGACTACGAGCAGGCCTTCAACGCCGACCTGCTCGACTTCATCCGGGCCTGAGCCCCGCGAGCCCCGGTTCTCGGACCCCGATCACGACCGCTGGGGCATGACCTCTTCCCTGCCGTCCATCTCCAGGGTGCAGCGCGGGGTGCTCGCCGTGTGGGGCAGGTGGACCCGGACGCGCAGGGGCGTCGGGGGGTCGGTCGCCAGTTCGGCGTCCAGGATCCAGCTGCCCGTGCGCGCCGCGCGGCGGTCGAGCTCCTTGCCGTCGACGAGCAGCTCGATCACATGGGGGTGGTCACCGTGAACGGTGACGGTCACCGAGTGACCCTCCCGGTCGACACTGAACTGGTGGTGCCTGGCCATGGTCGTCTCCCGTCCGGCGCGTCCCGTCCCCTCCCAGTCTCCGTCCGCCGGGCCGCCCGCGCCGGGCGGGCGGCGCGGGGACCGGCTGGACGGGGGAACCGGACGGGGGAAGCCGTGCGGGCCGCTACAGGCGGGCGGCGCGTGCGAGGGCGCCCAGGTCGACGAACTTGAAGTTGGTGTCGGTGCGCACCTCTCCGCCCGGTCCGGAGGCCGCGGGGGTGTTGGCGCCGTCCTGGACGACCAGCAGGCCCCGGGGGAACTTCGTCCCCAGCGGTGCGCTGGTGACGGCGGCGCCGTCGCTCTCCTCGGAGCCGTCGGGCGCTCCGGGCTTCGCACCCGCGGCGACGCGGAAGCCGCGGACGAACGCGTTGCCGCGGTCACGGTCGAAGGCGGCGAAGGTGTCGTCCCCCTGGCCGGACGCGAGCAGGTAGCCGCCGTGCCCGGGGTGGCGGGGGTCGCGCCAGATGGTGAGGCCCTCCACGTCGGCGCTGATGTGCCGACCGCCGAAGCCGGGGTCGGCGCCCGCGTCGCACTCCTCGGTGTCCGGGTTCCAGGTGCCGGGGACCCCGTAGGAGCGGACCTTCTCGATCAGCCGGGCCGGGGAGCGCAGGTCGGCATCCAGCTTCCAGATGCCGACGTCCTCCTGGCCCGCGTACAGATCGCCGGTGTCGGGGTCGACGACCATGCCCTCGACCTGGGGGAGCTCCCCCGGCTCGTCGCAGGGTGACCACCGCGCGCCGTCGGGCAGCGCGAAGGCGGAGGGCAGCGTGACGGTGCGGACCGTGCGGTAGCCGACCGTGCCGCGGGCGGTCGGCGTCAGCTCGGCGAGCGCGAGGGCGGTGGCGCCCCGGCGGCTGGCGACGGCGAAGGACCGGCCCGTACGGCGGTCGGTGTAGGCGGCGAGGCCGTAGGCGGTGCGCTGCTCGTTGACCTCGTCCTGGCCGGTGGAGAACACGTGCGGGGCGGCCGCCCCGTCCGTCACGTCGACCAGGGGGCCGGCGGTCCGTCCGGGGTCGATGCGGTAGACGCGCAGCTGGTCGCGGCCCCGGTCGGAGACGACGGCCACGTCGTGGCGGCCGTCGGGGAAGCGGAGGCCGGTGATCAGGTCGACGTTGTTGAAGCGCCCGGGCTTGTCGCCCTCCCGCGGCGGTGGCGGCGCGGGCAGGGACTGCACCTGGCGGCCGTCGAGGTCGTACACGCGCAGGCCGCCCTCCTTGGCGGTGGCGATCACCAGGCTGCGGTCGGGGTCGTGCGCGTTGCGCCAGATCGCCGGGTCGTCCGCGTTCGCGTTGCCTCCCTCCTCGTCGTCGAAGAGGGAGGGCGTCTCGACGGTGGCGGACACCTCGGGCGTCGACGGTGCGTCGCCGCGGTCCGTACGGGCGTACGCGGGACCGGCGATCGCGGTGAGGGCCGCGGCCACCGCCACGGCGGTGATCGCCGTCTTCCTGCCCGGGGTCACGCTCATGTTGCCTCCTGCTCGTGGAACGGGCTCAGGGGCCGGCCGCGCGCGTCGGGACGGGAACGCGGCCGCACCTCCAAGGATCGCAACCACCCTGGGCTACCTGCGGGTAGCCGCCACGACGCAGACATGACGCGAGCATGACCGCGGGATGAACCGCACCCCGCCGCCCGCGGAGGCGCGACCGCCCGTTCGCACGGCGGAAGGGCAACGGGAAATCCCGGCCATTCCTTCCGGTCGCCTTTAGGACAGAATTCAACTTGCCCCTCCATTCGGGAGATCGATCTCCCGAGTGGGGTTCAATTCGTTTACGCGTGAACATTTTTGACGAACCGGCAGTCACCATGCGGAACGCCCGAGTTACGGAGAAGTGAGAAAGGCGCGGCAGAACCGCAATCTGCGTCCCGCGGCTCGACTTCCGCAAGATCCGTTATGTATGGTTCCTTTCATTCACCGCCCAACGGGGGACGGGGAGCGGTTGCGGGCCGGGCGCGCATTCATGGCGCGTCCACGCCCGCACGACCGGCCGATCGATGCCCCCGCCACCCTCCCCATTGGGGGAAAGACATGCAGCGACTCGGGGGATCCGCCGTCCGGTTCCGTCTTTTGGGGCCGTTAAGCATTGCGCACGGCCCGGAAACAGCAGTTCTCAAACCGTCCAAGCCCACCAGTTTGCTGGCCGCGCTCCTGCTGCACCCCGACGCCGTCGTATCGACTTCCTATCTGATGCGGGCCGTATGGGACGAGGAGCCGCCCGCAACCGCCCGTGCCGCCTTGCAGACCTGCGTGCTGAGACTGCGCCGGCTGTTCGCCGAGTACGGGATATCAGCGACCACCATCGAATCCGTTCCGGGTGGTTACCGGATGCACAACACGACCGGAACGCTCGATCTCCTGCTGTTCCGGAGCCTGGTCTCCGAAGCGGCCTCCTCGCGCGAACCGGGCGAGGAGCTGTACCGGCTGCGCGAGGCGCTGTCCTTGTGGAACGGGCAACCGCTGGCCAACGTCGCCTCGCGGATGCTCCAGCTGCACGCCGTGGCGGCGCTGGAACAGGAGCGGCTGCGGGTCCTGGAGCGGGTCTGCGACCTCGAACTCGCCGCCGGGAACTGCCATCAGGTCCTGGTCGACCTGTACGAGAGCGCACGCCGGCATCCGGTGCGCGAGCGGTTCACCGAGCAGTTCATCGAAGCGCTCTACCGCACCGGACGGCAGACCGAGGCGCTCTCCGAATACCGCACGGTCCGTGACCGGCTCCGCGACGAGCTGGGCATCGACCCGGGTCCCGGCCTGCGCCGGCTGGAGCTCTCGATCCTGCGCGCCGAAGAACTCGGGCCCCCGCAGCAGCCGGCCGCGGGCGACCCGGTCCTCGGGGCGGGACCGGGGTCCTCCCCGGCCGGGCCCGCCCCCGCGGCGGCGGTTCCGGCGGTTCCGGCCGTGGCTCCGGCAGCCCGTGCTGGCACCGCGGCCGTCGCCGTGACCGCGGTCCCCGCCGCCGACCGGCGCGCGCTCGCGCCGGGCCGCGCCGAGGACGCACCCCGGCTGCCGGCCGTACCCGGTTTCGCGGGGCGGGACGCCGACCGTGCGGCGATCACCCGGCAGCTCACCGCGGCCTCCGGGCCGCGCCTGGTGGTCATCTCCGGCGCGCCCGGCATCGGAAAGTCGGCGCTGGCCCGCCAGTGCGCGCACGAGGCACAGGAGGCCTTCCCCGGCGGGGTGTTCGCGCTCCCCCTCACCGCGCCCGACGGCGCGCCCGTGCCCGTGGCGGACGCGGTGGAGCAGTTGCCCGCGGCCGGCCCCGGCCGGCGGCTGCTCGTCCTGGACGACGCGGCCGGCGCCTGGCAGGTGCTGCCGCTGCTTCCCGCCGCGGGGGACGCCCGGGTCGTCGTCACCAGCCGGCGCGGACTGGCCGCGGTGGTCGCCACGCACGGCGGTGCGGTGCACCGTCTCGGCACCCTGCGGGCGGCAGAGGCGTACGCCCTGCTCAGCGGGCTCGTCGGCGCCGAACGGCTCGCGGCGGAGGAAGCAGCGGCGGGGCGACTCGCCGACGTCTGCGGGTACTTCCCGCTGGCGTTGCGGATCGCGGCGGGCCGGCTGCTGACCCGCCCCGGGCTGGCGGTGGCCGACTGCGCGAACTGGCTCGCGGAGGACCCGCCGGGCCGGCTGGCCCTCGCGGAGGACGCCCGGCTGTCGGTGCCCGAGGTGTTCGGCCGGGCGCTGGACACCCTGGCGCCCGACGCCCGCGCCGCCTTCCTCCGGCTCGGCGGGCTCGACGAGGGCGCCGACCTGTCGGCCGCCGCCTGCGAGTCCGTACTCGAACAGCTGGTGGAGGCCGGACTGCTGGAGGACGGCCCACCCGGCCGCCCGTACCGGCTGCACGACTTCCTTCGTGTCTACGCGCGTTGGCACGTGCGGTCCGACGACGTGGCCGGCGCGGTCGCGCCCTCCCACTGACCCCGCATGCCCCCGGGGACCCCAGTCGCCGGCCGGGGGCCGGGGGCCGTCCCCTCCGCCGCAGTGCCCCGGTTTCCGCCGCAGTCCCCCGGTTCCTCCCGTCCGGCTCTCTCCCGCAGTCCCCTCCTCCGTCCGCCCAGACCGCACCCAGGGGTGTCCCATGGCCCACGCCGGCTATCAGGCCGTTTCCGCGACCCGTCCCAGGATCCGCCGGGACGTGCTCTTCACCCGGACGCCGGACGGCGTCCTGTTCCACAACGCCGACGGCGGATTCCGCCTCACGGCGAAGTCCGCGTACAGGTTCGCGACGCTGATCGTCCCCCACCTGACCGGCGAGCACACCGTCGCCGACCTGTGTCAGGGCCTCGGCGAGGCCCAGCAGGCGATGGTCGGCGAGCTCGTCCGGACCCTGTACGAGCGCGACTTCGCCCGGCCCGTCGAGGCTCCCGCCGCACGCCCCGGGCAGGACGGCCGGGAGGGGCGGGCCGCGCCCGACGGCCCGGCCGCCGACGTCGCCCGGCGCTTCGCCCCGCAGATCGCGTACGTCGACCACTACTCCGACGACGCCGAGGCCCGCTTCCTGCGGTTCCGCACCACCCGGGTCGCCGTGCTCGGCGAGGACGAGGTGGCGCGCTGGTGCGCCGCGGCCCTGATACGCAACGGCTGCGCGGCCGTCGGCGTGACACCGGGCCTGGACACCGCCCTGGCCGAAGCCGACGCGGCCGAGGCCGCCGCCGACGGTTGTCCCGTCGACCTGCACACGATTCCCGGGGGCGGCCCGGCGCAACCACCGCTCGACTGGGACGGGTTGGACGGCTACGACGTGGTCGTGGTGACCGGCGGACCGGCCGCGCCGGCCCGGCTGCTGCCGCTGCTGCGCGCCGGGGTACCCCGGGGACGCACCCTGCTGCCCGCCTGGACCTACGGCTCGGACGCCGTCGTCGGGCCGCTGATGACCCACGCCGCGCCGGGCTGCTGGGCCTGCGCGGCCCTGCGCCTGGGATCGGCCGCCGGTCGCGATCCGGGGGTCGCCGCCGACCTCTGGAGCGCGCTGGCCCTGCCGGACGGCGGCCACGGCGCCCGCGCCGACACCGCCGGTACGGGCCGCCCGCTGTCGGCGATGATCGGCAACCTGCTCGGGTACGAGGTCTTCCGCGTCACCTCGGGCGCCCTGCCCCCCGAGACGGCGGACCGGCTGCTCGTCCAGGACACGGCCTCGCTGGACGTCACCGGCGAACCGCTCCTGCCGCACCCCCGCTGCCCGTTCTGCGCCCGGCACACCGCCGAGGAGCCGGCGGGGAGCGCCGGACGTCCCGTGGACCTCACGGCCGCCGGCCGGTCCGGGGCGCCCGCCCTGCCGACGCCGGAGACCGCCCGCGACGCCGACGCGCTCGTCGAGGAGCTGAACCGGCGCTCCGCCCTGGTCCGCCCGTACGCCGGGGTCTTCACCCGGTACGCCGACGAGCCGCTGACGCAGATCCCGCTCAAACTGAGCGTGGTCGAACTGGGCCTCGGGCACGCGGAGCGGCGGGCGATCGCCGCGTTCGACGTCCACCACGTGGCGGGAGCCCGGATGCGGGCGCTGGACAGCGCCGCGATCGAGTACGCCGAGCGCGTCGTCCCTCCCCGTCTGACCGCGGCCGAGGCGGAGGACGCGGTCCCCGTCGCGGCGCTGACCACCGCCTCGGGGCTGCCGGGCGGGAGCGACGCGTACGAGCAGGCCGTCTCGCTGCTCACCGGGGAGCCCGTACCGGTCCCGGCCGGGGCCGTGCGCCCGTTCGGACCGCACAACGCCGGCCGGCTCTTCGAGCGGACCCGGGCCGGTGCGGGCGCCGGACCGTCCCCGGCCGACGCCGCCGCGGCCGGGCTGCTCTCGGCGCTCGCGTACGACGCCCTGCTGCGCGCGGTGCACGGCGCTGCGGCCGCCCCCGTGCCGCTGCCCGATCCGGCGGGGACGGACGGGGACGCCGACGCCGAACTGACCTTCCTCGTGCGCTCCGCGGAGCGCCTGGGCCTCGCCGTCGAGCTGCTGGACCTCGGGGAGGGCGAGCGCTCGGGCGTGTCCGTGCTCCTCGCGCGGGCGGGGCGCCGCTGGGCGATCGGCAGCGACCTCGACCGGCGCGCGGCCGCCGTGGCGGCGCTGCGGGACCTGCTGGGCGCGGCGCAGTACGAAGCCGACGACGCGGTCGGCGGCGCCGCGGCCGACACCGGGGCGCCGCTGCTGCGCGACCTCGACGCCCGCGCCCTGGCGACGGCCCCCGGGACGACGCCCGGCGCCGAAGCGCCGGCCGCCGCCTGGCCGCAGGTGCTGGAGCGGCTGCGCGCGGCGGGCCGTGACGCGTACGCCGTCCCCACCGGCTCGCCGGACCTGGCCTCGGCGGGGATCCACACCGCGCGGGTGCTGCTCGGCGCGGAGCGGGAGCCGGCCGATGCGCTCTGACGCCCGCGGAGCGGTGGAGGCGCAGGCGGGCGCGCAGGCGCGTGCGGGCGGCCGCACCGTCGCGGCCCGGACCGCGGCGCCGGGCGCCCCGGCCGTCCCCCGGCGGCGCCTGGTCTCCGCCGGGGCGGAGGTCGCGGCCGCGCTCGGGGCGGACAACGCGGCGCGCTTCGCGGCGGAACTCGAACGGGCCCTGCACCGGCTGGGCGGACCCCGGGTGGCCCTGTCCGCGCTGGGGCTGCGCGACGCCTTCGCCGCCGACGGGCCGTCCGGCGCGGCCAGCACGGACGGCACGGACGGCACCGGCGGCCCGGCCCGTGCGGCCGGTCCCGGCGGAGTGGCCGTTCACCTGTACGGGCACCAGGCCGCCGTAGGTCCGCCCGGCGGGTGTGCCCGCTGCCTGGAGCGGCGCTGGCAGGCCGTCCGGTCCGTCTCGCTGCGCGACGCCCTGGAGCTGGGCGGCGGGACCCGCCCCGCGGGCGCGTGGCCGTACGCCCACCCCTTCGCGGCCGGGGCGGTCGCCGCACTGGCGGCGCTCGTCGCGGCGGCGCGGCCTGCCGGCGCGGCCGCCGCACCGGGCCCGTTCCCCCACGTACGGCTGCTGGACCTGCGGACCGGTGCCGTGCGCCGTCATCCGCTGGTCCCCGACCCCGAGTGCCCGGCGTGCGCGGCCCCGCGGGAGGACACCGCGGCGGGAGCGGTCCTGGAGCTGCCGCCCGCGCCCAAGTACCGGCCCGGGGTGTTCCGTACCCGGCCGGTGGAGTCGTACGGCATCGACGTGGCGGCGTTCGCGAACCCGCTGTGCGGGGCCCTGGGCCCCTCCGTCGTACAGGACGTCTCCTCGACCTCCACCTCGGCGACCATCGGCTGCTTCTCGATGCGGTCCGGGGAGTACCTGCGCGAGACCTTCTGGGGCGGGCACACCGACTCGTTCCGCCAAAGCGCGCAGGTCGGCGTCCTGGAGGGTCTGGAGCGGTACGCGGGGATGCGGGCGCGCTCGCGCACCACGAGCGTGCGGGGAACGCTGCGGCAGTTCGGCGACGACGCGGTCGACCCGCGCCGGGTCGGCCTGTACGCCGACGCGTTCCACGAGGCCAACCCCCGGGTCCGGCCCTTCGATCCGGACCGGGAGATCCCCTGGGTGTGGGGCTGGTCGCTGCGCGACAGCGTGCCCCGCCTGGTGCCCGAGATCCTGACGTACTACCACGCGCCGGGCCTGGAGAACCGGTTCGTGCAGGAGAGCTCCAACGGCTGCGCGTCCGGCGGCAGCGCCGCCGAGGCCGTGTACTTCGGGCTGATGGAGGTCGTCGAGCGGGACGCGTTCCTGCTCGCCTGGTACGGGCGTCAGCCGCTGCCCGAGATCGACCCGGCGACCAGTTCCCGGCCCGGCACCCGCGCCATGGTGGACCGGCTGGCCCTGTACGGCTACCGGGCCCGCTTCTTCGACACCCGGATCACGTTCCCGGTCCCCGTCGTCACCGCCGTCGCCGAACGGTTCGACGGCGGCCCGGGCCGGATGTGCTTCGGGGCGGGAGCCGGGCTCGACCCGGAGTCGGCGCTGCACTCCGCGCTGTGCGAGATCGCCACCGACGCCGTCAACCTGCCGGGCCGGACCGTACGGGACGAGGCCCGGCTGCGGGCGATGGCCGCCGACTTCGACCTGGTCACCGCCCTGCACGACCATCCCCTGGTGTACGGCGTCCCCGAGATGGGGCGGCACGCCGACTTCCTGCTCCGGGCGCCCGCGGCCGGCCCGCCGCGCGCCGTCGCCGAGCTGCTCTGGCCCACCGCCGCAGGCACCGCCGCGTCCCACGACGTGCGGACCGACCTGGCGCGGTGCGTCGCGGCGGTCGCCGCCGGGGGGTTCGACGTGGTGGTGGTCGACCAGACCCTGCCCGAGCAGCGGTCCCTCGGGCTCCACACGGTGAGCGTGCTGGTGCCCGGACTCCTGCCGATCGACTTCGGCTGGTCCCGGCAACGGGCGCTCGGCATGCCGCGGATGCGCACGGCCCTGCGGGAGGCGGGGCTGCGCCCGCGCGACCTGGAGCCCGCCGACCTGAACCCGGCCCCCCACCCCTTCCCCTGACCCGCACGCCGCCGCTGCCGGCGGCCCACCGAACGTAGGAGGACCCGTGGGCTACGCCCATGACTACGCCGACGAGATCATGCACCGCGGCCGGATACCCATGGAACCCGTCGACTTCGTGCCGGACTGGGCCGACCGGCCGCGCAAGGCGAAGTTCTACCCGGACGCGGAGACCCTGCCGCTCCCCTCCCCCGCGCCGGAGCCCGCGCGACGGCCCACCGGACCGGCGGGGTTCACGCTGCCGCTGCTGTCCGGCATGCTGCGGTACTCGTACGGACTGACCGGGCGGCGGCTCGCCGTCCAGGCCAACACCGACCTGGCGGCCCTGCCGCACCACACGCACGCGAACTGGTCGCGGGGCACCGCGTCCGGGGGCGGTCTCTACCCCGCCGGCATCTACTGGGCGGCGGGCGCGGACGGCCCGCTCACCCCCGGGCTGTACCACTACGGGCCGCACGCGCACGGCCTGAGGCGCATCCTCGCTGGCGACGTGACGGGCGTGGTCCGCGAGGCGCTGGGGCCGGGCGCGGGCCCGGCGGGCGCCGCCACGCAGTACCTGGTCCTCAGCGTCAAGTACTGGCAGAACGCGTTCAAGTACAACAGCTTCTCCTTCCACGCCGTGAGCATGGACGTGGGCGCGCTCGTCCAGACCTGGCGGCTGTGGGCGCGGCCGTACGGGCTCCGGATCGACCCGGTCCTGTGGTTCGACGAGGAGCGGCTGGCCGCCCTGCTCGGGGTGGAGGCACGGCAGGAGGGCGTCTTCGCGGTCGTCCCGCTGACCTGGGAGGACCGGCCCGGCGGCCGCGGCCCGGGAGAAGCGCTCGCCCCCTCCGGCAGCGCCCGCGCCGCCGGTGTCCCGTCCCGGGTCGCGGGCGCCGACGCGGGCCGCGATCCGCGGGTCACCGCGCACCGGGACAGCGAACGCTCCCGCCGGGTCCTGGAGTTCGAGACCCTGCTGCGGATCCACACGGCCACCCTCGGCCGCGCCGCCGACCGTCCCGCGCCGGACGCGCTGGACGCGGCCGCCGCCGTTGCCCCGCGCGGCACCGACCCCCGCCCGCTGCCCGCGCCCGCGCCCGCCCCCTCTCCGCTGTCCCCGGCCGCGGTGCTGCGCGCCCGGCGCAGCAGCTTCGGCCGGTTCGACGGCTCGCGCCCGGTGGCCGCCGAGCAGCTGGCGGCCGTCCTCGCCGACTGCGCGGCCACCGCGTACGGCACGGAGGCCGAGCGCCCGGACGGGCCGCCGCTGACGGCCCTGTACGTCTTCGTCAACCACGTCGAGGGCGTCCCGCCCGGCGGGTACGCCTACGACCCGGCGGCCCGCACGCTGCGCCCGGTCGTGCCCGGCCCGCCCGGCGACTTCCTCCAGCGCACGTACTTCCTGTCCAACTACAACCTGGAGCAGGCCGGGGCGGTGGTCGTCCCCACCCTGCGCACCACCGCCGTCCTCGACGCCGTCGGAGACCGCGGCTACCGCCTGGTGAACGGGACCGTGGGCGCCGTCGCGCAGACCTTCTACACCAGCGCCGCCGCGTTCGGCCTCGGCGCGGGCGTGGCCCTCGGCTTCGACAACATCGCGTACGCCGAACGGCTGGGCCTCACCGGCTCCGGCGAGGCGCCGCTGCTCATCATGCTGCTCGGTCACGAGCGGCCGCGGCCCGCCGACTTCCGCCACGAGATCGCCTGAAGGGGGCCACGACGATGCACACCACCGAATGGCGCGCGGGCGACCGGTTCATGCTGCGGGTGGCCGGGCTGCCCCTGTCCGCGGTCGACGGGCTGCGCTGCCCGCGGACCCACCGCTGGGCGCGGGAGGTACTGGCGGCCGAGGCGGAGCTCTGCGCGGGCGCGGAGCACCTGGGCGAACTCCTGCACCGGGCGGTCGGCGCCACCGATCCGGCCCCCGACGGCGCGGGCGCCGCGCAGCGCCGCGCCCTGCTGGGGCTGCGGCGGCGGATCCACAACAGCCGGCTGCCCACCGGTCCCGACCCGGCGCTCGACGCGGCCGCGGCCCACGCCCTGGAGGCCCTCGCCTCCGGCGCCGGCCCGAAAGCGGCCGACGGGTCCGGCGCCGGGGACGCCGGCGCGCTGCTGCAGGGCTGGCTGCGCCGCCGGCGGCGGCTGGGCGAGCTCGTCGCCGAGGGCGGGCCGCTGCTCGCCGCGGAACTGGCCGGCAACCGCTCCGCGCTGCGGGGCCTGCTGGCCGACGAACGGCTGCGCGCGGGGCTGCTGTTGGCCTCGCCCGTGCTGGAGGGGCAGCTCGACGGGTACCTGCGGACCGTGGGCGTACCGGGCGGGCGGGCCCGCAAGGCCGAGCGGTCGGCCCTGTCGTACCTCTACCGCACCGCGTGCAAGACCAGCCCGTTCAGCACCTTCACCGCGGTGGCCACCGGCCGTTTCGACTCCGCCCGGCCGCCCGGGCCCCTGGCGCTCGCGGACGCCTGGACGGGGCACGTCCGGCTCAACGTCGTCGTCCTCGCCCGGCTCGCCGAACTGATCCTGGCCGACCCGGTCCGGCGCCGCGACCTGCCGCTGCGTCCGGCCTCCGGCTGGGGACGCGACGACGACCGCATCCGCTACGTGCGCCGCTCGGTGACCGCGGGCGACGACTCGGCCGCGGTCACCTTCGACGCGGTCGAGGACCGGCTGTTCTTCCTGCGCCGCAGCGGGACGCTGGAGCGCCTGCTGGCGCTGTTCGCCGAGCGGGGCGAGCTGCGGCACCACGAGCTGGCCGCGTGGCTGGCCGCCGAGCGCGGCGCCGGTCCCGAGGACTGCGAGGCGTACGTGGCCGCCCTGCTCCAGCTCGGCATGGTCCACGTGCCCCTGCTGGACACCGGGGTGCACAGCGGGGACCCGCTGCGGTCCTTCCAGCGCTCCCTCACCGCGCTGGAGCGGCCCTGGGCGGACCGGCTCGCCGCCCTCCTCGACGCGCCCGCCGACGCCCTGGCCCGCTACCCGCACGCGGACCGCACCGGGCGCTCGGAGCTGCTGCGCGGGCTGCGGGCGGGGCTGCGCCGGGCCCAGGAGGAGCTCGGCGCACCGGACGCGGCCCTGCCGAAGACGCTGCTGTACGAGGACGTGAGCGCGGGCCGGGACGTGCGCTGCGCCCCGCCGAAGTGGGACGGGCTGCGCTCGGTCGAACGCATCCTGCCCGCCTTCGACCTCACCCTCGCCCAGCGGATCACCTTCGAGGGCTTCTTCGCCGCCCGGTACGGCTCCGGCGGCCGCTGCGAGGACCTGCTGGGCCTGGTCCACGACTTCCACGAGGACTTCTTCGACCAGTACCTGTCGTTCAGCGCGCGCCGCACCCCCTTCGACGAGCACGGCGCCTACGTGCCGGAGGAGAACTGGCTGGGCCTGCCGGGCATCCGCGCCCTCGACTCGGCCCGGTGTGCCTTCGTGGACCGGATGCGGGCGGCCTGGGCGGCGTACGGGGACGTGCACGGGGACACGCGCGGTGACGTGCGCGCTCCCTCGGCCGTCGGAGGGGAGGCGGCCACGCGGGCGCCCGAACTGCGCCTCGAAGACTCCGACCTGGAGTTGGTGGCCCGTGAACTCGACGGCCTGACAACCGGGTTCACGCCCCGCTGCCACCACGTCCAGTGGGCCCGCGATCCGGACTCCGGCGCCTCGCTGACGGTGCTGAACCGGAGCTACGGCGGCCTGTCCTTCCCGTTCAGCCGCTTCACCCACGTGTACGACGACGGGGAGGCCCGCCTGTCGCGGGAGCTGCGGGCGGCGGCCGCCGCGGTGACCCCGGAGGGCGCCGTCTTCGCGGAGGTCACCGGCGGTCCGGTCACCACCAACCTCAACCTGCACGGGCGGCTCACCACGTACGAGATCGTCTGCCCCGGTGAGACCGGCAGCCTCCCGGAGGACCGCCGGCTGGAGCTGGACGACCTGTACGCGCAACAGGTGCCGGAGACCGGGCGGGTGGAGCTGCGTTCGCGCCGGCTCGGCCGTCGGGTGATCCCCGTCTACCTCGGCTACCTCGTACCGCTGGCCCTGCCGGCGATCTCGCGGACGCTGCTGCTGTTCTCGCCGTCGTCGATGTCGCCGCTCGACGTGTGGGCGGGGGTGCCGCAGGGCCCGTCCCGCTCCGGGGTGACCGCGCGGCCGCGCGTCGTCCACGACGACGTGGTGCTCAGCCGCCGCAGCTGGACCACCACCGCGGGCGTCCTGCCCGTGCGGGGCGCCGGCGAGGCGGGCCACTTCCTCGACTGGCAGCGGTGGCGGCGGGCGCACGGCCTGCCGGACCGGGTGTTCGCGACCGTCACGGCCGGGGCCTCCGCGGCCGGGGCCAAGCCGAGTTACGTCGACTTCACGAGCCTGCTCTCGCTCGCCGCCTTCCAGGCACTGCTGCGCGAGCCGACCCACCTGGTCGTGTTCCGCGAGATGCTCCCGGACCCCGGAATGCTCCACACGTGCACGCCGGCCGGCGCGCACGTCGCCGAACTGGCCGTCGAGACCTTCACCACGACCATCCGACAGCCGGAAGGCGGCACCCGATGTCCGAGCTGAACCCCAACCCCGGCGAAGTGCGCGGCGCCTGGCAGGCCCTGCACGTCTTCTACGCCGCCAACCCGCAGCCGCTGCTGGTGAACTGCGTGCGCCCGCTGATCGCCGAGCTGACCGAGGACGGCCTGCTCGCCGGGCACTTCTTCATCAACTACTGGCTGGAGGGTCCGCACGTCCGGCTGCGGCTGCGCCCCGCGACGCCGGAGGCCGAGCCGGAGGTGCGGCGGCGCGCCGAAGCGGCCGTCGGCGCCTTCCTGAAGGCCCGGCCCGCGCTCTACCAGGTCGATTCCGGGTTCCTCAACGAGTTCTACAACACCCTGTTCGACATCGAGTTCCCGGAGGGGAACCGGGGCGCGTTCATGGGCCCTGACGGGCGGATGAACCTGCGCCCCAACAATTCCGTCGCGCACGAGCCGTACGAGCCGGAATTCGGGAAGTACGGCGGCCCGGCGGGCGTGGAGCTCGCCGAATGGCATTTCGCGCACTCCAGCGATCTGGTGATGGACGCCCTGCACCGGATGAACCTCCACGTCCGCACGGTCCTGCTGGGCACCTCGGCGCAGCTGATGATGGTCATGGCGGGCGTGTTCCTGCCCGGCCGGGAGGAACTCGCCGGCTATTTCGACCGCTACTACGCGTTCTGGCACCAGGCGTTCCCCGGCACCGGGTTCATCGGCTCGCAGGAGTACGACCGGACGTACGGGCAGACCGCTCCGGGGCTGTCCCGGCGCTTCACCGCGGTCCGCGAGGCGCTGGCCTCCGGCGACACCGGGCGGCTGCCGGACTTCCTGGCGGGCTGGGCCGGGCACTGCCGGGAGCTGCGCGACCGGGCCGAGGCCCTCGCGGTCTCCGGGGACCTGGTCTTCCGCTCCTGGGACGGCGCCCGGGACGAGCGGGTGACGGATCCGGCCGAGGCGCTGCCCCTGCTCCTCTCGCCGTACATGCACATGACGAACAACCGGCTGCACGTGACCATCCGCGACGAGGCCTACCTGTCCCACCTGCTGGGCCGGGTGCTGCGCGAGCAGGAGGCCGCGCCCGCGCAGCACCCGGTGGACGCGCCGTGACGGGCCCGGCCCCGGGCGGGGACGGCGGCGGGAGCGGGGCGGCGCTGCTCGCGCAGCGGCCGGCGCTGCGGACGGACGTCCTGCTCTCGGCGCCGCTGCTGAGCGGCCCGGCCACCGTCCACCTGGTCAAGGACCCGGTGTCCGGGGCCTCCTTCGAGGTCGGGACGAAGGAGTTCTTCCTGCTGTCCCGCCTCGACGGCGCGCGCAGCCTGGCCGAGATCGGCGAGGCGTACGGGCAGGTCTTCGGGCGCCGGCTCGGCGAGCGGAACTGGCAGCAGCTCCTCGGCCTCCTGGGGTCCCGGCGGCTGCTGGCCGGCGGTCCGCCGCCGGAGCCCGCGCCGCCGCCGGGCCCGCCGCGCAGCGGGAACCTGGTGCGCGGGAGCCTGCGGCTGGTGGCGGACGCCGACGCGGCCACGGCGCGGCTGCACCGGTTCCTGCGGCCGGTGCTGCACCCGGCGCCGCTGCTCGTACTGCTCGTCGCCTGCCTGGCCATGACCGGCGTGCTCGCCGCGTCCCTGGGCGAACTCGTGCGGGACTTCGGCTGGTTGCTGGCCAGGCCGGCGCCGCTGCTCGCGGTGGCGACCCTGATGTGGCTGAGCACCGCGCTGCACGAGTTCGCCCACGGGGTCGCCGCCCGGCACACCGGCGGTACCGTCGGCGAGATCGGGCTGCGCTGGCGGCTGCCCGTGGCGATCATGTACTGCCGGGTCGACAACTACCGCTACCTGCGGCGCCGTCGCCATCAGCTCGCCGTCGCCGCCGCGGGGGCGTTCGCCAACCTGCTGTTCCTGCTGCCCTTCTTCGGGTGGTGGGCGGCGCTGCCCGGCGGCGACCCCACCCGGCGGGTGCTCGGCGGACTGCTGCTGCTCGGCGGCGCGCAGGCCCTGGTCAACCTGTTGCCGCTGCCGCCGCTCGACGGCTACACGATGCTCGGCCACGGGCTGCGCGTCACCCGGCTGGCGCCCGCCGCCTCGGCGTACCTGCGGCTGCGGACGCGCGACCGAACCGCTGCGGCCGCGTACCCGCCGCGGGCGCGCCGGCTGTACGCGGCGTACGGCGTCGGCTCCGCGGCCCTGGTCCTGCTCCTGACCGCGGCCGCCGCCGGGGCCGTCTGGTACGCCGTGACCGCCTGACCCACGACGACCACCCCCTCCGACCCCCGATTCCCGACCCCCGACCCCCGACCGATCCCGTCCCCCGACCCCACAGCAGAGGAACGCATCTCCGATGAACACCGACAGCACCAGGCCGCCCGGCGCGGCCGCGGTCCAAGCCGCGATCGCGGTCCGCGACGTACGCAAGCGCTACGGCGACCGCCGGGCCGTGGACGGGGTCTCGCTCGACGTCCACCGCGGCGAGTTCTTCGGCCTCCTCGGCCCCAACGGCGCGGGCAAGAGCACCCTCATAGAGATCATGGAGGGCCTGCGGCAGGCGGACTCCGGTTCGGTCGCGGTCCTCGGACAGAGCCCCTGGCCGCGCAACACCGCGCTGCTGCCGCGGATGGGGGTCCAGACCCAGTCCTCGGCGTTCTTCGTGCGGCAGACGGCGCGCGAGCACCTGGCCACCGTCGCCGGGCTCTACCGGACGGACACGGCCGCCGCGGACCGGACGCTGGAGTCCGTCGGGCTGACCGGGCAGCGCGACGTCCAGGTGGAGAACCTGTCCGGCGGGCAGCGGCAGCGGCTCGCGATCGCGTCGGCCCTCGTCCACTCCCCCGAGCTGATCTTCCTGGACGAGCCGACCGCCGCCCTGGACCCGCAGGCCCGGCGCGACCTGTGGGAGGTGCTGCGCGCGCTCAGGAGCGAGGGCCGCACGATCGTCTACACCACCCACCACCTGGACGAGGCCGAGGCGTTGTGCGACCGCGTCGCCATCCTCGTGGCGGGCCGCGTCGCGGCCCTGGACTCGCCGCACCGGCTGGTGACGGCCGCGGGGGCGCCCTCCCGGCTGCTGCTGCCCGCCGGCCGGATCGGCGTCGAGCAGGCCGCGGCGCTGCCCGGCGTCGACCGGGCCGTCGAGCAGGGCGGTTCGCTGGTCCTGGAGACCGCCGCCCCCGGCAAGGTGCTCCAGGCCGTCGACGCGCTGACCGGCCTCGACGGCGTGATGACCCGTACCGCGACGCTGGAAGACGTCTACCTCGAACTGACCGCCGCGGCGCACCCCGGCCACGACTCGCACACGGAGCACCAGGCATGAGCGCGTACACGGCCCTGACCACCGCCGGCTACCGGGCGCAGGTCCGGGACAAGGCCACCCTGTTCTTCACCTTCGCCTTCCCCCTGCTGTTCCTGGTCGTCTTCGGCCTGATCTTCCACGGGCAGGCGGTCGAGGAGACCGGCCGGCCCTACATCTCGTACATCGCGCCCGGCGTGATGTCGTGGGGCGTCGCCAACGCGGCGGTGTTCGGCATCGCGTTCACGCTGATGCAGTGGCGTCGCGACGACCTGCTGCGGCTGATCCGGCTCACCCCGACCCCGCTGACCACCGTGCTGGCCTCCCGGTACGTCCTGGCCCTGGTCGTCGGCGTGGTGCAGGCGGCGGTGTTCGTGGGGGTGGCCATGCTGCCCGGGTTCGGGCTGGAACTGGACGGCCGCTGGCCGCTGGTGCTGCCCGCCCTGGTCCTCGGCATCACGGCGTTCCTGGCGATCGGCGTGATCGTCGGCACCTACGCCGACACGCCCGAGGCGGTCGCGGCGATCGCCAACTGCATGATGGTGCCGATGGCGTTCCTGTCCGGCTCGTTCCTGCCGCTGGACATGATGCCGTCCTGGCTCCGGTCGGTGTCCCGGGTGCTGCCGCTGCGGTACCTCAACGACGCGGCGTCCGGCGCGCTCACCGGCTCCGGGTCGCCGGGCACGATCTGGATCGGCTGCGCGGCGCTGCTCGGATACGCGGTGGTGTTCGGCGCGATCGGGCTGAAGACCTTCCGCTGGAGCAACCGCGCATGACCGCGGCCCCCTCCACGACGAAGCGCCCCGCCGGCTCCGGCGGGGCCCCGGACGGCACCCCGCTGGAGGCCGCGCGGCGGCAGCTGGAACGGGCGCTGTCCGGGCTCCGGGCCGGTGTGGTCACCGTGGGCGTGCACGACGCGCTCGGGCGCCGTGCGGCCGACCCGTTCGGCGCGGTCCGGCCGTCCGCGACCGTCCACCTCACCGCGCGGGCGGTCCTGGTCGGTCCGTGGGGCGGCGACGGCGACGCGCCCGCCTGCGGGCAGTGCCTGGCGATGCGCTGGCAGCGGCTGCGCAGCCGGAGCGAACGGGACGCCCTGGAGACGGGCACCGGGCCGGTCACGGCCGCCGGGCCGCCGTGGCCGGGGCTGTCCCGGTACGCGCTGGACGCGGTGCACGCGCTGCACGACGCGGTCTTCGGCGGTTCCGTACGGGCGCCGGGGGCCGGCGGCGGCGCCGGTACTCCGGGCGGCGCGGACCCGGCAGCCGCGGCGGACCGGGCCCTGCCCCAGGTGTCCCGGCTCGACCTGGAGACGCTACGGGTCCGCACGTACCCGCTGCTCGCCGATCCGCTGTGCCCCGCCTGCGGCCCGCGCGGGGCGGACGCCCCGGTGCCGTTCGCCCCGCAGGCCCGGCCGAAGCCGGACCCGCGGGCGCAGCGGCTGCGCGCGGCCTCCTCGTACCCCATGCCGTACGCGGCGCTCGCCAATCCGGTGACCGGCGCGCTCGGCGGCGGCACCTGGATCGACGTCACCTCGCCGACGACGGCCCCCGTCGCCGGCAGCGTGTTCATGCGCGGGTACGCCGGGCTGACCGACGTCACCTGGAGCGGGCAGGCCAACAGCTACGCCGCCAGCCGCGACCTAGCCCACCTGGAGGGGCTGGAGCGGTACGCGGGCACCCACCGCCGCACCGGCGGCCGGCTGCTGACCGCCTCGTACGCGGAGCTGGGCGACCGGGCCCTGGACCCGGCGGCCTGCGGCCTGTACCCGGAGCGGACCTACCGCGAGGACCCGCTGGTCTCGCCGTTCGACCCGGAGCGGCCGATCCCGTGGGTGTACGGGCATTCGCTGCGCGACGACCGGCCGGTGCTGGTCCCGGCGCGGCTGGTGCACTACAGCGCGGGGCTCGCCGCGGACAACTTCGTCTTCGAGTGCTCCAACGGCTGCGCGATCGGCAGCTGTCCGGAGGAGGCGCTGCTCGGGGCGCTGCTCGAACTGATCGAGCGGGACGCGTTCCTGCTCGGCTGGTACGGCGGACTCCCGCTGACGGAGATCGAGTTGTCCTCGGTGCCGGGGCCGGCGGCCCGCATGATGGCGGACCGCGCGGCCCTCCAGGGCTACGACGTCCACGTCTTCGACAACCGGGTCGACTTCCCGGTCCCGGTCGTGACGGCCCTCGCGGTGCGCCGCGACGGCGGGCCCGGGCTGTTCTCGTTCGGGGCGGGTGCGGCGCTGGATCCGGCCGCGGCGGTCGAGGCGGCCCTGTCGGAGGTGCTCACGTACATACCGCACCTGCCGCGCCAGGTCGCCGAGCGGCGTACGGAACTGGAGGCGATGGTGCGGGACTTCGGAAAGGTGCTGCACTTGAAGGACCACGCCCAGCTGTACGGGCTGCCGGAGATGGCCGAGCACGTACGGCCCTATCTGGAACCGGTGGCCGTGCGCCCGCTGGCGGAGGTCTACGGGCCGTGGCCGGCCGGCGGGACGGGTCGGTGGCCGCCCGGCGGGGACCTGCGGGACGACCTGCTGTCCTGCGTGGACGCGTTGACGGGAGCGGGCCACGACGTGATCGTCGTCGACCAGACGACGCCGGAGCAGCTGCGGATCGGGCTGCGCACGGTGTGCGCGGTGGTGCCGGGCCTGCTGCCGATCGACTTCGGCTGGTCGCGGCAGCGGGCGCCGTTCATGCCCCGGCTGCGGACGGCGGCCCGCCGGGCGGGGCTGCGGGACACGGACCTGGCGCCGGACGAGGTCCGGATGGTGCCGCACCCGTTCCCGTGACCGCTTTCGCCGCGGCACGGCGGATGCCCCGGTCGCCCGCGCCCGGAACGTCGGGCGGGGTCCGGGGCATCCGGCGTCTGCGGGGTCCGGGGTCAGGCGCTGCAGGAGGTGGTGCTGGTCGTCGACGAACAGGTCGAGGTGGAGCTGCAGCTCGTGGAGCCCGCGAGCACGACCTCGCTGGCGTCCGAGTAGTCGGAGATCTCGAACGTCTCGGACTCCAGCTCCAGGATCTCGTCGGCGAGCGAGGCGAGCGGGGACTTCTCCATGGTGACTCCTTCGGTTGCGGAACGGGTGCGGCAGCGGGAGCGCCCGGGGATCCGGCGTCCCGCGGCCTCCTCCATCAGAACCGGCGCCGCCGTCACTTCACCCCGCGGGCCGCTGTCACTCCGCTGACAGGAGGTGTCAGCGCCCCGCCGGCGGCGCGGTCGCCGGGCCCCCCGATCATGGCCGCATGACGACCGCACCCGCCTCCGCGCTCGCCCGGCTGGACTCCCACCTGCGCGACCTGACGATCCTCTACCTGGACCTGCACGGGAATCCGGAGCTGTCGGGTGCGGAGGTGCGCACCGCCGGGGTGTTCGCCGGGTGGCTGGAGGGGGCCGGGTACGCGACCGTCCGCGGGATCGGCGGCCACGGGGTGGCCGGGGTCCTGCGCAACGGGGACGGGCCGACGGTGATGCTGCGGGCGGAGCTGGACGCGCTGCCGTTGCGCGAGACGACGGGCCTGCCGTACGCGGCGCGGGGCGGGGCGGCGCACGCCTGCGGGCACGACCTGCACCTGGCCGCGGCGGCCGGCACCGCCACCCTGCTGGCGGGGGCGCGGGACACCTGGCGGGGCACGCTCGTCGTGGTCGGCCAGCCGGCGGAGGAGACGCTGGAGGGCGCCCGGGCGATGCTCGCGGACGGGCTGTACGAGCGGTGCGGCCGGCCGGACGACGTCCTGGCGCAGCACGCGGCTCCGCTGCCGGCCGGAATGGTGGCCCACGGCCCCGGCCACGCCCCCTCCCCCGCCCCCGCCCCCGCCCACAGCGCAGGAGCGGGGCCGGGGTCGCAGCCGGGGCCGGGGCCGGGGCCGACGGGAACGTCCGCGATGACCTCGGCGAGCGCGACGTACCGCGTCGTGGTGCACGGCCGGGGCGGTCACGCGGGCGCGCCGCAGCTGGCGGTGGACCCGGTCCTGACGGCGGCACACGTGGTGGCGCGGCTCCAGACGGTGGTGGCGCGGGAGACCGCTCCGGCCGACCAGGTGGCGGTGACGGTCGGCGCGTTCCACGCGGGCGAGCGGGCCAACGTGATCCCGGACCGGGCCGAACTGGCCCTCACCGTCCGGGCGGTGAGCACGGCCTCCCTGGAACGGGCGGCGCGCGCGGTGGAGCGGATCGTGCGCGCCGAGTGCGCGGCGTCGGCGTGTCCGCGCGATCCCGACGTCGTACGGGTGTCCTCGTCCCCGGCCGTCCTGCCGGACCCGGCCGTGACGGAGGCCGTGCGCGCGGCCCACCGCGCGGAGTTCGGTGCCGAGCGGGTGGCGGCGTGGCCGCCGTCCCTGGCGACGGAGGACTTCGGGCTGTTCGGGGAGGCGGGGAGGCAGCTCCACGGCGCCTCCGGGGTCCGGCTCGGGTACTGGATGCTGGGGACGGTCGGACCGGCGGCCTGGTCCCGGGCCCGAACCCGGGGGACGCCCCTCCCGTCGAACCACGCACCGGACTTCGCCCCCGACGCCCGGACGGCGCTGCCGGCCGGCGTCCGGGCACTGACGGCGGCCGCGCTGGCCCGGCTCGGCGCCCCGGTGCGGGACGGGCAGGCGTAGACCGCCCGGGCGGCCTGCGGCGGGGAGTCCGTCGCCCAGCACCGCCGCAGACACGAATCCGGTCGTTCACCGCCGCTTTGGCGCCTCATTGTGCCCCGGAGCACGCGTGGGTGCACATCCCGGTGATCTGATGACATCAGGCCGTCGCGGAGGGACATCAGGTGGGGATCGGCTCGGGGCTCCAGCGTGCGCAATCGTTTCTCCTGCTGGCGACGGGGCTGTACCGGATCAGCCACCTCGCGGTGGGGCTGGCCGGTCTGGCGCACGGACGGTCGGGCGGCCGTCCGGTCGGGTGGCTGCTGATGGCGACGGCCGTCGGATGCACGGTGCTCGTCTTCGGCGCGGCGCGCTCGCACGGCTGGCTGAGGCCGCCGCACGTGGTGACCGACGTGGTCCTCGTCGGCTGCGCGCTGCCGTTCGCGTCGTACTTCTGGGCGGGGACGCAGGAGACGCCCGCGATCGGCTGGGCGATGCTGCTGGGCGGTTCCTCCAGCGGGCTCGCCGGCATCGGGCTGACCCGCTGGCCCGCGGCCGCCGCGATCCTGGCGATCGCCACGACCCACGTCGTCGGGTACCGCATGACGGGAGCCGGGATCGCCGTCATCGGCGCGCACACCAACTCCGTCCTGTCCTCGGCGGCGATCACCTGGCTGCTGTGGCGCTACGCCCGACGCCAGGGCACCCTCCTCGACGCGGCGAACGAGCTCGCGGTGACGGCGGAGGCGGGCCGGGCCAGGTACGCCGAGCGGATCGCCCACCACCGGGCCCTGCACGACACCGTACTGGCCACCCTGACCACCATCGCCCGCGGCGGTGTCGACGCGAACTCGGCCCCGGTGCGCAGGCGTTGCGCTCGGGAGGCGGCATACCTGCGCCGGCTCATCCAGCGCAGCGCCGAGGAGGAGGAGCCCGCTCCGGGCCTGGCGGCGGCGCTGGAGGGCGCCGTACGGGCGGCGGAGGACCTGGAGCTGAAGGTGACCGCGCGCTACCACGACCTGCCGTCCGTGCCGCCCGAGGTCGTGTCGGCGCTGGCCGACGCCGTCGCCGAAGCCCTCAACAACGTCCAGCGGCACGCCCGGACCGGCCGGGCCTTCCTCACCGCGGCCCGGCACGGCGACGGGGTCCTGGTGACCGTCGTCGACCGGGGGGCGGGCTTCGCTCCGGGGGCGGCCGCGGCCGGTCACGTGGGCCTGGCCCGGTCCGTGCACGCCCGGATGCGGGAGGCGGGCGGCTTCGCGGAGGTGGACAGCGCGCCGGGCGAGGGCACCGTCGTGGAGCTGCGGTGGCCGAGGTGACGTCGGTCGCGGTCGTGGACGACGACCGGATGCTGCTGGGCGGACTGCGTTCCTGGCTGGCCCCCGCTCCCGGGATCGACCTCGTCGCGACGGCGGCCACCGTCGACGAGCTGGTGGAACTCACCGGCGGGGGACCGCCGGCCGATGTCGTCCTGCTCGACCTGCTGCTGAAGGACGGCTCGGAACCGGCCGCCAACATCCGGCGGCTGCGGGAGACCGGATGCCGCGTGCTGGTCATCAGCACGGTCGCGGACCGGTCCAGGGTCATCGCCGCGGTCGCCGCCGGCGCGGACGGCTACCTGACCAAGGACCACGATCTGGAGACGCTGGTGACGGCGGTCGAGGAGGTGGCCGCCGGTGGTACGGCCCACTCCGCGGAACTCGCGTTCGCCTGGGCGCACGACGCCGCGCCCGACCGGCCCGCGCTGTCCCCCAAGGAGCGCGAGGTGCTGCTCGGCTACGCCTCGGGCCTCACCCTCAAGACCACCGCGCGGCGGGCCGGCATCAGTCCGCACACGGCCAAGTACTACCTGGACCGGGTCAAGGACAAGTACCAGCGGGCGGGGCGCCCCGCGTACACGAAGATCGACCTCGCCTCACGGGTCCGCGAGGACCGGCTCGACGAGGGCTGAGGGGCCCGCGCCGGCCCGTCGGCGCCGTCCGCCGCGCGCGGCCCTCCCCCGGCCTTCCCACCGGTACCGCTCGCCCGTCCGCCCCCGCGGCCCTCCGCGCCGCTGCCCTCAGCGCACCCGGCGAGGCGTCGGGCGGGGCATCCGGCGGGGCGTCCGCCAGCGGTCATGGCCGGTTCAGGACGCGGCCGGAGCGTTGTCCGGACCCCCTGCGGCTCCCTAGGTTCGAGGCGTCCACCGACGCCGGCCCGACCCCGGGCCGGGGCCGCCGAGCCGGAGAGGGGTGTCCCACGTTCCGGGTCATCGACAGGGCCGAGGCGAAGTACCGGTGCGAACCGCCGCTCGCCTGCGCCGATCTCTACGTGGACCCGCTGCCCCACCCCTGAGCCGGGTGCGGCGCGGCGGCCCCCACAGGGGAGGGGCCGCCGGCCGCACCGCCGGGCTCCCCCCGCCCGTCCGGGACCGGCGCCCGTTCCGGGACCCGGCCGAGCAGCAGCCCGAGCTGGAGGCGCGAGGTGGCGCCGTAGCGTTCGGAGACCGCGGCGACGTGGCGGCGCACCGTCCGCGGGGTGACGCCGACCCGGCGGGCGACGCTCTCGTCGGTCAGGCCCTGCGCGAGCCCCTCGATGACCGCGGCCTCCGTACCGGTGAGCGCGCCCTGCGGGATCCGGGGGGCCGGTCCGCACGGCCGCGCCCTGGGCCACCAGTCCTCCAGGAACCTGAAGGCCACGTTCCGGGCGGTCCCGGGCGTCCGCGCGGTGTGCAGGACGGTGAGCCCGTGGCCCAGGTCCAGCGCGACGGCCAGGCTCTCCCGGTCGGCGACGGCGATGTGCAGGGGCAGCAGCCCGGCGGTGCGCACGAGGGCGCCGCGGCCGGTCACGGCGCTGAGCCGCTCGGCGGCGCCCGGGCTCGCGGCCGCCGAGGCGCTGACGATCAGCCGGTGGTGGGCCGAGGTGCCGGACGCACAGCCCTCGGGCAGGGCGGGCCGGACCTCCAGGAGTTCGAACCGCGCGCTCTCGCGCACCTCCGCGAAGACCGCACCCGCTTCTCCGTCGTCACCCGGGCCCCCCGCGGTGGCCGCCCCCCATCCGGGGGCGGGGCGGCCGGGCGCGCCGCGGCCGTCGCAGCAGGGCGCGGCCATCGCGGTCAGTACGTCGGTGAGGCCACCGAGGCCGTCCAGGGCCGTGCGCAGCCGGCCGATCAGCTCGTGCGGGTGGCCGTGCCGGTCGTCACCGGGACACGGACCGTGGTCGTCGAGTGTGCTGCCCCTGCTGTCCATCGGCTTCCCCTCGCTTCGTCCTCCCGGTGACGGGGCGGGGCGTGGCCGGGGCCGCCGTACATCCCGTTCGCCGGATTTCACTCACTTCGGAACCGCTGTCACGAGATGCGGATATAAGGCTCATATGAGCAGGCGCTTGCGAGTATTCGCCAGCGCCGCAGGGGCGTCAAGGAGGTGAGACCCGGCCGGCACCCGTCCGTTCAGGGGGGTTTACACGACCCGCGCCACCTGCACCGCCCGTTCCGGCGGCCCGGAGCGCAGGCCGGCGGGCCTCGCGGTGGACCGCCGGGACCCCTCGACGTTTTCTAGGTCGAGTGACCTATAGTCTTCTTCATGAACAACGATCAGCTGGTGCACGACCCCGCCGGACCGGTGCTCCTCGTCGGCGGGTACGGAACGGTGGGCGCGGAACTGGCCCGCATGGCCGCCGGGCAGTGGCCCCTCCTGCTCACGGGCCGCTCGCCCGCCGGGGCCGAGGACCTGTGCCGCGAGACCGGCGCCGACGCGCGGCGCTGGGACCTCTCCGACCCGGAGCCGTTCCGCGCCGCGGTACGGGCCGTGGTGGGCGTCGTCAACGATCCGGACGACCGGGTCCTGCGGGCCGCCCTCGCCGGCGCGGTCCCGTACGTGGACGTGACGCGCTGGACGTCCCGCGTGCAGCGCGCGGCCGCACTGGCCTCGGTCGGCCGGCCGGAGGCGGGCCCCGCCGCCCCGGTGCTGCTCTCCTCGGGCTGGATGGGCGGCGTGGTGCCGCTGGTGGCCGCCGCGCTCGCGGAGCGCCTCGGCGGGGCCGACAGCGTGGAGACCTCCGTCCGCTACGACCTGGCCGACCGCGCAGGGGCCGATTCGGTGGAGTTCATGGACCGCCTCGGCGTCGACTTCGAGGTGCGCGAGGGCGGACTCTCCCGGAGCGTCGCCCCGCTCAGCGGCGCGCGGACGCTGACCATCGGGGACCACCGCACCAAGGTGGCCAGGATCGACACCCCCGAGCAGTTCACCCTGCCGCTGACCCTCGGCGCCCGTACCGTGACGACCCGCATCGGCTTCAGCAGCGCCGCCGCCACGTCCACCCTGGTCGGCCTGGGCCGCATCGGATTCTTCCGGCGCGCCAGCGGCGAGCGGTGGCGTCCGGTCCGGCGGCGCCTGCTCTACGCCCCCGGGGACGGCGGCACCGCCGCCCTGCGCATCGAGGTCGAGGGGCCGCTGGGAGGCCTGAGCGCCACCGTCACCGACCCGCACGGCCAGGCCCGGCTCACCGCCGTCGGAGCCCTGCTCGGCCTGCGCCGGGTCCTCGGCGCCGACGGCGCCCCGGCCCGGACCGGCCTCGCCTTCCCCGAGTCCCACCCGCTGCCGCACACCGTGCTGCCGGCGCTGGAGGCAGCGGGCGTACGGATCGAGGTCACCGCGCGCGGGAGCGCCGGGGCCGCCGCGGGGGCCGCCGCGTGAGCACGGCGAAGGGAGCCGCCCGGCGCGCCGCCCTCCTCGACGCCGCCGAGCGCACGCTCGTCGGCGGCGGCCACGGCGCGCTGTCCCTGCGCGCCGTGGCCGAGGCCGCCGGGGTGCGCCTCGGCCACCTCCAGTACTACTTCCCCACGCGTGACGTGCTCCTCGACGCGGTCCTCGACCGTCTCCTCGGCCGCTCCCTGGAACGCCTCGCGGACGTCGCCCCCGGCCTGGGCGGAGGCGGCGGGGAGGCGGCGGAGCCGGTCCCGCTGGAGCGGGTGATCTCCCTGCTCCTCGCCGAGCAGGACGACCCCGCCCTGGTACGGGTCTTCGTCGAGCTGTGGGCCCTGGCCGCGCGGGACGAGGCGGTCGCCGCGGCGGTCCGGGGTTTCTACGGGCGCTACGCGGACCTGGTGGCCGAGCAGGTCCGACTGCACCTGCCCGACCTGCCGGAGCCGGAACGGCGCGCACGGGCGGAGGCGTTCATCGCCCTGCTCGAAGGCAGCGCGCTGATGCGCTCGGGCATCGCGGGCAACGCGTCGGCCGCGACGGACTCCCTGATCTCGCGGACGGCGTACACCCTGCTGGCGGGGCCGGGTCCCACACCATGACGTGCGGCAGGACGCGGTCGAGCCGCCGCGTCCCGTCGACGACGACGCCGAGAACCAGACCGCGTGCGAGTCCGTCGACGGGCCGCTGGTGAGGGCGAGCATCGCCATCGGGACGCAGGGCTCGATCGGACCGGCCCGAAAGGGACAGGGCTGCCAACAGACACCAGGTCACATGTGGCAGCGCTGCCAATTGACATGCCTGTCGTCATGGCTGAGGGTGTCGGCATGGCATCCGAGAACGCCCCGCCCGGCCTGCGGAAACGCAAGAAGGAGCAGACCCGCCGCACCCTGCGTGCCTGCGCCGCCGCGCTCTTCGCCGAGCGCGGCTTCGCGGGCACCACGGTCACCGACATCGCGGCGGCGGCGAACGTCTCGGAGCGCACGTTCTTCCGCTACTTCGAGAGCAAGGAGTCCCTCCTGCTGCCGGACAGCGCGGAGCTGTTCGCCTTCGTCGAGGCGGCGCTGACCGCGCGGCCGCTGGACGAGGACCCCCTGGAGGCGGTGTGCCGGGCCCTGACGGAGGCCGCGGTCCCGTTCGCGCAGAGCACCCTGACCGGGCTGACCCACTCGTCGGCGGGCACCGAGAGCCAGGGGCTGATCCGGACCCGGCTGACCCAGGCGTTCGCGGAGTTCGAGGACCGGCTGAGCCTCCTGGTCCTGCGACGGCTCCCCGACGACACGCCCGACGCCGACCTGTACGCCACGGTGGTCGCGTGCTCGGCGCTCTCGGCGGCCCGCGCCGTGCTGCGCACCCAGCGGGCCCGCCGCGAAGCCGGCACCGCCGGGGACGCGGCCCCGCTCCTGCCCAAGGCCTTCGCCATCCTCGCCCGGAACGGAACCCCCGCACCGTGAACCCCCGCACCGTGAATCCCAGCCCTGTGAAGCCCGGCACCACGAAGCCCGGCCCTGTGAAGCCCCGCACCGTGAACCCCAGCCGCAAGACGCTGGTCGTCACCGCCGCCTGCCTCGCCGCAGTGGCGGTGGCCGCCACCGTCACCGACGTCGTGGTCCGCGGCCGGGTCGAGGAGCGCGTCGTGGAGGCGGCGAGCTGCCGCCTCCACGCGACGGGCGCGGTCACCGCGGAACTGGACGGCACCTTCGCCGGGCTGAGGGCCCTGACCGGGAGCGTCGCCGCCGTGCGCGTCACGGCGGAGGGGGTCCGCCGGCAGGGCACCGCCATGGACGTCGAGGCCGTCCTGAAGGACGTCACCCGCGACGGCGCGGGCACGGGCGGCACCGCCCGGGCCACCGTCCCCTACAGCGGACTGCAGGACCGCCTCGGCGGCGAAACCGGTGGGGCGGCCGCCGGGATGACCGTGGGGTCGGACGGTCAGAACCTCGTCCTCTCCGGGACCGCAGGAGACCTGGGCCTGCCCGTCACCGTGAAGACGACCCTGTCGACCACGGCCGACAGCCTGACCGTCACGCCCGCCACCATCGGGGTGTTCGGCCGGGACATACCCGTCGACCGGGTCTCCTCCCTGCCGGCCGCCTCCGCATTCGCCGACCGGCTCGCGCCCCGCACCGTCCGCCTGGACGACCTCCCGGCGGGTGCCGCGCTCACCGGGGCGCGCGCCGGCGGCTCCGGGCTCGTCCTGTCCTTCACGCTGACCGGCGAGGCCGTGGGAGGGTCCGGCACCCCGGGCGGCTCCGGCGGGGGCGGCGGAGCCGCCGACGCCGGCTGCACCACCGGCACCGCATAGGACGTCGGACGGACCGGCGGCGCCCGCTGGGCCGTTGGAGTGGACTCGGGCAGTGGTCCACATCCGGGGGCGCAGCCGCTCCGAAGCAAGCGAGGACCCCGCCCGGCTCCGGGCGGGGGTACGCACGTCTCCGAAAGGTGAACATGCTTACTCGCAGCACTGTCATCGCCGTCTCCGCCGCCCTCGCCGCCCTCTGCGCGGCCCCCGCGTTCGCCACGGCCGACACCGGCGGCACGCGCGAGGCCGCTCCGGCCGCGGCGCACACCGCCCTGCGGGCCGTCGGTCTGACGGCCGACCAGAGGCTGGTGGAGTTCGACGTCGACAGGCCCTCCAAGACCTTCTCGATCGGCAAGGTGTCCGGCCTGCGGGGCGACACCAAGCTCGTGGGCATCGACTTCCGCGTGCAGAACGAGAAGCTGTACGGCGTCGGCGACCGGGGCGGCATCTACACCCTCAGCACCACCAACGCGAAGGCCGTGAAGGTCTCGCAGCTCACCGTCGCCCTCTCGGGCGCGCAGTTCGGCGTCGACTTCAACCCGGCCGCGAACCGGCTGCGGGTCATCTCCGACACCGGGCAGAACCTGCGCCACAACATCGACGACGCCGCGGCCCCGCTCGGCACCACCGTCGACGGCACCCTGACCAACCCGACCATGCCGCCGTCCACCGCGAGGGGCGTCACCGGCGCCGCGTACACGAACAACGACCTGAACGCCGCGACGGCCACGTCCCTGTTCGACCTGGACACCGCGGCCGACCGGATCTCGCTGCAGTCCCCCGCCAACGCGGGCAGCCTGGCCCCCACCGGAAACCTCGGGGTCAACGCCGCGCCGAACGCCGGCTTCGACATCTACTACTCCGTCAAGACCGGTGTGAACAAGGGCTTCGCGGCGATCGGCACCGGCCGCTCGTACGGCCTGTACGAGATCAACGTGCTGAACGGCAAGGCCACCGGGCGCGGTGCGTTCCCGGCCCGGCAGCAGGTCACCGACCTCGCGCTGCCGCTGAACCAGGAGTAGCGGCCGCACGACCGCGGGCCGGGACTCCGTCGGGAGTCCCGGCCCGCGGTCACGTGCCGTACCGGGCGGGAGGTCCGCGGCGTCGGCCTGCCGCCCACGACGCGGCAGGTGAACGCCGGGGGCTATCCGGCGGTGACGAAGACGCTGTGCCAGCCGCTGGCACCGTCGGGGACGGTCCTGGCCCGCTCCTCGGTCTGTAGCAAGCCGGTGCCGTCGGTGGCCCGGACGGTGAGCGTGTGGCCGCCGGCCGCGGCGTTCCAGGGGTAGGACCACTGGCGCCAGGTGTCGACACCGGCCTGGGGCGCCAGGTCCGCGTCCCGCCAGGGCCCGTCGTCCACGCGCACCTCGACGCGCTCGATGCCCCGGTGCTGGGCCCACGCCACCCCGGCGACGACGACGGAGCCGGCGGCCGGGCGGGCGAAGGGCTTGGGGGTGTCGATGCGGGCCTGCGTCTTGATGGGCGCCTTGCGGGCCCACTTGCGCTTGACCCAGTAGGCGTCGTAGGCGTCGAAGGTGGTGAGCTCCAGGTCCTTGAGCCACTTGCAGGCCGACACGTACCCGTAGAGACCGGGCACGAGCATCCGTACGGGGAAGCCGTGGTCGAAGGGGAGCGGTTCGCCGTTCATGCCGACGGCGAGGAGCGCGTCGCGGCCGTCCATGACGTCCTCGACCGGCGAGCCGAGCGCCATGCCGTCGACGGAGCGGGCGACGAGCTGGTCGGCCGGGCCGCCCTTCGAGGGGGGCTTGACCCCGCATTCGCGCAGGAGGTCGGCGAGGCGGACGCCGAGCCAGCGGGCGTGGCCGATGTAGGGGCCGCCGACTTCGTTGGACACGCAGGTCAGGGTGATGTCGCGCTCGATCAGGGGGCGTTCGAGCAGGTCCTGGAGGGTGTAGGTGCGGGGCCGGGCGACTCCCTTGCCGTGGATGCGCAGCCGCCAGGTGTCGGCGTCGACCCGGGGGACGACCAGGGCGGTGTCGACGCGGTAGAAGTCCTTGTTCGGCGTGGTGAAGGCACTGATGCCCTGGGCCTTCAGCTGGACTCCGGCCGGCAGGGCGGGGGCCGGGGAGGCCGGCGCGGGGAGCTTCAGCGCCTCCCTCGACGCCACGGCGCCCTGGCCGGCACGGCCGGAGAGCGTACGGCCCAGAGCCCCCACACCGGCGGCGGCGACGGCGGTGACCGAGGCCGCGGCCAGGAACCCCCGGCGCGACCAGCGCCCGTCGGGTGCTCCGGCGGCTGACTCCGGTCCGGTGTCCGGGACGGCCCGTCCGGCCAGCAGGTAGAGGACCGCGGCGCCCGCGAGGGCGCCGACGAGGGAGGGCAGGGCGTCCACGGGGCCCTGGGTGTCGGGGCGGGTCAGCGCGGCCGCCGCGCCGATGACGCCGAAGAGGAGCACGCCGGCGGCGCCGGTGCGCCGGTGGCGCAGGGAGAACAGGCCGAGCGCGACGGCGAGGAGACCGAGGGTGGCGAGGATGCCGAGCTGGAGGACGAGCTTGTCGTTCTCGCCGAAGGTGCGGATCGCGAAGTCCTTCACCGCTGCCGGGGTGCGGTCGATCGCCGCCCCGCCGACGACGGTCACCGGTCCGGCTTGCGGCCGCGCCAGGGAGGCGACGAGCTCGGCGACCGCCAAGGCGGTGAAACCGGCCAGCAGGCCGGCCGCGGCGCCCCTGAGGCCGCGGGCGCAGGTCGTTCGGAAGTTGCTCACACCCTGCATTCGCGTCGCCACGTCCGTCGGATTGGTCCCACTTCGGACGAGGTGGGGAACGGCCGCTCCCCCGGCGTCCGCCCGCGCGGGGGCGTGCCGGTGCGGCAGGTGCGACCGGCCGGGGCGGGCACCTGCTCCCCCTGCGTTCAGCCGTACGGGCGGAGCCCCGGCCCCGGCCAATCCTCCTCGGCCTCCGTTCCGAAGACCGTGCAGGCGACGGGCGGGTCGACGGCCGGACCCCGGAGCTACGGGGGCAGGTCCCGTCGCCGGGCCGGGTGCCCGTCCCGCGGACCGGCGACGGCGCTGCCGTCCGTGCCGCTCGACGGCGCCGGCCGGTCGCCGGACGGGTGTCGGAGCGGACCCGCTTCCGGCAGGCAGGACCCGACCTGCGCGGCGGACCCGCCCCGCCGCGCGACCGCATGGGGTGACCAGATGAAGCACGAAGACGATCCGCACGCCCTCGCCGGCGCCTACGCCCTCGACGCCCTCGACACCGAGGAGCGCCGCACCTTCGCCGCCCACCTGGAGCGGTGCCCGGCCTGCGTCCAGGAGGTGGCCGGCTTCCGGGCCGCGTCGGCGGCGCTCGGCACGGCGGTGGGCACGCCCCCGCCCCCGGGCGCGAAGGAGGCGGTCCTGCACGGCATCGGCTCCGTCCGCCAGTCGCGCCCGCCCCTCCGCGCCGACCGGCCGGCCGGACCCCTCGTACGCCTGGCGCGCAGGACCGGCCCCCTGGTCCTGGCGGCCTGTGTCGCCGCTGCCGCCTTCGGCTCCGCCGCCGTCTGGCAGCACCAGCGGATCCAGCAGGCGCGGCCCGGGGCGCTGCTCTCGGACGGGCAGGTGCGGGCGCTGTCCGCCGTCATGGCCGCGCCGGACGCACGGAGCGTGCACGGGCGCACCCGCGGCGGCACGACCGCGACCGTGGTCACCTCGGCGCTGCTGAACCGGTCGGTGTTCGTCGCCTCCGGCCTCCCCCCGGCGCCCCCCGGTTCGGTCTACCGGCTGTGGTTCGACGACCACGGCACGATGCGTCCGGCGGGGACGATGCACCGTGACGGCGCGGTCCTGCTGCACGGCGACACGGCTCAGGCTCTGGCCGTCGGCCTGACCCTCGAACCCGAAGCCGGTGCGTCCCGTCCGACGTCCAGCCCCCTGATGCTGCTCAACCTCCACGCCTGACACCCGTGTTCGCGTCGGGTTCGGGCACCGCGGTCCCCCGGTCCCGCAGGTCGCGGACGCAGGCGTCGTAGGTCGCGCGGTGCACGGCCCGGGCGAGGCGGGCGCCCCAGGTCGAGCGGGGGCCGGTGAAGGGCTCGTACGGCTGCCCGGGCCGCGGGTGCGGGGCGGCGATGCAGACCGCGTCGGTGGGCGTGCCGGACGCGTCGACTCCGGCGTCGCGCAGCGCCTGCACCTTCGCCTCGGTGGCGGTCGCGACCGCGTTGACGTACGCGGCGGGCGACAGCGGGACCGGAAGGGCCCCGATGATGTTGATGGTGCCGGCCGGCGGCGGCCCGTCACCGGCCGGCTCGGGCGAGGCGGCCCAGCCGTGCACGCCCACGCCGGCCGTCACCAGCGCCTCGGCCTCCGCGTCGTGCGCGTATCCGTGGGCGCCGACCCGGGCCGCCGTCATGAAGGCGGCTCCGGGGCCGCCGAGCCGGGCGCCCCGGGCCAGGGCCTCCAGGTGCCGGTCGGGGTCGTGGCGCCGGTAGCCCGCCGGGACCTGGGCGTTCATCACCCAGTGGCGCTCGCCCCAGCCGCCGCCGAGGACGGCCGAGGACAGCATCGGCCAGCCCGGGCCCGGGGCCCACACGAGCAGCGGCAGGCGCAGTCCGTCCTCGACGCGGGACAGCTCCGTGGCCGAGGACAGGGGAACGAGCGTGCGGGGGGCGGAGATCACAGGGAAGGGTAACCGCGGCCGGGGAGGGGCTATCCTCACAGCCGTATATCTTGACCATCAAGATATACGGCTATCGAGAGACCCCTGCCCCAGGAGCACCATGTCCCCCTCTCCCCGACTCGCCAGATGGCTCGTCCCCGCCCTCCTCCTCGTGGCGTGGCTCGGCATCGGCGGCACGCTGGGCCCGTACGCCGGCAAGCTCGGCGAGGTCGCCACCAACGACCAGGCGGCCTTCCTCCCCCGGAGCGCCGAGTCCACGAAGGTCGTCCGGGACCAGGCCGCCTTCCGCCGGCAGGAGTCCCTGCCGGCCGTCGTCGTCTGGACCCGCGACGGCTCCGCGTCCGTCACCCCCGAACAGACGGCGGCCGCGACCGCCGCCCTCGCCCGGCTCGACGGCCGCCCCTCCTTCGCGGGTCCGCCCTCCCCCGTCGCCGCGTCCGAGGACGGCCGGGCGCTGCGCGCGGTGCTGCAACTGCGCCCGGACCTGGGCGACGGACTGCCGCCGGCCCTGGAGGAGATCCGCGCCGCCGCCTCCCTCGTCGGCGGAACGACGGCCCGGCTGACGGGGCCCGCCGCGACGCAGGCCGACCTGTCGGACGCCTTCGCCGGCATCGACGGCCTGCTGCTCGGCGTGGCGCTGCTCACCGTCCTCGTGATCCTGCTGCTCGTCTACCGCAGCCTGCTGCTCCCCCTACTGATCATCATCGGGGCCGTGTTCGCGCTGGGCACGGCGTGCGCCGTCGTCTACGCGCTGGCCGACCGGGGGCTGGTGCGCGTGGACGGCCAGGTCCAGGGGATCCTCTCGATCCTCGTGATCGGAGCGGCCACCGACTACGCCCTGCTGCTGACGGCGCGCTTCCGCGAGGAACTCCAGCACGGGGACGACCGTTTCGCGGCCATGCGCGCAGCCCTGCGCCAGTCGGCCGGCCCGGTGGTGGCCAGCGCGGGCACGGTGGCACTGGGCCTGCTCGCCCTCTTCCTCAGCGACCTGACCAACAACCGGGCGCTCGGCCCGGTCGGCGCGATCGGCATCGTGTGCGCGGTCCTGAGCTCGCTCACCTTCCTCCCCGCCGCACTGGTGCTGCTCGGCCGCCGGGCGTACTGGCCCGCGCGCGTCCGGCAGGGGAACGGCGGGCGGGGCGTCTGGGAGCGGACCGCCGCGCTCGTCGACCGCGCCCCCCGCACGGTGTGGTCCGTCGTGCTCGTGGGTCTGCTCGCCTGCTCGGCCTTCGCGCCGACCCTCCGTTCCGGGGGCGTACCGCTCGACGAGATCTTCGTGAACGAGGCGCCGTCCGTCGCCGGTCAGCGGGAGCTGAGCCGGCACTTCCCGGGCGGCTCGGGCAACCCGGCCGTCGTGATCGCCGACGCGGACCGGCTGCCGGAGGTCCGCAGGGCGGTCGAGGAGACGGACGGCGTGGCCTCGGCCGCCGTGGTGACCGAGAAGGCGAATCCGCAGGCGCCGCTGGTCGCGGACGGACGGGTCCGCATCGACGCCACCCTGGAGGACCCGGCGGACACCGCCGCGGCGAAGGCGACCGTGGTGCGGCTGCGGCAGGCCGTGCACGCGGTGCCGGACGCCGGAGCCCTCGTCGGCGGTTACACCGCGCAGGCCTACGACACGCAGCGGACCGCCGAACGGGACCGCACGCTCATCGTCCCGGTGGTCCTGGCCGTCATCCTGCTGATCCTGATCGGACTGCTGCGTTCACTGGTGATGCCGCTGCTGCTGGTCGCCACGGTCGCCCTGAACTTCTTCGCCACCCTGGGCGTCTCGGCGCTGGTGTTCCGGCACGTCCTCGGCTTCACCGGTACCGACTCCTCGGTCCCGCTGTACGGGTTCGTCTTCCTGGTGGCGCTGGGCGTCGACTACAACATCTTCCTGATGTCGAGGGTGCGCGAGGAATCGTTGCGCCACGGGGTCCGCGAGGGCGTGACGCGCGGGCTGACGGCCACGGGCGGTGTGATCACCTCGGCGGGGGTGGTGCTCGCGGCCACCTTCGCCGCCCTCGGGGTGATCCCGCTCGCGTTCCTGGTCCAGATCGCGTTCATCGTCGCGTTCGGGGTGCTGATGGACACCCTGCTGGTCCGCTCGCTCCTGGTGCCCGCGCTGGTCCTGGACATCGGCCCCCGGGCCTGGTGGCCCGGCCGGCTGAGCCGGACCGCCGCCCCGGCCCCGGAGCGCGAGCCCGCGGCGGCGCGTACGGACTGAGCCCGCGGAGCCGGTGCCGCCCGTCCTGCCCGCCCTGCCCGTCCTGCACGTGCGCCGGCGGGCGCGGGCGGGGCAGCGGGCTCAGGCCCCGGTGGCGCCTCCGGCCCCGCCCGCGGAGAACTCCTCGCCGAGCAGCGCGAGGAAGCGGAGCGCGGCGGCGGCGTCGTCCTCACCGGCGCGCTCCAGGGCGCGTTCCGTGGCGCGGGCCAGCACCCGGAAGTGATCGGCCGCGACCTTGCGGGCCGTGGGCTCGTAGTGGAGGTGCACGACGCGGCGGTCGGCCGAGTCCCGGACGCGCCGGACGTGTCCCGCCTTCTCCAGGCGGTCGAGGCAGGCGGTGACGGAGCCCGAGGTGATCCCGAGGTGCTGTCCGAGCTTTCCGGGGGTCAGCGGGGACGGGGCGTCCAGGATCGCGGCCAGCGCCTGGATGTCGGTGGCGTGCAGGCCCTGTTCCCCGGCGAAGCGGTGGATCAGGCCGTTCATCGCGCCGTTGATGTGGCGCAGGTGGCGGGCGACGGCCATCAGCCGCGCGTCGCCCGTACCCGGCCGCCCGGCACGGGGTCCGTCGTCTTCTCGCCGGTCAGCCGCCTCCACCCGCACAGACTATCCCCTGGGCGGGACGCCCCGGGGACGGCCCGGGACGGCCGCCGCGGGCCCCGGGGCGGCCCCGGCGGCGGCCGCGCGGGACGTCACCCGGATGGCGTGCGGGTGGTGCCCCGCGTGCGGGCGGTCACGGCCTTGACTGGACGGAACGAACAACTTCAGGAGGCGTGATGGCGATGGTGTGGATGCGTGGCCTGGCCGGTGCGGCCGTGGCGGTGCTCGCTCTGGGTGCGGCGGGCTGCTCGGGTGACGGCGATCCGGGCGCCGCTGCCTCGAAGGCCGCGTCGGCCGTGGAGTCCGCGGGGGCGGCGGTCTCGTCCGCGGCGTCCCAGGCCTCGGACGCGGCGGCGTCGGCCGCCGCCGTGGCGAAGGACAAGCTCGGTGAGGTCAAGGACGGTGTGGACGCGAAGGCGGAGGTGACCCTGGGGGCGCCCGCGACCGACGGGGAGGGCTTCACGACGGTGCCCGTCTCCGTGAAGAACACCGACGGCTCGGCGAAGTCGTTCGCCGTGCAGGTGAACATGAAGGACGAGAGCGGCAACCTGCTCGACACGGTCGTGGTGACGGTCTCGGACGTGCCCGGCAACGCGACGGGGCAGGGCAGCGCGCGCAGCACGCACAAGCTGTCCGGCACGGTCACGGCGGAGACCGGCACGGCACTGCGGTACTAGGCCGTCTCTTTCGGATCTTGTCGGCCGAGCCCGCGGCGTCTGGTGCCGTGTCTGGGCGTGCTGTCGGGGCGTTCGCGTACTGGGCCGTACGTGGTCGCCTCGGCAGTGCGGCCAGGCGCGGTGCCAGGCGTCGTGGGCCCGGCAAGATCCGAAAGAGACGGCCCAGGCCGTCCCGTTCGGATCTCGCCGGCCGAGTCCGCGCTGTCCGCTTCCGGGCAGCGCGTGCTCGTCCGCCGCGGGGCCGTGAGGACGGGGTCCCGAGACGGGTCTCCCAGCACGGGGTTCCGAGGACGAGGCGCCCGGTGGCCGGGCCCCGAAGGCGGTGAACCTCCTGGTCAGCGGCGCCCCTTGGGCTTTCCGCCGACGGAGTGCGGCGTCCGTGGTTCGTCACGCCCATGGTGGCCCGCCGGGCGGGCGGCTTGGATGGCCGGGACCGGGACGGCGGGGGACGGGGAGACGCGCATGGCTGCGGTGCTGGAGGGCTGTACGCCCTGGCCCGAGGAGTTCGTCGACCACTACTGGGCGGCCGGGCACTGGCGCGGCCACACGCTGGACGACCTGTTGCGCGACTGGGCCGTGCGGTACGGGCCGCGGACCGCGCTGGTGCACGGCGGCGCCCGCCTGACCTACGCGCACCTGAACCGGCGCGCGGACCGCATGGCCGCCGGATTCCGGCTGCGCGGCCTGCGGCCCGGGCAGCGGGTCGTCGTCCAGTTGCCGAACGTCCCCGAGTCGGTCGTCACCGTGTTCGCGCTGATGCGCGCCGGCGTCGTCCCCGTGCTCTGCCCGGTCTCGTACCGCGCGGCCGAGGTGTCCCCCCTGGTGCGGCTCGCCCAGGCGGTCGGCTACGTCGCCCCCACCGCGTACCGGGGCTTCGACCACACGGCGATGGCCGCGGACATCGCCGCCGAAGGCCCGTTCCTGCGGCGGGTGTTCCCCCTCGACGCGCCGGGCGAGGAGTCCCCGTACGGCGGCTTCACGACCGACCCGGCGGGCTGCCACTACTTCCCGCTGGACTCCGTCGACTCCCCGCCCGACCGGGTGCCCGAGCGGAGCGCCGGGCAGGTGGCGCTCCTGCTGCTCTCCGGCGGCGCCGGAGAGGCACCCCGGCTCGTCCCGCGCACCCACGACGACTACGCCTAACCAGGCGCGGGCCGCCGCCGAGCTGGTGTCGCTCACCGGGGACGACGTGTACCTCGCCGCGCTGCCCGCCGCGTCGAACCTCGTCCTCGGCGCCCCCGGCATCGTCGGCACCCTCTCCGTCGGAGGCACCGTCGTCCTGGTCGAGGACCCCGACCCGGCCGCGTGCCTCCCCGTCGTCGCACGGGAGGGGGTCACCGTCGCCTCCCTGGCTCCCTCCGTCGCCCGCCTCTGGCTGGACGCGCCCCCCGCGGTACGGGCCGACGGCGCCTCCCTGCGCCTCGTGCAGGTCGGCGCCGCGTACCCGGACCCGGACCCCGAAGCGGCGACGGCCGAACGGATCGGCGCCGCCTGGGGGTGTCGTACGCAGCAGGTCCTGGGCGGGGCCGAGGGGCCGCTCGTCCTCACCCGGCCCGCCGGTCCCGACGGGGCCGCGTCCCCCGCGCACGGCCGACCGCTCTCGCCCGACGACGAGGTCCTGCTGGTCGGCGCCGACGGCCGCGAGGTGTCCGACGGGGAGCCGGGCGAGCTCCTCGCCCGCGGCCCGTACACCCCGCGGGGCTACTACCGGGCGCCGGAGCACAACGCGCGCGCCTTCACCGCCGCCGGTTACCTCCGCACCGGCGTCCTGGCCCGGCGGACCCCGGACGGCGGCCTGGTCGTGACCGGCCGCCTCGACGGCCTCGCGCTGCCCGCCGCCCCCGGATCCTCCTGGAGCGCGTGACGGCCCGGAGGGGCGCGGCACCGCATTGCGCAGGTCAGGGGCCTGCGCGGAGAACCCGGACGGTACGGGACGTGTTTCCGCGGGCGCGCCCCGCCGGCCGGCGGACGCCACGGATCCGGAGCGGGCCCGCGGAGCGGATTCACCCGAACGGCCGCGCTCCGGTGTCCCTCCCCCGGCCCCGGACGAAGGCTGAAGTCGCGCCTGAAGCGGCGTTCCCTCAGGTCAAGGAGCATCCCGTGGCCCAGCACACGACACCCCAGCCCTCCAACCCCGCCCCGCACCGGTCGTACGACACCGGCAGTGCCTGGGCGGCCGGCGGCACCGTGTTCGCCGCCGTCCTGCTCCTCGTGGACGGCGTACTCGGCGTGATCAAGGGCATCACCGGGATCGCCGAGGACGACGTCTACTCCCGCGTGGGGAACTACACCTTCAAGTTCGACGTGACGGCGTGGGGCTGGATCCACCTGGTCCTCGGCATCATCCTGATCATCGTCGGCGCCGGCCTCTTCAAGGGAGCCCTCTGGGCCCGCGCGATGGGTGTGGCCCTGGCCGGGGTCAGCGTGATCCTGAACTTCATGTGGCTGCCCTACACGCCGATCTGGGCCATCGTGTCGATCGCCATCGGCCTCTTCGTCATCTGGGCCCTGTGCACCGGCAGCATCCGCCAGGACTCCCGCACCGCGTGACGGAGCCAGCCACGGCCCCGCCGTCCCCGTACGCCGCACACGCGGCCCGGTCGTGGACCCGGGGAGACCCGGCGCACGAGAACCCCCGCGTGACCCGCCCCCAGGCCGTGGCCCCCGCCGCGCCCTGGGGGTCTCCGCAGCAGCCGCCAACCCCGGAGGGCCGATGCGCCGCTACCCGCCCATTGCCGAGCACGGCCTGATCGGTGACCTCCAGACCTGTGCGCTGGTCTCGTCCGACGGTGTGCTCGACTGGTTCTGCTCGCCCCGCTTCGACTCGCCGAGCATCTTCGCCGGCCTCCTCGACCACGAGCGCGGCGGCCACTTCGCCATCACGGCCGACGCCCCGGAGACACCCCCCGCCCCGGACGGCGGCCCCGGCGCGGCGTACGGCCCGCCCGCCGTCACCACGCGCCAGCTCTACCTGGCCGACACCGGCATCCTCATCACCCGCTTCCTCACGCCCGAGGGCGTCGGGGAGGTCGTCGACTTCATGCCGGTCCACGATCCGCACACCGTCACCGACCGGCACCGGATCGTGCGGTTCATGCGGGTCGTCCGCGGCACGGTGCGCTTCACCGTGGAGTGCCGCCCCCGCTTCGACTACGGCCGACTCCCCCACGCCCTGACCTCGGACGGCGCCACCGCGCGCTTCGAGGGGCCGGGCATCACCGCGCACCTGCAGGCGGTCGGTCCGCTGTCGCTGGAGACCGACGGCCCGGACGTGCGCGCCGCGGTGGCCCTGGAGGCCGGCGAGCACGCGGCCGTGGTCCTGACGGTCTGTGACGCCCGTGGCGCGGCCCCGCCGCCGGTGACCATGGCCGACATGGTGGACATGTTCGTCGGCGTGCGCCGCTTCTGGCACGGCTGGATCGGACGCTGCACGTACCGCGGGCGGTGGCAGCAGATGGTCAACCGCTCCGCCATCACCCTCAAGCTGATGACGTACGCGCCGACCGGCGCGCCGATCGCCGCCGCCACCATGGGACTTCCCGAGCAGGAGGGCGGCGAACGCAACTGGGACTACCGCTACACCTGGGTCCGCGACGCCTCCCTCTCGGTCCGCGCCATGCGCGACCTCGGCTTCACCGAGGAGGCGAACGCGTTCCGCGACTGGCTCGGGCACCGGCTCGCGGAGGGCCGCGCCCCCAACGGCGAGCCCCTGCAGATCATGTACCGCGTGGACGGCGACCCGTACCTGACCGAGGAGGTCCTCGACCACCTGGAGGGCTGGCGGGGCTCCGCCCCGGTCCGCGCGGGCAACGGCGCGGCCGGCCAGCTCCAGCTCGACATCTACGGCGAGGCCGTCTACGCCCTCGCCCCGACCGGGCAGGTCGCCAACATCATCGGGTACGACGGCTGGGTGCGCTGCGCGGAGGTGCTGGACTGGCTGTGCGACAACTGGGACCGCCCCGACGAGGGCATCTGGGAGACCCGCGGCGGCCAGAAGGACTTCACGTACAGCCGCCTCATGTGCTGGGTGGCCTTCGACCGCGGCATCCGCCAGGCCACGGCCAACGCCCGGCCGGCGGACCTGGTCCGGTGGACGGCCGCCCGCGACGCCGTGCTGGAGCAGGTCATGACCCGCGGCTGGAGCGCGGAGCGGCGGGCCTTCGTCCAGCACTACGGCAGCGACGTCCTGGACGCCTCGCTCCTGCTGATGCCCCTCGTCGGTTTCATCGCACCCCGGGACCCGCGGTGGCTCTCGACCCTCGACGCGATGGAGGACGAGCTCGTCTCCGACAGCCTCGTCTACCGCTACGACCCGGCCGCCTCGCCCGACGGGCTCCAGGGGGCGGAGGGCACGTTCTCCCTGTGCAGCTTCCTGTACGTCTACGCCCTCGCCCGGGCGGGGCGGATCGAGCAGGCCCGCTACGGCTTCGACAAGATGCTCACCTACGCCAACCACGTCGGGCTCTTCGCCGAGGAGATCGGCCCCACGGGCGAGCAGCTCGGCAACTTCCCGCAGGCCTTCACCCACCTCGCCCTGATCACCGCGGCGGTCGCCCTCGACGCCGAACTCGACGGGGCGGCGCGCCACGACGACAGCCGGCTGCCCGGACGGCCGGGGGGCGGCTAGGCCGTGCCTTTCGGATCAGGGCGGATCAGGCCGGGCTGTCCGGTGCCGTGCATCGCAAGGCCGAGGAGGGAGCCGACGTGGTGTGTCGGCGACCGACGAGAACGCCGCGAGGCGCGGTGCCGGGCAGCCCGGGCCCGCCATGATCCGAAAGACACGGCCCAGGCCGGGTCGTGCCCGGACGGCGGTCCGGGGCGACGAGAGCCCGGGGCGCCGTCGGCGCGCAGGCCGTCAGGGGCCCGCGGCCGTTCCGAGGCGGGCGTCGCGCAGGGCCGTGTACACCGACCAGGTCACCGAGACCAGCGGGACCGCGACGACCGCGCCCACCACCCCGGCCGCGATCGCCCCGGCGATGACCGAGACCGCCACCACGAGCGGGTGCAGCCGGACCGCCCAGCTCATCACCAGCGGATGCAGCAGGTGTCCCTCGATCTGGCCGATGACCACGATCAGGGCGACCACCACGGCCGCGGTGACCGGCCCCTTCGCGGCCAGCGCGACGACCGCGGCGACCGCCAGCGCGACGGGCGAGCCGACGAGGGGGACGAACGCCGCGAAGAACTCCAGCAGCGCCAGCGGAACGGCCAGCGGGACGCCCAGGAAGTACAGGGCCACCCCGACGAGGAGCGCGTTCGTCGCCGCGATCAGCACGATGCCGTGGGTGTAGCCGGTGAACGTGCGCCAGGCGGCCCGCCCGGCGACCGCGACGCGCTCGCGCGGGGCGTCGGGCAGCTGCGCGCAGAACCACGACCACTGGCGGTCGCCGCCGTTCAGGAAGAACACGGAGGAGAAGAGCGCGAGGGCGACCACGGTCAGGACCTCGACCAGGTGCCCGGCCCCGCTGAGCGCCGTGCTGACCAGGGTGGACCGGTGGCTGGAGAGGTACTCCCCGAGGCGCGTCTGGAGGTCCGCCAGCGCCCCCGGGTTCAGCCGGAACGGCGGCCGCTCCAGCCACGCCTCGATGCTGTCGAGGCCCGCGCGGAACTCCCGTACCAGGGTGGTGCTCTCCCCCGCCACCGCCTCGCCGACCAGCGCCAGCCCGCCCAGCAGCAGCACCGCGCTGCCGATCAGGCAGACGGCGACGGCCGGGGGCCGGGACATGAAGCGCTCCAGCTGCCGGACGGGGACGGACAGCAGCGCCGTGACGACCAGGCCGAGGAAGAGCGCGACGGCGATCTCGTGGAACCGGCCGAGCACGGCGAAGACCGCGTAGACGGCGGCCCCCACGACCAGGAGGCGCCAGGCGTAGGACGCGGCCGTACGCAGGAAAGCGGACACCGGTGGCATGTCCCATGGCTGCCACCGCGCGGCCGCCTTGGCACGCGCCCGGTGCCGGATTCGCCCGTCCGGGGCGGACAAATGCGTTGCGGGGGGCGTCCGCCGGCGCGGACGATGGACCGTCGTGAGCACTTCCCGCTGGGCAGCCGTACTGCCCGACCTCTCTCCCTGGCGTTCCGGCCGGGACTTCCGGCTGCTGTTCTACCAGGGCACGGTCACCTTCTTCGGCTCGTTCATGGCGATGATCGCGCTGCCGCTGCAGATCAAGCACCTGACGGACTCGCCGCTGGCGGTCGGGGCGATGGGCGCGGTGGAGCTGGTGCCGCTGGTGGTCTGCGGTCTGTACGGGGGCGCGCTCGCCGACGCCGTGGACCGGCGGCGGCTGATCCTGCTGACCGAGGCCGGGCTCGGGGTGCTCGCCCTGGTGCTGCTGGTGAACGCGCTCCTGCCGGACCCGCTGCTGTGGCCGTTGTACGTGGTCGCGGCGGGCGTGTCGGCGCTCACCGGTCTGCAGCGGCCGGCGCTGGACTCGCTGATGGCGCGGATCGTGCCGCACGACCAGCTGGCGGCGGCCGCCGCGCTCAATGGGCTGCGCTACCAGTTCGGGGCGATCGCCGGTCCGGCGCTGGCCGGGCTGGTCGTCGCGTTCGCGGGCTACGCCTCGGCCTACGCCGTGACCGTCGCCGGGTTCCTCGTCTCGGTGCTGCTGTGCCTGCGGCTGGCCCCGGCGCCGCCGGTGAAGGACGCCGAGCGTCCGTCCCTGCGCGGGATCGCGGAGGGCGCGCGCTACGCGTGGAGCCGTCCGGTGCTGCTGGGGACGTACGCCGTCGACCTGGCGGCGATGTTCTTCGCGTTCCCGAACGCGATCCTGCCGTTCCTCGCGGACGAGCTCGACGCCGTGTGGGCGCTGGGCCTGATGTACGCGGCGGGTGCGGTGGGCTCGCTGGTGCTGGGCCTGACGAGCGGCTGGGTGTCGCGGGTACGCCGGCACGGGCTGCTGGTGGTGTGCGGGGCCGCGGCGTGGGGGCTGGCCATCGCGGCGGCGGGCTGGTTCACGACGGTCTGGCCGGTGCTGCTGTGCCTGGCGGTGGCGGGCGCGGGCGACATGCTGAGCGGGCTGGGGCGCAGCACGATCTGGAACCAGACGATCCCGGAGGGACTGCGCGGGCGGCTGGCCGGCATCGAGGTCCTCTCGTACAGCGTCGGCCCGCAGCTCGGGCAGGTCCGGGCGGGTGCCATGGCGGGCTGGACGGGCACCCGTACGGCGTTCTGGAGCGGCGGCCTGGCCTGTGTGGCCTCGGTGGCCGTGCTGGCGGCGCTGCTGCCGAAGCTGATCTCGTACGACGCGCAGGCCGACGAGGACGCGCTGAATCAGCGGGCGGCCCGCGGGGCGGAGGCCGGGGCCGAGCCGAGCGCCACGGCGGCCTGACCCGGGGGGTGGCGCTCGGGCGCCGCGGGGTGCCGTAGGGTGGTGTTCACCGACGCGGGGTGGAGCAGCTCGGTAGCTCGCTGGGCTCATAACCCAGAGGTCGCAGGTTCAAATCCTGTCCCCGCTACTGCCCAGGAGGGCCCGGATCCTTACGGATCCGGGCCCTCCTGTCGTTTCCGGTCCCGTCCGCGCCGTCCGGAGAAATCCGTTTCGTGCCGTGGCGGATTCCCCTACGGTGGCGCGGTGACGACTCGGATGATCATTCTCAACGGCGGTTCCAGCTCGGGGAAGTCCGGGATCGTGCGGTGCCTGCAGGCCGTGCTGCCGGATCCGTGGCTGGCGTTCGGCTGTGACGCGTTCGTCGACGCGCTGCCGGCGGCCATGCGGGAATCGGACGCGGGGATCGAGATCGCGGCGGACGGCCGGGTCAGCGTCGGCGCGGACTTCCGGACGCTGGAGGCGGCCTGGACCGAGGGTATCGCCGCGATGGCCCGTGCCGGCGCCCGGATCGTCGTCGACGACGTGTTCCTCGGCGGGGCGGCGTCCCAGCGGCGGTGGCGGGAGGCCGTCGGCTCGCTGGAGGTGCTGTGGGTCGGCGTCAGGTGCGACGGCGCGGTGGCGGCGGGCCGCGAGCTCGCACGGGGCGACCGGGTCCGGGGGATGGCCTCGTCCCAGGCGGACCTGGTCCACCGGGGCGTCGTCTACGACCTGGAGGTCGACACGACGCACACCGAACCCCTGACGAGCGCGCGCACCATCGCCGCCCACGTCATCCCCTGACTGCCACGGGCCCTCACGCACGCTGCGGGGCGGGGGGTCAGGGGCGGCGGGTCACGGGGTGGTGCGGTCCGGGAAGGTGAAGGTGTAGCCGCGTGCGGCGAGCCAGGGGAGGTACTCCTTCAGCGCCGCGACCGTCTCGCTGCGGTCACCGCCGCCGTCGTGGAAGAGCACCGTCGGCTGCGGGGGCAGGCCGTTCTCCACCGCGGACACGATGGCCGGCAGGCCCGGCCTGCTCCAGTCCTTCGGGTCCACGCTCCATCCCAGGGGCCGCATGCCGCTCGCGGCGGCTATGACGCGGCTGTCCGGCGTGAACGCGCCGCCGGGAGCCCGGTAGTAGTCGACGGCTACGCCCGGGGCCGCCTTCTCGATCATGTCCTTGGCCTCGAGGATCTGCTGCTTCTGGTAGGCGACGGGCTTGTGGTCCATCGTCACGTCGTGGTCGACGGAGTGGTCGCACAGCCGGTGCCCGGCGGCGGCGACCTGGCGGACGAGGTCGGGGTGCGCGCGCGCCTCGGTCCCGATCATGCAGAACGTCGCCTTGACGTGGTTCTCCTTGAGCACCTGGAGGACCTGCGGCGTCCAGCGGGGGTCCGGGCCGTCGTCGATCGTGATCGCGATGCCGCGGCCGGGGCCCTCGGCGAGGCGGGAGATGCCGAGCGGAACCTTCGCGGCGGCGGCTGCGGCTGCGGGGGCGCCTGCGGGGGCGCTGCCGGCGGGCGGCCGGGCGGGGTTCCGGCCGGCGGGGACGTCCGTCGCGGCGAGGGCCGGGGCTCCCGCCGCGGCGAGGAGGCCGAGTACGGCGGCCGCCACGGTGACGCTTGCCCGCCGCCGGGACCCGGAACTGCTGACGATGCCCATGAATGCGCTCTTCCGCTCGTGCTCGGCCCCCCGGTCTCACGTACGCGATCCAGGCTACGGAAGACGCGACGGGCACCTCATCGGCCGATCGGCCGGCATCCCGGTCACCCCGGGCCGCGGATCCCGTGCCACGTCTGCCCTGGACGGGTAAATGTCGACAAAGACGAGGCGTTTTGCGCCATTTGGAGGGATTCATCACACCAAACAGCTTTCACGCAACACGACTCACGAAAAGTTTTTCACGTATTGCTTGACGGGTGTGCTCCCGACAAGCGATGCTCTTGCTGCGCAGCCACACCGGCCGCGGCACCGGGGAATGCCACCGGCCATGAAGTCGAGATCACGCCAGGGAGCGGACAGTGAACATCGTCGCCACGCAGCAGACAGCCGCCGCCACGACCCAGCAGGTTTCGGCGGAAGCCTCGGTGCCGGCGCAGCTGCCCCGCATCGACAACGCCCGCGAGGTCGCTCCGGCCGACGCCCGCGCCCTGTCGAAGGTCTTCTTCCTCCGCCTCAGCACCCTGGAGGAAGGCACCCCGGAGCGTCAGTACGTCCGCAACACGCTGATCGAGATGAACCTGTCGCTGGTCCAGTTCGCGGCGCGCCGCTTCCGCAACCGCACGGACGGCACCGACATCGAGGACCTGATCCAGGTCGGCACGATCGGCCTCATCAAGGCCATCGACCGCTTCGACCCGGCCATGGGCAACGAGTTCACCACCCTGGCGCTCCCCTACATCACCGGGGAGATCAAGCGTCACTTCCGCGACGCGACCTGGGCGGTGCACGTCCCGCGGCGGCTCCAGGAGCTGCGCATCCAGCTGGCCCGCGGCAAGGAGGAGCTCAGCGCGGACCTCGACCGCGCGCCGACGGTCCGGGAGCTGGCGACCCACCTGAACCTCACCGACGACGAGGTCATCGAAGGCCTCGTCGCCGCGAACGGCCACTCCAGCCAGTCCCTCGACAACGACCAGGACGAGTCCTCCGACAGCGCCCCGCGCGCTCTCGCCGACACGCTCGGCGAAGACGACCCGGCCATGGAGCTCTTCGAGGACCTGCACAGCCTCGCGCCCCTGCTGGAGCAGCTCGCGGGACGCGAGAAGCTCATCATCCAGATGCGCTTCGGCCAGGAGATGACGCAGGCCCAGATCGGCGAGCGCCTCGGCATCTCCCAGATGCAGGTCTCCCGCCTCCTGACCCGCACGCTCTCCCGCCTGCGCGAGGGCATGCTCGCCACCAACTGACGACACCCGGGAGCCCGGCTCCCGGACCCGTCCCGCGGGGTCAGCGCGGGAAAGGCCCGTGGACGGGGCCGCCGCAGAACGGGGTGAACGCCATGCAGAACCTGAACCTGGTCGAGGGCCCTCCCACCGACCATCCGCTCGAGTGCACCTGCAGGCCCGAACGCGCCGCGCAGGCGCGCGACGCCGCGTGCGGCTTCCTGGCGGACCTGAATCCGCCCCCGCCGGAGACGACCGTCCAGAACGTGCTGCTGCTGGTGTCCGAACTCGTCACCAACGCCCTGCGTCACGCCGGTTCGGTGACGGCGCTGCACCTGCGCGCCGACCGCCACCTCATCCAGGTCACCGTCGAGGACCCCAGCTCCGCCCACCCCCAGGACCGCAGCCCCGACCTCTCCGGCCGGACCGGCGGGTTCGGCTGGCCCCTGGTCCAGCGCCTCGCCCAGTCGGTGACCGTCGTCCAGCCGCAGTTCGGCCCGGGCAAGGCGATCATCGCCGCCCTCCCCCGCTGACTCCGCGCCCCGCCCCGCCCCGGCCCGTGTTCGCTTCCGGGCCCGGTCGGGGCGGTCTGCATCCTGCAGCCACGCGGTCGAGCCGGCGTGCGACGGGCCTTTGAAAGCGCTCTCATACACATATCGCACACAACTCTGCCTGGATCGCACCGCTTTGCCCGGATGTGCCGCCCCTCACCTTCGGGCCAGGCAGCTTGATGACCGCCCGGATCGCCCACGGGGACCCCGGCACACGGCAAGGTTGTTTCTGCACCGACCGACCGGCGCGGATCGCCCACAAGGCCGGGTCCGCGTCCGCACCACATCACCTGAACCCTGGGGAACCCATGTTGAAGCGCTTCGTCATCGCCCTGTCCGTCACGGCGTCCGCCCTGCTGCTGCCGGCCACCGCCGCACAGGCCGCGGACGGGACCGTCACGGCGGCGACCACGGGCGAGAGCGGCGCCGCCACGACGACCGGGGTACGCCAGATCCGCACGCCCTCCGGCGCCGTGGTCACCGTCGGCACGAGCACCGGCGGCATCCGGCTGAGCGACCCGACCGACAGCTCCTGGGGCGGCTGACCGCGACGGCCCGAGGGCCGTGGCGGACATCAGGAGAGGGAGACCCGCGGTCGCGGGTCTCCCTCCCCCGTTTCCGCGCCGCGCACCGTCAGTCCGACGGCTGCCGCAGGGCGATGACGGCGTACCGGGCGCGCGGCGTGCACTCGGCGCGGTGGGACCACCCCGCCGGTACGTACAGCACCTCGCCGGGCAGCAGCCGGCACCGGAAGGCCCCGGGCCGGCCGTCCTCGCGCGATCCGGCCAGCCGCCAGGTACCGGCGCCCGTCACCTGGCGGATCAGCAGGTGGTCGCGGTCGGACACCGCACCGGCGCGCACGACCGGGCGGCCCGGGTCCCCGGCGCCGCCCGACTCCGCGTGGACGCTCACCGTCCGGACGGCCAGGCCGGTCAGGGTGCCCAGTTCGGCGGTGAACCGGTCCAGCCGCGCCGCATGCGCGGCGGAGCCGCCGGGACCAGAGCAGTCGGCGTCGTCGCCGAACGCCGGATGGTCGTGCTCGGGCCACAGCACGCCCGGAGCCCGGCCCACGTGGACCGAGAGGAACAGGACCACCTCGCGCAGGTGCGGCGCCGCCCGTTCACAGCCTTCGTCCGGCCTGTCCATTCGATGCCCCTCCTGCTTCCGCCCGCGGCCCGCCGCTCCGCGCCGGCCGCCCGGCACCGGGTGCGTTCGCGGCCGTGGCTCCACAGCTGTCGTCGAAGGAGCATGCGTCAGGCCGGCGCCCGGGCAACAGACACGAGAACGCGTGACAGACGGCACCCGGCGCCCCCGCCCCGCCGGCCGTACACCGACGGGGCGGGGCGGGGCACGCGCGCGTACGCGTCAGCCCGCGGCCGGCGAGTCCGGGGACGGAGCCGGGGCCGGGGAGTCCGTGGGCACTGCCTTCACTCCGGCCTCCGCCACGGCGTCCTCGTCCAGGAGTCCGCGCGCCGCGGCGGCGACGCCCGCCTGGAAGCGGCTGCCCGCGCCGAGTTCCTGCATGATGTCGGCGATGTGGCGGCGGGCCGTGCGCAGCGACATGCCCAGGCGGCGGGCGATGGCCTCGTCCTTCAGCCCGGCTGCCAGGAGCCGGATGATGGTCTCGTGGATCTCGCGGGCCACCTCTTCGAGCCCTTGGCCGACGGCGTTCGAGAAGGGGGACGCGAGGTCCCAGGTCTGGTCGAAGATGTCGCACAGGTAGGCCACGGTGGACGGCTCCCGGATCACCACGGCGCCCCAGCTGCCGTCGTTGACCGGTATGAACGCCAGCTCCCGGTCGAAGGCGATCAGCCGGCCGAACAGCTCGTGCGCGGTCCGGTACTGCGCCCCCAGCGCGGAGGCGGCCTCGACGTAGGCCTGGCTCGGGCCGTTGAAGCGCGCGGTGTGGTGGTAGAGGGTGCGGATCGAGATGCCGCGCTCGAGCATCGCCTCGTCGCGCAGCAGCGCCTCCTGCATCGCCTCCGGGACCCGGCTCCCCCCGCCCGGCTGGGAGCTGAGCATCTCGGTGGTGCAGGCGAGCGAGGCCCGGTTGAGGGCTCCCCGTACCTCCTCCAGGCCGCCCAGCACCTCCAGCGAGTCCCCGGCGGAGCGGCGCTGGACGTAGTGCGGTACGAACCGCCCGATGTCCTCGCGGATCCCGCTGATCGCCCGCTGCCGCTCGCGGATCTGCGCCTCCAGGGGCGCCACCAGTTGCGAGGCGGCGGTGTCCGGAGCGACCGCGAAGGCCACCGTCGGCTCGTCGGGGCTCACGTGAAGGAGCCGGGAGCGTCGCAGGCGCTCCACGCTGAGCCGGATCTCGTCCGTGTCGCGCCCGGTCCCGGCGGCGACCGCCTGCACGTCCACCGTGCGGTGTTCGAGCACCCAGCCGTAGACGTCGAGGTCGATGTCGTTCGGATCAGACACCGCATCAGAAATTAGCATTGGCCCCACATTGCCCGTTTCGCCCCCGGTCGCTTTACTGCCAGGCACTTTGGTGAGGTGCCCGCCCCCTGGCGCCAGGATAAGCAAGGCGAAAGTCTGTTCTGGACGAACAACGGCCGGGTACCGGACCCTTCGGTGGCCCCGCTGCGGAATTGGCGCGATCCCGACGACGCACCCGTTCCGCCCCTCCACCCAGACCAGGAAACCGGAGCCCCTCATGCTCGACGCCACGCTCGACTCCCCCGTGCGCGAACTGCCCGCCCTGACCCCCCGCGAGCGGGAGGTCCTCGCGCACCTCGCGCAGGGGGACACGTACCGGATGATCGCCCGGCGGATGGGCCTGAGCCCGCACACGGTCGACACCTACCTGCGGCGGCTGCGCAGCAAGACGGGCGCCGTGAACCGCACGCAGCTCACCCACCTGGCGTTCCGGCTGGGCTACTGACCGCTCCTACTGACCGCTCCGGTACGCGGCGTCCTCCTCGAAGTCGCGCATCCGGCGCAGCGGGGAGCAGAGCAGCACCAGCGGAGCCGCCGAGAGCGCCGCCGTGAAGACCCACAACGCCGCCCGTACGCCCAGCAGTTCGCCCAGGAATCCCGCCATCAGGCCGCTGAAGGGGAGCACGCCCCACACGAGGAAGCGCATGGTGGCGGTCATCCGGCCGAGCAGGTGCGGCGGGCAGACCGTCTGCCGGTAGGTGACCTGGCAGATGTTGTAGACGGTGACGCCGGCCGACTGGGCCAGCGAGCCGAGGACGAACAGGGCGATCCGCCAGTCCTTGTCGGCCAGCGGCAGCAGCAGGCCGAAGGGCATCGTGACCAGCAGGGACAGCCAGGTGAGGCGGGCCGCGCCTACGGCCCGGGTGAGCCGGTCGGTGAGCGTGGCGGCCAGCACCGATCCGATCGTGGCCGTCGTGAGCACCCAGCCGATGGCGGCGGGCGGCAGTCCCACCGTCCGGGTCAGGAAGAGGACCTCGATCGCCACGACCGCGCTCAGGAAGAGGTTGACGGCGGCCGTGTTGAGGGCGATGAGCCGCAGGATGCGGTGGCCCAGGACGTAACCGAGGCCCTCGCGGATGTCGCGCAGCAGGTGCCGGCGCGGCGCGGGGGCGGGCTTCTCCTCCCGCGCCTCGATCCGGCCCAGCAGCGCGACGGAGATCAGCGAGGTGACGGCCTGTCCGGCCAGCGTCCCGGCCGCGCCGAGGAGTTGCACCAGGAAGCCGGCGATGCCGGGCCCCGCGAATTCCGCGCCCGACCGCACCGTCTCCAGCTTGGAGTTGCCGGCGATCAGGGTGTTGCGGCCGATCAGGGTCGGCAGGTAGCTCTGGTCGGCCACGTCGCCGAACAGCCGGGCGCATCCCAGCAGCAGGGCCGCCGCGTACAGCAGCCCCATCGAGTGCAGGTCGAGCAGGTAGGCCACCGGTACGGCGGTGAGCAGTACGGCCCGGGCCAGGTCGGCGGCCATCATGACGCCCCGGCGGCGCATCCGGTCGACCCACGCGCCCGCGGGCAGGCCCAGCAGCAGGAACGCCGCGTGCTCCGCCGCGGCCAGCAGGCCCACCTGCAGGGCCGAGGCGTCCAGGGTGAGGACGGCCATGAGCGGCAGGGCGACGTAGGTGATGCTGCCGCCCAGTTCGTTGCAGATGTGGGACGACATGAACCTGCGGAAGTCCCGGCGCTGCCTGCGCTCCAGGGCGGGACCGCCGCCTTCCTCGACGGCTGCGGGTACGGGTCCGGGTGCGGGGGCGGACTCGTCGGTGGGGACGGACACGGCTTCGTTCCTTGTCTGGGCTCGGGGTGGTCCTGCGGGGACCTGGTTCATCGCGGTGCGAGGGCGGGCAGGGCCCCGGGGTCGAGCTTGCCGCCGGGTGTCCGCGGCAGCCGGTCCACCAGCGTCACACGGGCCGGCACGAGGTATCCGGGCACCCTGGCCAGAAGGTGACCGCGCAGCGCCTCGGCGGTGAGCGGGCTGCCGGGGGCGACGGCGGCCCAGGCGGCCACCTGCGGGGCACCCGGCTCGCCGACGGCGCGGGCGACCACGTCCACCACGTCGGGGTGGCCCGCGAGCGCCGCCTCGACCTCCTTGAGCTCCACCCGGTGGCCCCTGATCTTGACCTGGTCGTCCGCGCGCCCGAGGAAGACGAGCGTGCCGTCCGGGGCGCGGCGGACCCGGTCCCCCGTGCGGTACATGCGCTCGCCGGGTCCTTCGGCGAACGGGTCGGCGACGAACCGTTCCGAGGTCAGCGCGGGACGGTGGTGGTAGCCCCGGGCCAGGCAGGCTCCGGCCAGGTACAGTTCACCGGCGCTGCCGGGGGCCGCCTCCCGCAGGTCCTCGTCCAGGACGTGGGCCCGTACGCCGGACAGCGGCACGCCCAGCGGGATGACCTCGTCGCCGGTGAACCCCGCGAGCGCCTCGGGGTTGGGCTCGTAGGAGGTGGCGGTGATGGTGGACTCGGTGAGGCCGTAGCAGCTGATCACCGGCGGCCCGCCGGCGGCGGACCAGCGCACCAGGTCGGCGGTGCGGCCCGCGTCGCTGCCGATCACGACGCGGCGCAGGGTGGCGGGCAGGGGCCGGGGGCGGTGCTCGACGTCCTTGGCCCACTGTGCCCAGTACGGGGTGGGGAGGTTCACGACGGTGACGCCCGCCTCCGCGAGGAAGGGCTCCAGTTCGGCGGGCGAGACGACGTTGTCCCGGACGAAGACGGCGGCGCCGCCCGTGCACCAGGTGGGCAGGGCCTCCTCCAGGGACACGTCGAAGGCGGGGGCGGCGAACTGCAGGACGCGGTCGTCCCCGGTCAGCCCGTAGCGCTCGGCGAGGGTCCGGACCTGTGCGGCCAGCCCCCCGTGGGCGACCGCGACGGGCTTGGGCAGGCCGGTGGAGCCGGAGGTGAACAGGACGTAGGCCAGGGAGCCGGGGGCGGTGTCCGCCGGCAGCGGCGCGCCGTCCGGAGGGAGGTTCCGGCCGTTCGCGTCCGTGGTCCGGTCGGTGGACGCCCAGAACAGCTCGGCTCCGCAGCGGCGTTGCAGCTCGGCCGCCGCGAGGGCGTCCGGGGTGACCGCGTGGCGGGTGCCCGCGGCCCCCAGCAGTGTGCGCAGCCGCTCGTCGGGGGCGTCCAGGTCGGCGAGGAGGGCGGCCGCGCCCGCGTACCAGATGCCCAGCAGCCCGACGGCCCAGTGGAAGCCGCGGCGGGCCCCGACGAGCACGGTGTCCTCCGGTCCGGCGCCGGCGGCGCGCAGTTCGCGGGCCACCGCCCGGGCCTGCCCGTCGAACTGGCGGTACGTCAGCTCGCCGTCCGGGCCGCGGACCGCGATCGCCTCGGGGGTGAGACCGGCCTGGCGCGCGATGCGCGAGGGCACGGTGGTCTCGGTGCGGATCATGGGGGTGTCTCCTGGGATGTACGGGCGGGCGCTGCGCGGGCGGGCACGTCCCGTGCCCGCGGCGGGGTCAGGCGCGGTCACGGGCGCGCGGGCGCAGGGCCGGGCGGGAGGGCGCGGGCGCGGCGGCGGTCAGGCGGGCGGCGATGCCGGCCGGGGTCGGGGTCTCGAAGAGGTCGCGGATGTTCAGCCGGACCCCCAGTTCGGTGCCGATGCGGCCCGTCAGCCGGGTGGCCAGCAGGGAGTGGCCGCCGTGGGCGAAGAAGTCGTCGTCCATGCCGGCCTCCGGGAGTCCCAGCACGGCGGCGAAGATCGCGCAGACGGTCTGCTCGGCGGGGGTGCCGGGGAGCCGTCCGGCGGGCCGGTAGACGGTGGCCGGGTCGGGCAGCGCCTTGCGGTCAAGCTTGCCGTTGGTGGTGAGCGGGAAGGCCGGCAGGTGCAGGAACAGCGACGGGACCATGTAGTTGGGCAGGCTGCGGCCGAGGGCCGTGCGGACCTCGTCGGCGCCCGGGGTGCCCGTGAAGTAGCAGATGAGCCGCTGCTGGGCGGCGTGGTCGCGGTCCACGGCGACGACGGCCTCACCGACGCCGGGGACGGCGCGCAGCGCGGTCTCCACCTCGCCGAGTTCGATGCGGTTGCCGCGGATCTTGACCTGGTGGTCCTGGCGGCCGAGGAAGTCGAGCTGGCCGTCGGCGCGCATCCGGGCGAGGTCGCCCGTGCGGTACATGCGGCTTCCGGGCTCGGCGGCGAACGGATCGGGTACGTAGCGCTCGCACGTGCGGCGGGGGTCCGCGAGGTAGCCGGGTCCCACGCCGGTGCCGGCGATGAACAGCTCGCCGGGGACGCCGGGCGGGACGGGCGCGAGGGCCGCGTCGAGGAGGTACAGGCGGTTGTTGCGCAGGGGGCGGCCGACGGGGAGCCTGCCGTGCTCCAGCTGGGCGTCGACGTCGTGGCCGATGAAGGCGTGGGTGTTGTCGTCGGAGCACTCGGTGAGGCCGTACGCGTTGACGATCGCGGCGGCCGGGTGGCGCGCGTACCAGCGGGTGCACAGTTCCGGCGGCAGCACCTCGCCGTTGACGATGAACCAGCGCAGCGCGGGGAGCTCCGGGGGGAGCACACCGGTGTCCCAGAGGTCGACGGCGGCCCGGACGAAGGAGGGGACCGTCTCCAGGACGGTGGTCCCGCGGGCCGCGGCGTCGTCGAAGAGCGCGGCGGGGTCGCGGGCCACGTCGCGGGAGACGAGGTGGACCCGTCCGCCGGTGATGAGCGGGGCGAGCATCTGCCAGACCGAGATGTCGAAGGTGAGCGGGGCGTTCATCACCACGCGGTCGTCCTCGGTCAGCCGCAGGTCGTCGAGCTTGGCGAGGAGGTGGTTGTTCATGCCCCGGCGGTGGACCATGGCGCCCTTGGGCTTTCCGGTGGATCCGGAGGTGAAGCAGACGTAGGCGAGGGCGTCGGGTCCGCCGGCCGACGGGGGCCGCTCCCCCGGGGCCGCGGCCGCGTCGTCGAGGACCAGGACGGGCAGGCCGCCGGGGACCGCGGCGGCGATCTCCTCGGCGCGGGCCCGCTGCTCGGGGGCGGCCAGCAGCCGGGCCGCTCCCCCGGTGGCGAGGAGTTCGGCGGTGCGGGCGACGGGTCCCTCGGGGTCGAGGGGGACGTACGCCGCGCCGGCGCCGAGGATGCCGAGGAGGGCGACGGGGACCCGGGCGGTGGGCTCGCTGAGGACGGCGACCAGGTCGCCGGGGCCCACGCCGTCGGCGAGCAGGCCCAGCGCGAGCGCGTCGGCGCGGGCCGTCAGCTCGGCGAAGGTCAGCTCGCGGCCGCCGTCGTCGGTGGTGGCGACGGCGTCCGGACGGCGCTCGGCCTGCCGCCGTACGCGCTCCACGACCTCCGCGTAGTCCTCGTCGCGGGCGGTGTCGTTCCACTCGACCAGGACCCGGTGCCGCTCGGCCGCGGACAGCAGGTCAAGCCGTCCCGCCGGGCGGGTCGGGTCGTCGGCGACGGCCTCCAGCAGCCGCGCGAGGCGCTCCAGCAGGGCCTGGGTCGAGGCCCGGTCGAAGACGTCCGGGCGGTAGTCGATCTGGAGGCGCAGCCGGGTTCCGGGGATCGCGGTCAGCGAGAGCGGATAGTGGGCGGCGTCGTACGGGTCCACTCCGGTGACCCGGAGGGCGCCGGCGCCGAGCGCGGCGAGGCCCGCGGCGTCGACGGGGTAGTTCTGGAAGGCGACGCAGGAGTCGAAGAGCTCGCCCGCGCCCGCGAGCCGCTGGATCTCGACGAGTCCGAGGTGGTGGTGGTCGATCAGCCGTGCCTGCTCGTCCTGGAGCCGCTCGAACAGGGCGATCAGCGGCTCCTCCGGGTCGATCCGGACCCGGACCGGCACCGTGTTGATGCACAGGCCCACGATGTCGGCGACGCCGGGAAGCTCCGGGTCGCGGCCGCTGACGACGGCGCCGAAGACGACGTCGTCGGAGCGGATCTGCTGCCCGAGCAGGAGCGCCCAGGCGCCCTGGAGCAGGGTGCCGGCGGTGATGCGGTGCTCCCGCGCCAGGGCGGTGAGGCGTTCGGTGAGCGGCTGCGTCAGATACGTCTCGACGCGGTCGGGCAGGACCGAGCCGGGCGGCGGGGAGACGGGCGCGGTCCGGGTTCCGCCCGCGAGGCCGTCCAGGGCCCGGGTCCAGGTGTCCCGCGCGGCGGCCGTGTCGCGGCTCGCGAGGCGGTTCAGGAAGGCGGCGTACGGCGTGACCGGCCCGAGCCCCGCGTCCGGGCCGTCCGCGTCGTGCAGGGCGAGCAGTTCGCGCACCAGGACGGGCCAGGACCAGCCGTCCATCAGGATGTGGTGGTAGGTCAGCAGCAGCCGGTGGCTGAGGGGGCCGGTGCGGATCAGGGTGAAGCGCAGCAGCGGCGGGCGGCCGAGGTCGAAGCGGCGGGCCCGGTCCTCGTCGAGCAGGGCGGCGACGGCGGCCGCCCGGCCGGTGTCGGAGAGGGCGGACAGGTCGGTCTCCTCCCAGGGGGCCCGTACGCCGCGCTGGACGACCTGGGCGGGCTCGCCCGAGGCGCGGCGCAGGAAGCCCGCGCGGAGGTTGGCGTGCCGTTCCAGCACGGTGTCGGCGGCGGCGCGCAGCCGGGCCGGGTCGAGGGGGCCGTCGAGGTCGAGGAGCAACTGGGCGACGTACACGTCGCGTTCCTCCTCGTCGAACAGGGCGTGGAAGAGGATGCCGTCCTGGAGCGGGGAGAGCGGCAGGACGTCCTCGACCAGGGAACGGGCGGCGGCGGGAGCGGACGGGGGGTGGTTCACGGTGGTGTTCCTTCGTCGGAGGGGTGGGCGTCGGGGCGTCAGGCCGGGTGACCGCGCCGCGCCCTGCGGATGATCGGCGGCTCGTCCGCGGCGGCGCTCGCGGGGAGGACGGCGGCCAGGTCGGCGACGGTCGGGCCGGTGAAGAACTGGCGCACGCCGACCACCGCGCCGAGCTGCGACCTGATCTCCGCGAGGAGCCGGGTGGCGAGCAGGGAGTGCCCGCCGAGATCGAAGAAGCTGTCGTGGACGCCGATCCGCTCGTGGCCGAGGACCCGTTCCCAGATGGCGCACAGGGCCCGCTCGTCGTCGGTGCGCGGCGCCGCGTAGGACCGGCCGGCGGCGGCCGGCCCCGGGGCGGGCAGCGCGGCCAGGTCGGTCTTCCCGTTGGACGTCACGGGGAACGCGTCGAGCAGCGTGATCGTGACGGGGACCATGTAGTCGGGCAGTTCGCGGCGCAGGTGCTCGCGCAGCTCCTGCGGGCCGGGCGCGGTGGCGCCCTCCGCGGGGACCGCGTAGCCGGCGAGTGCGGGGCCGCCCGCACCGTCCACGACGGTGACGGCGGCCTGTCCCACCGCCGGGTGGCCGGCCAGGGCGTGCTCGATCTCGGCGGGCTCGATGCGCAGGCCGCGGATCTTCACCTGGCGGTCGGCGCGGCCGAGGTACTCCACCTGGCCCGAGGTGTTCCAGCGGGCCAGGTCGCCGGTGCGGTACATCCGGCTGCCCGGCGGCCCGTACGGGCAGGCCGTGAAGCGTTCGGCGGTCAGTCCGGGGCGGCCCAGGTAGCCCTGGGCGAGGCCGGTCCCGGCGATGTAGAGCTCGCCGGTGACGCCGGGCGGTACGAGGCCGAGCCGCTCGTCCAGGACGTGGAGGCGGGTGCCGTCCAGCGGCCGCCCGATGGGCACGGGGCCCTCCGGGGCGTCCTGTCCGGGCGCGAGGGCGTGGGTGGCGGCGAAGGTGGTGGTCTCCGTCGGGCCGTACGCGTTGGTGACGGTGGTGCGGGGGCAGGCCTCGCGCACCCGGCGGACCATGGACGGGGAGGCGGCCTCTCCCCCGGTCATCACCTCGTGCAGCGAGCCGAGCTGCTCCGGGCAGCGGTCGGCCAGCACGTTGAACAGGGTGGCGGTCAGGAAGGTTCCGGTGACCCGCTGTTCGGTCATGAGGCGGGCCAGTTCCGCGACGTCGAGGTCGCCGGGGGGTGCCACGACGACCAGGCCGCCGTTCAGCAGCGGCACCCACAGCTCGTAGGTGGAGGCGTCGAAGGCGTGCGGGGAGCGGAACAGGACGCGTTCGTGCGCGCCGCCGCGCCAGCGCCGGTCGCCGGCCAGGGCCACGACCTCCCGGTGGGAGACGGCGACGCCCTTGGGGGTTCCGGTCGAGCCGGAGGTGTACATCAGGTACGCCAGGGCGTCGGGGTGGGCGCCGTCGGCGGGGCCGGCGGGCGCGGCCCCGGCGGCGTGCGGGCCGTCGGCGGCGCCGTCGGCCGGGTCGAGGCGCAGCACGTGCCGGGTGCCCGCCGCGGCGGCGGCGTCCTGCGGGGCGTCGGTGATCAGGACGGCCGCCCCGGCGGCGGCGGTCACCGCCGTCGTGCGCGCCCGGGGGGCGCGGGCGTCGAGCGGCAGGTAGGCCGCGCCCGCCTTGAGCACGCCCAGGCAGGCGGCGACCAGGCCGGCGGAGCGGTCCATCAGCACGGCGACGGCCTCGCCCGGACGGACGCCCAGCCCGCGCAGCCGCTCGGCGATCAGGCCGGAGCGGGCGTCCAGTTCGGCGTACGTCGTCTCCCGGTCCCCGCAGAGCACCGCGGGCCGGCCGGGGTGCTCGGCGGCCCGCGCGGCGAACGCCCCGTGGACCGTGCGGGCGTCGGGGGCGGCGGGGGCTCCCTGCCAGTGCTCCAGGAGGTCGTCCCGCTCCTGGGGCAGCAGGACGTCGAGCGCCGCGATCGGTGCGGCGGGATCGCGCACGACGGCGTCGATCACGTGGACGAGCCGGTCCAGGAGGCGCTGGGCGGTCGCCTCGTCGAACAGGTCGGCCGCGTACTCCAGGGCCAGGCCGAGGCCCCGGGGGGCGCCGCTCTGCGCGTCGTGGAGCTCCTCGACCTCCAGGGTCAGGTCGAACTTGGCGGTGTCGGTGCGCACCGCCTCCTCCTCCACCCGCAGGTCCCCGAAGCGCGGGGGCCCGCCCTCGGTGCGCTGGGCCGCGACCGCCACCTGGAAGAGGGGGTGGCGGGAGGCCGACCGGGCCGGGTTGAGCCGCTCGACCAGCGATTCGAAGGGGAGTTCCTGATGGGCGTACGTCTCCAGCGCGGCGGCCCGCACCCGGTCGAGCACCTCCTCGAAGGAGGGGTCGCCGGAGGTGTCGGCGCGCACGACCAGGGTGTTGACGAAGAGGCCGACGAGGTCCGCGAGCGCTTCGTCCTCGCGGCCGTCCACGGGGCAGCCCAGGGGCAGGTCGGTCCCCGCCCCGAGGCGGGTGAGGAGGGTGGCGAAGGCGGCCTGGACGGCCATGAACGGCGTCGCGCGGCGGGCCCGCGCCAGGTCCGCCAGTCCGGCGTGCGCGGCGGCCGCGGTCCGGACGGACACCAGGGCGCCCCGGTGGGTGGCGACGGCCGGGCGCGGCCGGTCGGTGGGCAGGGCCAGCTCCTCGGGCAGGCCGGCGAGGGCGCCGGTCCAGTGGCCGAGCAGCCGGGCGTGCAGGGACGCGGGGTCCTCCGCCGCACCGAGGACCTCGCGCTGCCACAGCGCGTAGTCCGGGTACTGGACGGGGAGTTCGGGCCACTCGGGCGACTGCCGGGCGAGCCGGGCGGTGTAGGCGGCGGCCAGGTCCCGGACCAGGATGGTCAGGGAGAGGCCGTCTCCCGCGATGTGGTGCAGGACCAGCAGCAGGTAGTGGTCGTCGTCCGCGTGGGCGAACAGCTCCGCGCGCAGGGGCGGTTCGGCGGAGATGTCGAAGGGCCGGTTCGCCGCCTGCGCGACCTGCGCTGCGTGTGCTTCGGGCGCGCAGGCCGTGACGGTGAGGGCGGGGGCCCCGGCGGCCGGTTCGAGGACGTGCTGGCGGGGATGGCCGGCGTCGTCGGGGAACACCGTGCGCAGGGCCTCGTGCCGGCCGGTCACGTCCGCGAGGGCGGCCTCCAGCGCGGGCCGGTCGAGCGGGCCGCGCAGCCTCAGCCCGACCGGGATGTGGTAGACGGCGCCGTCGGCGCCCTCGCGGGCGTGGAACCACAGCCGCTGCTGGGCGTGGGACAGAGGGATCACAGCAGGGCTCCGAGCTGGGATTCGAAGGTGTCGAGGTCGGCCTGGCTGACCTGGGCCAGGGACACGTCGGAGGGGGTCAGGCCACCGGCACCGGGGCGGGCGGCGTGGGCGGCGACGGCGCGCAGCATGGTGAACCACTCCCGGGCCAGGTCGCGTACGCGCTCCCCGGGGTAGGCGTTGCCCGCCCAGGTCCAGGTCGCGCTGAGGGTGAGGCCGTCGGCGCCCTCGTGGGCGGCTGCGTTGACCTCGATGGCGTGCGCCATCGGCAGCCCGTCGTCGGCGTCGTCGAGGGCGAAGGCGTGGCCGGGGGCCGCGTCCCAGTCGGCGGCGCCGCCCATGGGGAAGCGGCCGAGGTAGTTGAACCCGATCTCGGGGATGCCGGGTCCGGCGAGGGCGGGGCCGGTGCGGCTGTTGAGGTGGCGCAGCATGCCGAAGCCGATGCCCTTGTCCGGTACGGCGCGCAGTTCCTCCTTGACCAGGCGCAGGGCGGCTCCCACGGCGGCCCCGCCGCTCCGGGCGTCGTCGAGGTCGGGCCGGCCGAGGGCGAGGCGGACGGGGAAGACGGTGGTGAACCAGCCGACCGTGCGCGAGAGGTCCAGGCCGTCGGCGATGTCCTCCCGGCCGTGTCCCTCGACGTCGACGAGGACGGCCCCGTCCGCGTCGGGGCCGCCGGGACCGTCGGCCGGTCCGCCGGCCGCGGCGCGCCGCCAGCCGAGCACGGCCAGGGCGAGCGCGGTCAGCAGGACGTCGTTGACGGTGCCGTTGACCAGCGCGGGCGCGGTGGTCAGCAGCGGGCCGGTGACGTCGGGCGGGAGGGTGAGGGTGTGGGTGTTGCCGGCGCTCTCCGGGTCGAGGGCGCCCGGGGCGCGGACCCCGGCCAGCGGCTGCGGCGCCTCGCGCAGGGTGGCGGCCCAGCGGGCGGCCTCGGCCATCCGGTGGCCGGAGGTGGCCTCGGCGCGCAGCAGGTCGGCCCAGTGCGCGAAGGGGGTGTGCACGGGTTCGGGGACCGGGTCGCGGCCTTCGGCGAGGGCCGTCCCGCACGACCGCAGGTCGTCTTGGAGGATCCGCCACGACACGCCGTCGACGGCCAGGTGGTGGATGACGAGCGCGAGCCGGCCCTGCCGTCCGGCGCCGCGGTCCAGGAGGACGGCGCGCAGCATGCGGCCGTCCCGGGGCGAGAGCAGCCGGCGGGCGGCCCGCATCCGCTCGCGGGTCAGGGCGGGGAGCGCCTCGTCGTCGAGGCCCCGGGCGTCGACGTGTTCGAGCAGGTCCCCGGCCGCGACGGAGCCGGCGGGCGGCAGCTCGGGCTCGCCGCGGCCGGCCCCGATCCCGTCGGGGAGCCGCATGCGGAGCACGTCGTGGGTGTCCAGCAGGGCCTGGAGGGTGCGCACGGCGGCGTCCGCGCCGAATCCGGGCGGGGTGCGCAGCACGAGCGACTGGTTGTACGTGTCGACGGGGCCGCCGAGTTCGCCGAGCCAGCCCATGATCGGCGTGGGCGCGAGCGGGCCGAGGCGGCGCGGGGGCGCGGCCGGCCGGGCGTCGGCCCGTGCGCGGCCCGGCGTACGGGCCGCGGCGGCCAGCGCGGTCACGCTCTCGGAGCGCAGCACCTCGCGGGTGGTGACGACGAGCCCGGCGGCGCGGGCCCGGCTGACCACCTGGATGGCCTGGATGCTGTCCCCGCCCAGTCCGGTGAAGCTGTGGCCGGGGTCGACCTCGGCGAGGCCGAGGACGTCGGCGAAGAGGGACCGCAGGGTCCGGAGGTGGTCAGCCACGGGGCGCGGCCTCCGCGAGGGCCGCCACGAGGGAGGCGGGGCGCATGTCGGTCCAGGCCTGCTCGACGTGGTCGAGGCAGGCGCGTCGGCCGTCGGGGCCGTGGACCACGGTCCAGCCCGCCGGGACGGGGTGGGAGGCGGGCCACAGGGAGTGCTGGAGCTCGTCGTTGCGGACCACGACGTAGGCGGCGTTGTCGTTCTCGAAGGGGTTGCTCATGGCGGGTCACCTCACGTGTCGGGGTGCGGTCGTACGGGTCGTACACCGCGTCGGGTGCCGGCCCGGCCGGGCGGGGGCCGGGGCCGGGCCGGTGGAGGGGGTCCGCAGCCGCGGTGTGAGCGGCCGGGGGAAATCGACGGGCAGGGCGGAATCGGCGGGCAGCGGGGTCGGCGGACCGGGCGCCGCCGGCCGGGTTCAGCGCACCGGGCTCAGCCGGCCGGCGCCGCCTCGACGTGGAGGCGGACCAGGGCCCGGGCCTCGTCGAGGGCGGTGTGGACGCCGTCCGCGTCCGGGTGCCGGGCGATGATGTGCCCGAGCCGGTCGGAGGCGCTGCGGGGCCGGCGTACGGCCGTGCCCGGCGCCGCGGTGACGGTGACCGCCTCGACGCCCTCGACCGCGGCGGCGGCCTCCGTGCCACCGGCGGCGGTCAGGACGCCGTCGGCGTCCGCGAGCAGGAACTGGATCCCGGCGTGGCCGCCGTGTTCGGGCTTCAGCTGCGGCGGCAGTCCGAGGGCGGCGCGCAGTTGTTGTTCGAGGAGGCGCACGCCGCCGGCGAGGCGGATCAGCTCGGGGATCATCCCGCCGGCCGGCCGGGGGTTGATCTCGATGACCGCGGGGCCGTCGGCGGTCAGCTTGACCTCGGTGTGCGTGGCTCCCAGCCGGACACCGGCGGCGTCGAGGGCGGCGGTCACGGTCTCGGTGATCCGCTCGGCCTCGGCCGTCGGCAGCGGGGCCGGGAACAGGTGGCGGTGCTCGACGAAGTGCGGGATCGCCGTGACCGACTTGGCGGTGATGCCGACGCACTCGGCGCGCCCGTCCCAGGTGAACATCTCGACGCTGACCTCCGGCGCGTCGAGGTACTCCTCGACGAGCACCGTGCGCGCGGTCGGCATGCCCCGCACGTTGGTGGTGATCGCGAGGATGCGCTCGGCGTGCGCGGTGGCCCCGGCCTCGTCGGCGCAGAGCAGGACGTTGGTCGAGCCGGAGTCGTCGGCCGGCTTGACCACGCAGGGCAGTCCGGTACGGGCGACGGCCGCCGCGACCTCAGACGCCTCGCGGACCAGTCCGTAGCGGGGCTGGCGCACCCCGGCTTCCCGCAGGGCCTCGCGGAGCGCGGCCTTGTCCCGGCAGGTGGCCATCGCCTCCGGCGGGTTGCCGGGCAGACCGAGCCAGCGTGCGATCCGCGCGGCGGCCGGTACGTAGAAGTCGCTGGTGGTGGTGACGCCCGCGATCTCCTCCCGGCGGAACCGCTCCTGGACGGCCGTGCGCAGCGCGGCGGCGGAGTTGGTGTCGCAGCGGAGCACTTCGGTGCCGGTCTCGGCGAGCCCCCGGTAGCGGTCGGGGTCTGCGGTCAGCAGGACGGGTACGGTGCCCAGTTCGCGGGCCAGGTCCAGGGCCATCATGCCGGTGCCGATGGTGTTGGACTCCACGAAGAGCAGGTGGCGACGGATGCCGGCGGGCGCGCTGTAGGCGAGGCGGGACCAGGTCCGGGCGGTCTCGCCGGTGGCGACGGCGGCGGGCGCGGCCGCGGTGGGCACCTCGCGCAGGGCGTGCTCGGCCCAGTGCTCCTCGCTGTAGACGGTGTCGGCGTAGCGGTCGCCGCGGTCGGGCAGGATGCCGACGATCCGGCTGCCCGGCTCGGCGCGGCCGGCCAGGTCGGTCAGGACCCGGTAGACGGAGCCGGAGGTGTTCCCGCCGAAGATCTGCTGCTCGCGGGCGAGGTCCCAGGTCGCGGCGAACGCCTCGTGGTCGTTGAGCCAGTGGACCTCGTCGACGAGGGTGCGGTCGAGGTTCTTGGGCAGCAGGCTGTTGCCCAGCCCGCTCTGGAGCCGCTGGGGCACGTCGGGCTGGCCGAAGAGGGCGCTGCCCACGCAGTCGACGCCGACCACGTGCAGCCCGGGCAGGGACTCCCGCACCGCGCGGGCCGTGCCGCACAACGAGCCGCCGCTGCCGACGGCCCCGACGAGGGTGTCGAACTCCGGCAGGTCGGCGAGGAGTTCCCCGGCGAGGGTGCGGTAGGCGCCCGGGTTGTCGGGGTTGGCGTACTGCTGCGGCCAGAAGGCGCCGGGAAGTTCCGCCAGCAGCTCGGCGAGCCGCTCCAGGCGGGCGCTCTGCCAGCCGTGGCTGGTCATGGCGTCGACGACGTGCACCCGGCAGCCCAGGGCGCGGAGTTTGGCGAGGGTGACGGGGTCGATCCGCGGGTCGGTGACGATGTGGACGTCGTGTCCCAGGGAGCGGCCGACGAGGGCGACGCCGAGCGCCATCGTGCCGGACGAGCTCTCGATGACGGGAGCGCCCGGGCGGAGCGTGCCGAGCCGCCGGGCCTCCAGGAGGATGTTGCGGGCGACGCGGTCCTTCATGGCGAAGAGGTTCTGCAGTTCCAGCTTGGCGTAGACCTCCACGCCGCGGGCCTCGCCCAGGCGCAGCCTGACCAGCGGGGTGGCGCCGATCGCGTCCGTCACGGTGTCGAACAGCATGCTCAGATCTCCAGCTCGATGGGACGCAACGGAAGGGCCGGGGCGGCCGGCGCCGGCGGGGTCCAGCTGTCGCCGGCGCCCAGCGACCGGTGTACGGACACTTCTCCGCCGAGGGCGGCGCAGCCGGCCCGGACGTGCTCGGTCTTGCCGGCGAGGGACGGGTCGTGGGCTTCGAGGAGGACGCCGAGCATGGTTCCGCTGTGGGCGAGCACCAGGCCGAGGCCGTCCACTTCGCGGCACAGGGCGCGCAGTTCCGCGAACCCGGCGCGCTCGCGGCGGTGCGCGTTCATCTCCGCGCTGCGGGTGGCCACGGCGCCGACCTCGTGCAGGTCGCCGCCGGCCACCGCGTCGGTGAGCCGGTCCAGCAGGCGCGCGTACTCCTGCCGGGCGGCCGCGTCGATCGTGCGGGCTCCCCGGTTGTGCGCGACCGTGTCCACCTGGCCGCCCTCGTCGTGGGCGACGACGGTGAGCGGGGGCAGGACGCCGAGGCGGCGGCCGAGGCGCACCTCGCGGTGGTGGAAGGCGACGATCTCGTCGTACATCACCCCGTCGGCCGGTTCGATGCCGCGCAGGAAGGCCTCCGTCTCGGCCGGGGTGAAGGTCCGGCCGAACGCCGCGCCCACGGCCCGTACGGTGGCGACGAGGTCGGCCGAGGAGCTGGCCAGCCCCTTGCCCTCGGGCAGGTCCCCGCCCACCTCCAGCAGGCCGCCGTCCGGGACGCCGAGCGAGGCCAGTACGGCTTCGGCGACGCGTCGGGACTTGCCCTTGTGGGCGGGCCGTACGTGCACGCCCCGCTGCCCGGCCCGGGGGCGGAACACGGCGGTGGCCCAGCGGGCGAGCGGGAAGGTGACGAGGAAGTCGCCCTGCGGACGGGGCAGCGCTCCCTGGAGCAGTTCCCCGAAGGTCCCGAAGGCGCTGCCGGAGGCGGCCGCTCGGACGGACGGCCCGGGAACGGCGGTTGCGGGCGTGCAGGCGCCGGAGGGCGCCGGGCCCGGCTCGGCGGGGGGCCGGGGTACGGGGGCCGCGGCGTCAGTGCGTCCGCTGTAGGCCGGTGCGGGCACCATCGCCGTCCTCCTCCGTGTCGTCGGTTTCCGGGCGGTCGGGGCGGTCCGGGCGGCCCGCCGGGTACAGGGCCCGGTCGACGTCCTCGGCCCCGCCGCGGATCGCCTCGGCGCGCGACGCCCAGTCGGCGGCGAGCCGTTCGTACTGCTGCGCCTGGGCGTGCAGGACCTCGCGAACGGCGTCGGGGCGCGCCGAGCCGGCGGACACCATGCGGGCCAGGCCCCGGTCGACGTCGAAGGCCTCGGCGAGGAGCCCGGCGGGGTCGCCGAGGGTGATGCCGTGTTCCGCGGCCGCGCGGACGAGCAGGGGCGGTTCGCCCGGTGCGGGGTCGGCGCCCGCGTCCGCGGCGAGCACGATGTACTTCCCCGCGACGACCTGGGCGGTGCGCCACGGCACCCCCTCGGTGAGGGTGAGGGCGTTGGCGAGGCTGAAGCCGCCGAGGAACTCCCGGGCGCACACCGCGCGCATGCGGTCGGCGCGGAAGGTCAGCCTGCGCAGTACCTCGGTGAGGAGGCGGACGGTGCCGTGGGCCGAGTCGAAGGCGTTCAGCAGGTGGGTCCCGGCCTCCTTGGACACCTCGACGAGGTTGCAGAACGGGGTGTTGCGCTGGCCCAGGAGCACGTCGAAGTGGAAGGCGCTCAGGTGGGCCGTGCGGCCACGGATGCGTTCCAGGACGGGGTAGTTCTTCTTCTGCGGCATCGCGGAGGAGATCCCGGACAGTTCGTCGGGCAGTTCGATGAACCCGTACTCGCTGCCGCCCCAGGTCAGCAGGTCGGTGGTGAACCGGCTCAGCGCGGTGCCCAGCAGGCTGAGCTCCGCGGTGAGTTCGGCGCTCCAGCGGCGGGAGGCGACGGCCGTGAGGGCGTGGGGCTGGGGCCGGGAGAAGCCGAGCAGCCGGGCCATCCGGTCGCGGTCCCACGGCAGTTCCTGCCCGGCCATCGCGCCGGCGCCGAGCGGGCAGGCGTCGATGCCGTCGTACGTGCGCAGCAGCCGCTCTTGGGTGTGCAGCAGGTGCTCGGACAGCGCGCCGAGGTAGAAGCCGGGGGTGATGACCTGGGCGGCCTGGAAGTGGGTGTAGCCCGGCATGGGCTGCTCGCAGGTCTCCCCGGCCAGCCGGTGCACGACGGTGCCCAGTTCGAGGAGGGCGGCGGCGAAGCGGGTGAGCTGGTCGCGGCCGTACATCACCTGGGCGCAGGCCTGCAGGTCGTTGCGGCTGCGGTCGACGTGCCAGCGGACGGCCGGACGGTCCAGCCCCGCCTCGACGTGGCGTTCGAGGGCGAAGGCGATGTCCGACATGTTGGCGCCGGGTTCCGCGTCGAGGGTGTCGGGACCGACGGCGTCGAGCCGGGCGGCGATCGCGCCGGCTTCGGCGGGGTCGATCAGGTCCATGCGGACGTACTCGGCGGCCAGGGTCTTCTCGATGGCGACGTAGTGGTGCAGCAGGTACCGGGACTCGAACCTGAACTGCGGGGCGAGCACTTCGTCGTGCAGGAGTGCGCTGGGGCCGCCGCGGATGCGGCCGCTCAGCGCGGGGGCGGGCCCCCGGGGATCGCTCGTCACGTGGTGGTGTTCCGTTCTGGTGTGGTGCGTGGTGCGGGATGCGTACGGGTACGGACGGGCGGACGGGGCCGCTCAGCGGCCGTCCGCGGCGGCGAGGGCCTCGCGGAGGGACGCGGCGACGGCCGCGACGTGCGGGTGGCGCATCAGCCCGTAGTGGTCGGTGGTGGCGTCGTGGCGGATCAGGGCGGCTCCGGAGTGCCGTTCCCACCGGTCGGCGGCGTGTCCTTCGGCTCCGGTCGAGGTCTGGTGGAAGTGGACCGGGCAGGGCGCGGCCGACGGCTGGTGGCGGGCGGCGGCGAGGATCCCGGTGCGGAACACCTCGTAGTGGCGGGCCAGGTCCGCCGCGTCGAGTCCCGGGGCGAACCCGTCGCGCTCGACGCGCTCGGCGAGCAGCGCCAGCCGCGCGGCGGTGTCCGGCGCGCCGAGCAGGGCCGTGCGCAGGGCCGGTCCGGCGTCGGAATCGGGGTCGGCGCCGGCCGAGCGGGCGAGGTCCTCGTGGAACCACTCCAGCAGCGAGGCCTCGTCGTCGGGGACGCTCCGGGGATCGGGGAAGGCCGTGTCGAGCAGGGTGAGCGTGGCCACCTCCTCGCCGGCGGCGCGCAGCCGGACGGCCATCTCGTGGGCGAGCAGCCCGCCGAAGGACCAGCCGGCCAGGTGGTAGGGGCCGGTGGGACGGACCCTGCGCAGGGCGCGGAGGTGGACGGCGGCGAGTTCCCCGACGGTGCCGGGAGCGCTCTCCGGCTCGCCGCCGCCGGGGGCAGTCAGCCCGGGCGCGGTCAGCCCGTACACCGGCCGGCCGGTGCCCAGCGCGGTGACCAGGGCCCGGTAGCAGAAGACGTTCCCGCCGACCGGGTGGACGAGGAAGAGGGGCGGGAGGTCCCCCTCCCCCTGGATGCGCACCACCGGGTCGGGGGCGGCGCGGTGCCGTCCGCGCAGGACGGCGGCCTGCCGGGCCACGGTCGGGTGTTCCATGACGGCGGAGACTCCGAGGCGTTCGCCGAAGGCCTGGTTGACGCGGCCGATGAGGCGCAGGGCGTCGATGGAGTGGCCGCCGGCGTCGAAGAAGTCGTCGTGGACGCCGACCGGGCCGGAGCCCAGCAGTTGTTCCCAGATGCCGACGAGTCGGGATTCGAGCGCGTCGCGGGGCGGCGCGGGCAGGGTGCCGGCGCGCAGGTCGGCGGGGTCGGGGTCGGGCAGGGCGGCGCGGTCGAGCTTGCCGTTGGCGGTCAGCGGGAGGGCGTCCAGGCGCACCCAGGCGGAGGGGACCATGTACTCGGGGAGCCGTTCCCGGGCGTGGCGGGCCAGGTCCCCGGGTCCGGGGACCGGTGCGCCGTCGGGGGCGGCGTCCGGGGTGACGACGTAGCCGACGAGCCGTTCGCCGCGGGGCAGGACCGCGCAGTCGCGGACGGCGGGGTGTTCGGCGAGGACCGCCTCGATCTCGCCGGGCTCCACGCGGAAGCCGCGGATCTTGAGCTGGTGGTCGGTGCGGCCGGCGTACTCCAGGGCGCCGTCGGGGCGGTGCCGGGCGAGGTCGCCGGTGCGGTAGAGGCGCCGGGTGACCCCGTCGTGTCCGGTGTGTTCGACGAACCGCTCGGCGGTCAGTTCGGGGCGGCCGTGGTAGCCGTCGGCGAGGCCGACGCCCTCCAGGAACAGTTCGCCGGTGACGCCGAGGGGGACCTCGGACAGCCGCGCGTCCAGGACGTGGGTGCGCATGTTGGCGATGGGGCGGCCGATGGGCACGGTGTCGCCGCCGTCGGGCCGGCACTGCCAGTACGTGACGTCGACGGCCGCCTCGGTGGGCCCGTACAGGTTGTGCAGGGCCACGCCGGGCAGCCGCTCGAAGAACCTGCGCTGCACGTCGTACGGCAGGGCCTCGCCGCTGCACACGACGCGGGTGAGGTCGGCCGCGTCGGCGGTGGCCCGCGGGTCGTCGAGGAACACGCTGAGCATGGACGGGACGAAGTGGACGGTGGTGACGCCCTCGTCGCGGACCAGGGACCCGAGGTAGCCGGGGTCCCGGTGGCCGCCGGGGCGGGCGAGGACCAGGGTGGCACCGGTCAGGAGGGGCCAGAAGAGTTCCCAGACGGACACGTCGAAGGTGTAGGGGGTCTTGTGGAGCACCCGCTCCCCCGGAGTCAGTCCGTACGCCTCCTGCATCCACAGCAGCCGGTTGGCGATGGCGCGGTGGGACACCACGACGCCCTTGGGCTTGCCGGTGGAGCCCGAGGTGAAGATCATGTAGGCCGGGTCGGCCGGGTCGTGGGCCGGGGAGGGCTCCCGTGCGGCGGCCCGGTCCGGAGCGGTGTCGGCGTCCGGGGCCGTGTCGGGATCCGGAGCGGTGTCGGCGTCCGGGGCGGTGTCGGGGCGTACGACGTCCACGCCCGCGGCCCGCAGCGGCTCCTCCCAGCGGCCTTCGGTGACCACCAGTCCGATGCCGGACTCGGCGAGCAGCGACAGGATCCGGGGCTCCGGGTGCCCGGGGTCCAGCGGCACGTACGCGGCGCCGGACTTGAGGACGCCCAGGAGCACCGCGGGCAGCGCAGCGGAGCGCTCCAGCAGCAGTCCGACGAAGGTGCCGGGGCCGGCGCCCCGCCCGCGCAGGACGGCGCGGATCCGCTCGGCGGCCGCGTCGAGCTCCCGGTAGCTGAGCTCGGCGCCCTCGAAGCGCACGGCGGGCGCGTCGGGGGTGCGGGCGGTCTGGGCGTCGATCAGCCGGGTCAGGTGGTGGGGCTGCGGATAGTCGGCGTCGGTGCTGTTCCACTCCGCGTAGCGGCGGTGTTCGGCCTCCGGAAGGAGGTCGGCCGCCCCGCAGTCGCGGTCCGGCGCGGTGGCCAGGTCCGTCAGCGCGGCGGTGTAGGAGGCGTGCGCGGAGGCGATCTGCTCCTCGGAGAACCGGGCGGCGTCGAAGCGCAGGCCGAGCTCCAGGAGGGAACCGTCGGGGGTGCGGGAGAACTCCGCGCCGAAGGGGAGGTCGGTGCCGGCCTCGCCCGTCTCCTCCAGGACGGTGAATCCCGCCCCGTCGGGGCCCGTGTGCTCGACGTGGAAGTGGGTGTAGTTGAAGAAGGTCTCGAACAGCGGGTCGCCCCCGGAGATCCGCTGGATCTCCGGCAGCGGGAAGCGGCGGTGGCCGTGCAGGAGCACCTCCGACTCCGCGACGCGCGCCACGAGCGCGCGCCAGTCGAGTCCGGCGGTGTCGATCCGGAAGGGCAGGGTGTTCAGGAAGGCTCCGACGACCTTGTCTCCGTCGGTCTCCTCGGTCCGCCCGTTGTGGACCACGCCGGTGGTCACCTCGTCGTTCCCGCCGAGCAGGGCCATCACCCGCAGGTGGGCGGCGAGCAGGACGGTGCGCAGCGGCACCCCGCACTCGGCGGCCAGTGCGGTGAGCCGGCCGTGCAGATCCGCGGGGAGCGGTCCCAGGTACCAGGACATCCGGGCCGGTCCCCCCTGGGCGGCGGGCCGCGCCAGCCGGGTGGCGGGTGCGCCGGCGGTCTGCGCGGCCCAGAACGCGCGCTGGGCGGGGTCGGCCAGGGCGGCCCGCTCCAGGGCGACGAAGGAGGCGAAGCGGGAACGGAGCGCGTCGGCCGGGGGCGGGCCCGCCGGGCTCCCGCCGGCCGGGACCCCGACGGTCAAGGTCCCGCTCTCCGGGTCCCCGGCCAGGGCCGTGTAGCGGGAGCCGAGTTCGGCGAAGAGGGACCGCTCGCTCCAGCCGTCCATGACGGCATGGTGTTCGGCGATGAACAGCCGGAAGGTCTCGTCCGAGAGCCGCTGGACGTGGAAGCGGATCAGCGGGGCCCGGTCCCAGGCGAACGGCCGGTCCCGCTCGGCGGCGTACCGGGCGGCGACCGCCGTCTCCTGCGCGTCGGCGTCGAGCCCGTGGAGGTCCTCGAAGGTGATCTCCGGCGCGGCCCCCCGGTGTACGAGCTGGAGGGGTTCGCCGTAGCCGTGGAGGTCGAAGGACGTGCGGAGCATCTCGTGGCGGGCCGCCACGGCGGCCACCGTACGGCGCCAGGCGTCCGGTGCGTACGGCGCCCGGACCAGGTACGAGGCGACGTTGTGGTAGACGCGGCCGCCGGCGGCGGGCAGGTCGCTGTGGAAGAGCATGCCGGCCTGGAGCCGGGTCATCGGATAGGCGTCCTCCAGCCCGTCGGGCAGCGCGGCGCGGTCCTCGGGGGTGAGGAGGGCGAACGGCTCGTACGGCGCCGGGGGTTCGGCGCCCAGCGGGGTGGTGGCCGGGGCCAGGGCGCGTACCGTCTGGCGGCGCATGAGGTCGACGACGGCGAAGGACAGGCCGCGTTCCCGGGCGCGGGCCAGCACCTGCAGGGAGCGGATGGAGTCGCCGCCGAGGGCGAAGTAGTTGTCCAGGGCGCCGACCCGTTCGTGGCCGAGGACCTGCGCCAGGATCTCGGCGAGCGCCGTCTCGACCGGTCCCTCGGGCGCCTCGTACGGCGCCGTGGGCGTACGGGCGGCCGAGCCGGGCGCGGGCAGCGCGCGCCGGTCGGTCTTGCCGTTGGGCGTCAGCGGCAGCGCGGCCAGGGTGACGAACGCGCCGGGAACCATGTAGCCCGGCAGCCTCCGCTCCAGGTGCGCGCGCAGCTCCTCGACGGTGGGGCCGCCTCCGGGCCCGGCGCCCGGGACGGCCAGGTATCCGACGAGGACGTCGGCCCCGGAGGCGTCCGGGACGACGAGCGCGACGGCCGCGTCGACCCGGGGGTGCGCGGCGAGGGCGGCCTCGACCTCGCCGAGCTCGATGCGGAACCCGCGGAGTTTGACCTGGTGGTCGATGCGGCCGAGGTACTCCAGGTCACCGTCGGGCAGGGCGCGGGCCAGGTCCCCGGTCCGGTAGAGCCGTTCGGCGCCGGCGGGCACGACCGGCGCGTCGGCGGCGCCGGTGCGGGAGACGCCGGCGGGGAAGCGTTCGGCGGTGAGGTCCGGGCGGTGCAGGTAGCCGCGGGCCAGGCCCGCGCCGCCCACGTACAGCTCGCCCACGGCGCCGCGGGGGACGGTCCGGCCGCGCGCGTCGAGCAGGTGCAGGCGGAGGTCCGGGATGGGGACGCCGATGACGCTGCCACGGCCCTCCGCGGCGTCGCGCGCGGTCAGCGGCCGGTAGGTGACGTGCACGGTGGTCTCGGTGATGCCGTACATGTTGACCAGCCGGGGGGCGGTGTCGCCGTGGCGGTCGAACCAGCCCGCGAGCGCGGCGACGTCGAGGGCCTCCCCGCCGAAGACGACGTGGCGCAGCGCGAGCGGCGGCCCGGCCGCGGCCGCCGTGCCGGGCGCCCGGTGGTGCTCCTCGTCGGCGCGGGCCAGCTGGTAGAAGGCGGACGGCGTCTGGTTGAGGACGGTGACGCGCTCGCGGCGCAGCAGCCGGTGGAACTCCTCGGGCGAGCGGCTGGTCTCGTACGGCACCACGACGAGGCGGCCGCCGTGGGCGAGGGCGCCCCACAGCTCCCAGACGGAGAAGTCGAAGGCGATGGAGTGGAAGAGCGTCCACACGTCGTCGGGTCCGAACCCGAACCAGTGGTCGGTGGCGGAGAACAGCCGGGTGACGTTGGCGTGCGGCACCAGGGTGCCCTTGGGCTGCCCGGTGGAGCCCGAGGTGTAGATGACGTACGCCAGGTGGTCGGGGGTGACCCCGGTGTCGGGGGCCGTGTCCGGCTCGGCCGCGAGCAGCGCGGCGTCGGCGAGCAGGTCGACGGTGTGCGGGGCGCCGGTGTCCGAGGTGCCCCCGCCCGGGGCCGGGTCCTCCCACAGCGCCCGGGTCGCGGTGGTGCCGACGACGTGCCCGAGGCGGGCGTCGCCGATGATGTAGCGCAGCCGCTCGGCGGGGTTGTCGGGGTCGAGGGGGAGGTAGGCGCCCCCGGCCTTGAGGATGCCGAGCAGGCCGACGACGAGCTCCGCCGAGCGCGGCACGCACAGCCCGACGAGCGTGTCGGGGCCGACGCCGAGGGCCCGCAGCCGGTGGGCCAGCCGGTTGGCGCGGACGTCGAGCTCGCGGTAGGTCAGGGGCGTGCCGTCGTGGACGAGGGCGACGGCGTCGGGGGTGCGGGCCGCGTGGGCGGCGAACAGCTCGTGGACACAGGCCGCTTCCGGCGCGGACTGCCGGGACGCGTCGGTGCGGGGCGGGAGCGGGGAGGTGATGCCGCGGCGCTCGTCGGCCGACAGCACGGGCAGCCGGGTGAGGGGCAGGCCGGGATCGGCGGTCGCGGCGTCCAGGAGCCGGACGTAGTGCCGGGCGAACTGCTCGATGGTGGCCGCCTCGAACAGGTCGGCGCGGTACTCCAGCCGGCAGCGCAACTCCCCGCCGGTGCGCACGACGTCGAAGGTCAGGTCGAACTTGGCGGTCCCGTCGGGCCCGTCGAGCAGCCGGGCGCGCGGGCCGGGAAGGCCCTCGGTCATGCCGTCCTCGTCGTGGAGGCCGAACATGACGTGGAACAGCGGCGCTTCGGCGGCGGTGCGCCCAGGCGTGAGGTGCTCGACGATCCGCTCGTACGGGAGGTCCTGGTGGTCCTGGGCGTCGAGGACGGTGTCCCGCACGCGCTCCAGGTGGGTGCGGAACGCGGGGTCGTCGGACAGGTCGGCGCGCAGGACGAGGGTGTTGACGAAGAGGCCGACGGTGTCCTGGAACTCCTTGCGGTTCCGGTTGGCCACGGGGGTGCCGACGAGAACGTCGTCGGTGCCGGTGTAGCGGCCCAGCACGACCTGGAAGGCCGCGAGCATCACGGTGTACGGGGTGCTGTGCGTGTCGCGGCACAGGGCGGCCATCCGGCGCAGGACCGGGGCGGGGACGTCGAAGGCGTGGACGGCGGCCGCGCCGCGGGCCGGACCGTCGCCGGGCCGGCGGTCCCTGGGCAGGGCAGCGTCCGGGAGTTCGCCGCCCAGCCGCCGCGCCCAGTGGTCGAGGTGGTCCTGCGCCGCCCTGCCGCGGAGCCATTCCTCCTGCCAGTCGGAGAAGTCGGCGTACTGGTACTCCGGTCCGGCCTCGGCGTCCGGCGGCAGGGGCTCGCCGCCGCCGGTGTCCCCGGTGCGCAGGGCGTACGCGCTGAGCAGTTCCCGTACGAGGATGCCCACCGACCAGCCGTCGCCGACGATGTGGTGCATGACCAGCGCGAGGACGGCCCCTTCGGGGGTGTGCAGCAGGGCCGCACGGAACAGGGGGCCGCGCCGCAGGTCGAAGGGCCGGTGGTGCTCGGCGGCGATCCAGCCGTCCACGTCCGTGCCGGCGTCGGCCGTCCGGACCGACCAGTCCAGGTCGGCGGTGGTGTCGACGTGCTGCCACAGCTCGCCGTCGCGCAGGACGAACCGGGTGCGCAGCGCCTCGTGCCGGTCGAGCAGGCCCTGGGCGCACGAGCGGAGCACGGCCTCGTCGACGGCCCCTTCGAGGGCGTGGAAGACGGGCATGTGATAGGTCGGCCTGCCTTCCTCCATCTCGTGGAGGAAGTACATCCGCTGCTGGGCTCCGGACGCACGGAATGCGCTGAACGACAGCTCGGCAGGGCGATCGATCGACTCGTGACTGGCCAAGACAACTCCCTCGGCGCCGCACCGTGTCATGGCGCGCGGCGCATATCCCGCTTGCTTGCGCCTCCACGGTATGAACGGGACGGAGCGGGGTGAAGTCACCTCTTTCAGGTCCCTGATTCACGTGACGGGACCTCCGCGCGGGCGGCGGGCGCGCGTCCGGGCGCCGCTGCGCCCCCCGGATTCGCGCGACGGAAGCGGGGTATCCGGAGCACTGTCAGAGCCACGCACGTCGACGACAGGACCGCCGATGCCCACGCACGAACTGCGCACGTCCCTCACGACCTTGCGGGAGCAGGCCGCGGACCCGTCCCTGTCGCCCGGGGAACGCGCCCACCTCGACGACCTGATCGCACGGCTCGAAGCCGCGTCGGCCCGCGAGGACCACGGCGCGGAGGGCGGCCTGCTGGAGGGGCTGAACCAGTCGCTCGCCCGCTTCGAGGTCGAGCACCCGCGCATCGGCGCGACGCTCAACAGCATCGCGCAGAGCCTGACCTCGATGGGTGTCTGACCCCGGCTGACCCCGGCTGACCCCGGACCACGGAGGGGCCGGGGCGCTCGGGAGCAGGCCCGGCGCTCAGGAGCAGGCCGGGGGCTCAGGAGCAGGCCGGGCGTTCGTGAACGGGCCGGGGCGCTCCCGAGCGCCCCGGGCGCTCAGGCCTGCCGCGACCGGTAGAGGTCGCGCAGCAGGGCGATCTCGGCTCCGTGGTGCAGGACCTCCTGGTTGACCCACCACACGATGTCGAGGAACGGTTCCTCCGCGTCGCTGCCGTGCGGGTACGTGCAGTGGCCCACGGTGTCGAGCGCGACGTCGTCGGCGCCCGTCAGGGCCGTGCGCCAGGCCGCCGCGCCCTCGGTGAAGGCCGCGACCGCCCCTGCGGCGTCCCCGCTGACGGGGTGGTCGTCGCGGGTCCGTACGCACGCGCCGACCGTGTGCTCGGCGCGGAGCGCCAGCATCTCGGAGAGGTGGCTGAGCCGCCAGGCGAGGGTGGTGAAGGGGGGCGGCCAGGGGTGCGGGTACGCCGCGGCGTCGCGCCCCCACGGACCGGCGCCGGCCAGGAGGGTCGCGCGCGCCCCCGGTCCGTCCTCGCGCCGTCGGACCGACCAGCAGTCGGGCACCGGTTCCCAGAGGTACTCCTCGTCCGTCATCGGGACCGTCTTCGTCTCCGATCCGTCACCGCTGTCCATGGAAGGGCCCGCGATCCGGCCGACGAGCCGCTCGGTGGCGAAGTCGAACTGCTCCAGCAGCGGGGCCAGGCGGGAGGGGGTCACGGAATGCTCCTGTGGTGTGCTGCTCGGCCCGGAACGGGCTGGTCCGCGGCCCCGGCCGGAGCCGCCACGAGCCCGCCAGCCTGGCACAGCGCCCACGCGGGCGCATCCCCGTTTCCGTGCGCCTCCCCGCGCGGACGGCCCAACGGCCTCCCCGGGGCGGCACGTTGGGCGCCGCCCGGGAGCGCGGCGGAGGGAACGGTTCCTCAGGGGTGTGCGCCGGGGCCCGACGGGTGGGCGGCCAGCGGGGTCGGCGAGAGGTCGGTGGTCTCCTCGCCGGGTTCGAGGAGCGTGTCGGCGGCGCCCACGATGAGGGGGTCCGGGAGGCCGACGGCCTCGGGGTCCTTGTTGGCGTAGTCGAGCCGCCAGAGCAGGTGGCGCATGGCCTGGAGCCTCGCCCGGCGTTTGTCGTTGCTCTTGACCACGGTCCAGGGCGCGTCGGCCGTGTCGGTGGCGCGGAACATGGCGATCTTGGCCGCCGTGTAGTCGTCCCACAGGTCCAGGGAGGCCATGTCGGTGGGAGAGAGCTTCCACTGGCGGACCGGGTCCACGCGGCGGATGGCGAAGCGGGTGCGCTGCTCGGCGCGGGAGACGGAGAACCAGAACTTGACCAGGTGGATGCCGTCCTCGACGAGCATCGTCTCGAAGGACGGGCACTGGCGCAGGAACAGCCGGTACTCCTCGTCCGTGCAGAAGCCCATGACCTTCTCGACGCCGGCGCGGTTGTACCAGGACCGGTCGAAGAAGACGATCTCGCCGGCGGACGGCAGGTGGTCGACGTAGCGCTGGAAGTACCACTGTCCCGCCTCGCGCTCGGTGGGCTTGTCGAGGGCGACAACCCGGGCGCCTCGGGGGTTGAGGCGTTCGGTGAACCGCTGGATGGTGCCGCCCTTGCCCGCCGCGTCCCGGCCCTCGCAGACCACCACGATGCGGGCGCCGGTCTCCTTCGCCCACTTCTGCAGTTTGAGCATCTCGATCTGCAGGATCCGCTTGGCGCGCTCGTACTCGCCGCGCCGGATCCTGCGGTCGTACGGGTGGTTCTCGCGCCACGTCCGGATCGGCAGGCCCGCGCCGTCGAGCAGGACGGGCTGTTCGGGACGGCTCGTGTCGACCTTGAGCCCGGCCAGCAGCTGCTCGTGCTGTCGCGCTTCCGCCTGATCGGTCATCCCGTACGCCTTCCTGTGGAGGGGGCCGCCGCGCCGCGAAGCGACGCGCACCGCCCTTCGCGGCGCATACCCGTCCACGGACGGCCTAACCTGCCCGGACCCGCCCGTCCCGGCCCTGGGCGGGAGGGCCCGCCGCCACCGTCCGGGCGCCCGCGAGATGCGCGTCGCCGGACCGCGGCGGAGCATGGCCGTGAGCTCTACCCGCTCCGCCCGCAGCACCTTGCCGGCACCCCCAGGACGGATGGAACACGATGCAGACGCAGAGGTACGAGCTGGTCTTCGAGGACGGTCCCGAGTCCGGGCAGGACGTCGTGGTGGTGTCCGTGACCGGCCAGAAGGGCCCGGGCGGCCATCCCGTGTACGCCGACGAGACCGGCATCGTCAGGGCCGAGATCAGCGACCGCGGCGAGGTCCGCGTGCTGCCCAGCGGCGGCGGCCAGGAGCCGGCCCACCGGGTGCGCGCGCGGGCGCTTCCGTCCTGATCCTCCGTCTCCCCGCGCGCCGCAGAAACCAGAAGACGAGACGGTCCGGCTCGCGTTAGGCTGACGGCATGTGCAGGCACTTCTACTTCCGCTGAGCACCGGGCGCGGTCCCGGAGCGGCCCACGGGCCGCCGGGTCGCGCTGCCCGCCGCCAGGAAGCAGGTACCCGCACCCCCGAGGACACCCCATGCGCTCGCGCCCCTCCGCCACCCCCTCCCGTCCGCCTTCCGCCGCCCCCGCCGCGTCCCAGCTCGCCCTGGCCGGCGTGTCCAAGGCCTACGGGGACCGTCTCGTACTCGACCGGGTGTCCCTGACGCTGCGGCCGGGCGAGAAGGCGGCCGTCATCGGCGAGAACGGTTCCGGCAAGTCCACCCTCATGAGGCTGATCGCCGGCGTGGAACAGCCGGACGACGGCCGCGTCACCGTCTCCTTCCCCGGCGGCGTCGGCCATCTCGCCCAGATCCTCGCCCTCGGGCGGGACCGCACGGTGCAGGACGCCGTCGACGCGGCCCTGCACGAGCTGCGGGCACTGGCGGCCCGGATCCGGGCCGCCGAGGGCGCGCTCGCCACGGCCGGACCCGCGGAACTCGACGCTTACGGCGAACTCCTCGGCGCGTACGAGTCCCGCGGCGGCTACACGGCCGACGCCCGCGTCGACGCCGCCCTGCACGGGCTCGGCATCGGCCGCGTCGGCCGCGGGCGGAGCCTCGGCTCGCTCTCCGGCGGTGAGGAGTCCCGGCTGGCCCTGGCCTGCGTCCTCGGCGCGGCGCCGGAGCTCCTGCTCCTGGACGAGCCGACGAACCACCTCGACGAGCCCGCCGTGGCGTGGCTGGCGGAGCGGCTGCGGGCGCACCGCGGCACGCTCGTCGTCATCACGCACGACCGCCGGTTCCTGGAACGGGTGGCGACGACCATCCTGGACGTGGACCGCGACCTGCGGACCGTCACGCGGTACGGGGACGGCTGGGCGGGCTATCGGGCCGCCCTCGCCGCGGCCCGGCGCGGACGGGAGCAGCGCCACCTCGCGTACGTGGACGAGCTCGCCCGTACGCGGCGGCTCGTCGAGGCCGCCGGGCAGCGCCTGGCGGTCACCGGGAAGGACCCCCGGCAGGGCTTCGGCAAGCACCGGCGCTCGCACGACGCCAAGCTGTCCGGCCAGGTCAGGGCTGCTCGGAGGCATCTGGACCTGCTGCTGCGGGAGCCGGTCGCCGCGCCGCCCGAGCCCCTGCGGTTCACCGCGCGTCCCGCGGCGGTGGCCGCCGCCCCGCCGGAGGACCTCCCGTACGTGGCCGAGCTGGCCGCGGTCCGCGTCGGCGGGCGGCTGTCCGTACCGGAACTCACCGTCGCGCCCGGGGCGCGGCTGCTGGTGTCGGGCCCGAACGGGGCCGGGAAGTCGACGCTGCTGCGGGTGCTGGCGGGCGATCTCGCCCCGGACCACGGCACCGTGCGGTGCCACGCGCCCGTCGGGTACCTCCCCCAGGAGGTCGCCGCCGATCCGGCCCGCCATCCGCTCCTGCACGGCTTCGCGGCCGGCCGGCCGGGCGCACCGGAGGAGTACGCCGACGAGCTGCTCGCCCTCGGCCTGTTCCGCCGGGAGGACCTGCACGTACCGGTGGCGGCGCTCTCGGTCGGCCAGCGCCGGCGGCTGGAGCTGGCCCGGCTGGTGACCCGGCCGGCCGGCCTGCTCGTCCTGGACGAGCCGACCAACCACGTGTCCCCGGCGCTGGTCGAGGAGCTCGAAGGCGCGCTGTCCGCCTTTCCCGGCGCGGTGGTGGCGGTGTCCCACGACCACCGGTTCCGGTCCGCGTTCCCCGGCCCCCGCCTGGAGCTGCGCGCGGGCTCGCCGGTCGGGTAGCGCCGGGGGCTGCGGTCAGGCCGTGGAGACCCGGGCGGCGGTGTCGCGGCTGCCCGACTCCCACGGCGGGGGCGAGGCCAGGTCGGTCCAGGCGGCCAGGGCCTCGCCGTCGATGCAGATGATGCCGCACCCTTCGGCGTACTCCAGGGCGGGGGCGGTGTAGGAGCTGGTGGTGACGACGATCGCCACATCGGCCTCGTGCACGGCGAAGCAGGTGCCGCCGAAGCGCTGCAGGTCCTGCGAGCCGACACGATTGGTGTCGGTGTAGTGCTTGCACTGGACGACGATGCGCAGTCCGTCCGGGGTCGTGGCGATCACGTCGGCGCCCAGGTCGCCCGCACCGCCCACCACTTCCACGGGGGTGCAGCCGTCGCGCGCGCACAGCGCGGCTATCGCGTGCTCGAAGCCGTCGGCGTCGACCGCCGCGTGGTCCAGCGCGCCGCCGTCGACGTCCGGCACCTCGCGCACGTCCGGGACCTCCCGGGCGTCGGGCACGTCCAGTACCGCGGTGACCTCGATCATGTACGGGTCCGCGTACGGCACGGGGCCGCGGGCCGTCCGGGCGGCGGAGCGGCGCCTGACGGGCGCGACCCCCCACTTGGCCAGCGCCACACCGGCCGCCAGCACCACCACCGTGACGACGGGTATGACCGGCACCGTCGCACCCGAGCCTCCGGCGGCCTTGAGGAAGACGGCGAGGCCGCCCACGCAGATCCCCACGAGCCCCAAGGCCAGCACCACGTCGCGCCCGAACGAAGCGGAACCGCGCCCGGCCGTCCTTCTGCCTTCCCCCGGCACCCTCATGTGGGAGCCCTCCCTCGTGTGATTCCTGTGTGATGCGGTCGTGATCGTGATGTGGACGCGCCGTGGTCCCGGACCCTTCGGGGGTTCGGGACCACGGCGGACACCGGCGTGCGCGCCGGTGCTTCGGGCGGGTCAGTGCTTGAAGACGTCCTTGATCTTTTCCTTGGCCTGGCGGGCGTCGCCCTTCGCCTGTTCGGCGCGCCCTTCGGCCGTCATGCGCTCGTTGCCCACCAGGCGGCCGGCCGTCTCCTTGAGCTTGCCCTTGGCCTGCTCGACCTTGGCCTGGCTCTTCTCGTTGTTCGACACAGCTGATCACTCCCTGGGGGGACGGGAACTCCTCGTACTGCTCCGTCTGACCCGGATCAGCGCCCCCAAACACGCAGGTCAGGATCCGGAGCCGGGAACTTCTCCACCGAAGAGGTCCGCCATGTGCCGCTGGAGGGTCATCACGTCCGACAGCGTGTACAGCCCCTGCCCGGGACCTGGCTCCCCGCCCTGAGGGCCCGGCTCGTGCCCCGCGGCGACGGCCCGCACCTGGTTCGCCGGGTCCGGCAGGTAGGTGAGGCCGTCGACGCCGAAGCGGGCCCGGCCGCCCGGCCGCGCCGCCCCGGCGCCGGCCAGGTCGCCCAGGGTGGGCGGCTGCGCGAACGTGCCGGCGTAGAACTCGATCAGGGGTGTCTCGTTGAGGCCGTACACCTTCCACACGTACGCGGCGTGGAAGCGGCCGCCCAGCTCGATCGACAGGACGTCTCCGGGCCGCAGGAAGGTGAGGGAGCGCGGCGAGGCCGGCCTGCGCGTCAGCGGGACGGGCACGGAGCACAGGAGTTCCTTGATGTCCTCGGACTGCCGTGCGAAGGCGTCGGAGAGCACGACGTCGCGGTTGAGGGCGTCCACCGCCTCGACCGCGGCCGCGGTGACCGCGGGGTCCTGGAAGCCGTACTTGTGCAGGAGGGTGGCGAGGGCGACCCGGACGACGTCCCGCGTCGCGGGGCGCGCCTCCTCGGAGTCGAGGAGGCAGCGCCAGCGGGCGAGCACCGGGGTGACCACGTCGCGGGTCAGTTCCTCGTGGGAGGGGAGCGGGGCGACCATCTGCCAGTGCACCCAGCGCGCCAGCTCTTCGTCCAGGGCCCGTACGAGCCCCCTCGCCGCCAGCTTGTCCAGTACCTGTTGGTGCTTCATGCCGCCCCCGCCCCTTGCGCCCCACCCGGTCCACCCGGTCCACCGGCGGCCAGGCTAGCGGCCGTGCGCGTCACCCGGACACGCCCGTGGGGCCGGACTCGTGGAAGAGTCCGGCCCCACGGGGGGTGGTGCGGGGCGGCCGTCACACGGGCCGGCCGCCGAAGGGTCCGCCGATGCCGTAGTACAGGCCGATCTCCTCGCGGTACTGGGGGTCGGCGAGGTGGGTGGCCCGGACGAACTCCGGAGCGTCCTTGATCTGCTCCTTGGTCCGGTCCACGTAGATCTTCTGCTGCTCCGGGTCGACGCGGGTCACCGTGCCCGCGGGAAGGAGGACCTCCTTGCCGAAGATCCACACGCCGGTGTCGACCACCACGTAGGCGTCACCGGCTTCGTATGAGTGCTTGTCGACCTTGCCGATGCTGCCGTCGGTCGCCTCGACCTTGTAGCCGGTCAGGTCGGCGCCGGCCAGGTAGCCCGAAGTCGCCTGGTGGCTCCACGCGTGCTCGGTCATGTGAACGCAACTCCTTCGGTCCGTGTTCGGTACGTCGATACGTCATCGGTGCGCGGGGCGGGTGTACGGGGCGTCCCGCTCCGTCCCGGTCCCCCGCGTGCCCCGGAAGCCGGGGTTCACACGTCGGGGTCAGGCCGGAGGAAGGCCGAACGGCATGCCGGAGACGCCCGAGCCGTAGTGCGTGCCCAGCTCCCGGCGGTAGGCCTCGTCGTCGAGGTGCTTGTCCCGGTGGAACTCCGGCGCTGCCTTGACCTCGTCCTTCGTACGGTCCACGTGAACCGTGCGCTCGTCGTGGTCGATGCGCGTCACCGTCCCGGCGGGAAGGAGGACCTCCTTGCCGAGGATCCACACGCCCGTGTCGACGACCAGGTAGGCGTCGGTGACCTCGTCGGAATGCTTGTCGACCTTGCCGATGCCGCCGTCGGTCGCCTCGACCTTGTAGCCGGTGAGTTCCGCCGCCAGGTAGTCCACCCCGGCCCGGTAGGCCCACACGTTCTCGGTCACGCGAAACCACTCCCTCGATCAGCTCCGTGGCGCCCCGTCCGCCCGGGAACCGGGGGTCGGCGGCGCCTCCGTCGACGGCGCGCCTGCCCCGCGTCCGGCGCCTCAACCCGCCCGGTGCCCTCGGCCGGCGAACGGGCCGGTCGGCGCCCGCATGGTCGGGGTGGGGCAGGGCAGGCGCGGGGCGATCTGAACAGCGGAACAACAGCGGAACAACAGCGGATCAGCTGAATGACGGGCGGCGGCGGCATGCGAAGCGTGGGCGTGGAAGAAGAGATGCTGCTGGTGGACGCCCGCAGTGGCGAGCCGCTGGCCCTCTCGGGGGCGGTGCTGGCCGCCGCGGACCGGTCCGTTGAGGAGCGGCCCGAGGGCGGCGAACCGCAGGAGCACACCTTCGAGAAGGAAATGCAGAAGGAGCAGCTGGAGTTCGCCACCAAACCCGTGAGGGAGATGGGCGAGCTCCTGGAGGAGATCACCCGGTGGCGGGCGGAGGCCGCCCGGCACGCCGCGTCCGCCGGGGCGCTCGTCGCGGCCCTCGGCACCTCCCCGCTCCCGGTCCGTCCCTCGTTGAACACGGGCCGGCGGTACGAGTGGCTCGGCGAGCAGTTCGGCCTGACCGCGCAGGAGCAGCTGACGTGCGGCTGCCACGTGCATGTGTCGGTGGAGTCGGACGAGGAGGGCGTCGCGGTCCTGGACCGCATCCGCCCCTGGCTGCCGGTGCTGACCGCGATGAGCGCGAACTCGCCGTTCTGGCAGGGCGAGGACAGCGGCTACGGCAGCTACCGCAGCCGGGTCTGGAACCGGCTGCCGTCGGCCGGACCCACCGACGCCTTCGGGTCCGCCGACCGCTACCACGAGCAGGTCCGCGCCATGCTCGGCACGGGCGTGCTGCGCGACGAGGGCATGATGTACTTCGACGCCCGGCTGTCCGCCGCCTACCCGACGGTGGAGGTCCGGGTCGCGGACGTCTGCCTGGAGGCGTCGACGCCGGTCCTGCTGGCGGCCCTGGTGCGCGGCCTCGTCGAGACCGCCTCCCGCGCCTGGCAGGACGGGCAGCCGCCGGCCAGGATCGGAACCGGTCTGCTGCGGCTCGCCGCCTGGCGCGCCGGCCGCTCGGGGCTCGACGGCCCGCTCATCGACCCCGGCACGATGCGCGAGACCTCGCCCGAGGGAGCCGTCGAGGCGCTCTACGCCCACGTGCGCGAGGCCCTGGCCGACCACGGCGACGACGAACGCGTCCGGGAGGGCATCGCCGGTCTCCTGGAGCGGGGCAACGGGGCGCGCGTCCAGCGCGGGTTGCTGCGTACGGAGGGGTCGCTCGGCGCGGTGGCCACCCGCTGCGCGGAGATCACCGCCGGCGCCGCGGTCTGAGCCCGAGCCCGGTGCCCGTACGGGCCGGACGGCGCGTGCCGACGCCCGCACCGGCGCCGCGGGCGGGCGGGCGGGCGGGCGTCGAAAATATTCACACTGCCCCGTTTGAGCGGTCGGATCCCGGCCACAAGCGGATGACAGGGAGCCCGCGGCGGTGAGCGGCGCGGGATCCCGAGCGGGCCCGAGCCGCGTGGTGGCATCCCCCCGCCATCACGCGGCCGGGGCTCCGGCGGCACGATGAGCTGCCGCCCGGATCCGCACGGCAACCGGACGCCCTGCCCGGCACTTCCCCCCTGCGGGCACGGCAGGTCCGGTACTCCCCCGGCACCGGCGCTTGAGCAGCCGGATCCGGGCACGGATTCCGGACGGCAGCGCCGCCCCCCGAAACGGCGGCCCGCGAAAGAGCGGCCGGCGGCGGAGCCGCGCCTCAGCGGCGTGCTGTTCGCTTTACCCGACCCCCGGCCCTGTACCGCTGCTCCCCTGCGGTGCCGCTGCCCGCCCGGTCCTCGGGCGGCCGACACGCGCCGGAGCCCGTCCTGCCGGTTCGGTCACGACCGCGTCAGGCCGCTGCGCGAAGTCCGTGGCGGGGACCTCGCGCCCGGACCGGCCCCGGACGGCCGACCTGCCCAGCCGTCCCAGGAACCGGTAGAAGCGGTCCGGCAGGAACACCGCGTCGGCGATGACCATCGCTCCCGAAAAGAGCGGCAGCCCCATCAGCACGGCGATCCCCACGTGCATGCCCAACAGCATGCACAGGACCGGGTACTTGAGCCTGCCGAACAGGACGAACGGGAAGGCGACCTGGAGCAGCACGGTGAGGTAGCCGACGACGGCGATCAGTACGTGGTGACCGTCGACGAGGTGGGAGAGGCCGGGCCAGGGCCGGAACAGGTCGAGGTTCAGCACGTAGTGCAGAGCGGTCCCGTTGCCCCAGGAGCCTCCCTGGACCTTGTAGAGCCCCGCGGAACCGTAGAGGAAGCACACCTGGACCGCGATGACGAACATTCCGCAGTTGTGGAGCACCGTCGTCAGGAGCGTGCGTGCCCAGCCGAGTTGGCCCCGCAGCGCTCCGCCGCGCGGTGCTCCGCGCCCCGCTTCCCGGATGCGCGTCCCCGGCTCGGCGCCGACCGCCCGGAGGCGGGCCCGGCGCGCGTCGAGCGACCAGCGGCGGCCGCAGGCGGTGCAGACGAGGTACAGGGACATGAGGAGGATGAGGTTGTCCCCGCCGTCCGTCATGAAGATCGCCCGGGCGTGGAAGGAGGCCACCACGAGTGCGAACAGCACCGACATCGCCCTGGTGTGCCAGCCGAGCGCGAACAGCAGGGAGATGAGGAGGGCGGCCCCGTAACACGCTTCGAAGTAGGCGCTGTTGTCGGACAGCGTGAGCAGGCTGACCCAGCCCGTCTGGTCGAAGAGCTCCTCGGCCAGGGCCGGCGTCCACGGCGAGCCGGGCCCCCACATCACGTCCCGGTGCGGGAACTCGCGCAGCAGGAAGACCAGGTAGAGGAGTCCGTAGCCGATGCGGAGCACGGCCGCGCCGTAGAGGGCGACCGGTCGCTCCGTCAGGGCGGCGTGGAGCGCGTCGATGCGGTCGGTGACTCCGCGCGGCGAGCTCTCGTACGCCGTTGTCCGCCGCTTCTCAGTTTCCACGGGGAACCGCCTTCCACCAGGGGAGGTACCGCACGTCGACGGGCCGGGGGACGGTCGCGGCGGGACGGGGGCCGGCCGCCGGGGCGGGGGCGATGGGCAGGGTGGTCACGCGCAGCTGGAGGGACTCGAAGGTGCCGTGGTCCCGGGCGGCGACGCGGTCGGCCGCGATGTTGCGCAGGTACTCCTGCATCATCCGGGCGCGCTGCGAGTGCGGCTGGTCGTCGGTGCCGTGCGTTTCCAGGTAGGAGGTCCAGGCCCGGCGCAGCATGTTCTGCGTCGTGTGGCTGGGGATCACGTGGTGCGTGACGGCGGCGTTGTCCACGGCGGTGAGGTCGACCCACTCGCTGACCCGGACCGTGCCGTTCCCCGCGGTGTGCAGGGTCCGGGCCGAGATCTGGCGGTTGACCGCCTCCGGGTCCGGGGCGAAGAGCCGCCAGTTCTGTTCGAAAAGGGGGAAGACCCACGCCTGGACCTGGCGGCCGTACAGCTGCGAGACCGGGTTCGGGGGCGCCACGTGCAGGAACACGAGGACCACGTGGATCAGAGCCGTGGCCAGACACGCGACCACCGCGACTCCCACGCCCGCCTTCAGCACGGCGGGCGGACCCGAGCCCGACCGGTCCTCCGCCTCCCGTTCCCCCGCTCCGGGTCCCTGCCCGACGGACGTGTCCGTCCCGTCCGCCGCGGCGGCGTCCGTCACCGGCGTGTCCGGACGATCCGTACCGACTGCTCCCATCGGCCTCTCCCGCTCTCTCATCGGCGGCGCGCGGCGGCTTCGACGACCGCCGCCGCGCGCCCCTGGTACCGCTCACACGGTCCGGCGGACGCCCGGAGCGCTCGCTCACGCTCCGGGAGCCGCCGTCACCTCGGACGGGCCTCGGCTATGCGCGGCCGCCGTGGTCGCGGCCGTCGTCGCGGCCGTGACCGGGCTTGCCGCCGTGGTCGTCGCCGTGGCCGTGGCCCGGCTTCCCGCCGTGGTCGTCGTCGTGGCCGTGACCGGGCTTCCCGCCGTGGTCGTCGCCGTGCCCGTGGCCCGGCTTCCCGCCGTGGTCGTGCCCCGGCTTGCCGTGCCCCGGACCGCCGATCACTCCGCCGTTGACCCCGCCGATCGTGCCGCCATTGATCCCACCGGTCGTGCCCGCGGTCGGGCTGCCCGTCGTACCAGCGACGACGCCGCCCGGGGCGCCGCCCGTGGTGCCCCCGGTCAGGACGCCGCCCAGCACTCCGCCGAGGACGCCGCCGGTGGTCCCGCCGGTCGTCGCGCCGCCGAGGACCCCGCCGAGCACGCCGCCGGTGGTGCCGCCGGTCGCGGTGCCGCCCGTGGTGGTCGTGCCGGCGACGACGCCGCCGGTGATCAGGCCGCCCGTGGTACCGCCGGTGGTGCCCGCGGCGCAGGTCGCCCGGGTGATCCGGTTGGTGTCCATCGTCACCGCGCCGTTGCGGGCGAGGGCTCTGCCGTCGATCGTCGCCCCGGTGGTGAGGCTGATCGAGGTCAGGGCCAGGATGTTGCCCACGAACGTGGTGTTGGTGCCGAGGGTGGCCGAACTGCCCACCTTCCAGAACACGTTGCAGGGCGCCGCACCGTTGATGAGGAGAACCCGGCTGGAGGTGGCCGTCGTCAGCCCCGAGCCGACCTGGAACACCCAGACGGCGTTGGGGTTGCCCTGGGCGTCCAGGGTGAGGGTGCCGGTGAGACCGAGGGTGGACGCGGCGGTGTAGACGCCGGGAACCAGCGTCAGGCCTCCTGCGTCCGGGGGCAGGGCTGCGTCCGTGGCCTGTCCGGCGGCGTTGTCGTAGGCGGCGACCAGGTCGCTCTTCGCCTGGAGGGCCACGGCGTCGGCGGAGTGCTGGACCCCGTTGACGAGGCCGGGCGGGAATCCGCTGACGGCCGTCCCCGGGCTGACCCCGAGGTCTCCGTTGATCACCGTGGGTCCGGTGTTGGTGATCTCCGAGCCGGCCAGGACGGCGAAGCTGGTCGCCGAGGCCAGGGGTACGGGTGTGGCGATGGCGACCGCCTGGGTCGGCACCATCGCGACTGCGACAGAGCCGATCACCGCGGCGAGGGCCGCGGCGATCCATGTCGGGGTGGTGCGCCGACGGGGTGCATCCGGAGTGTTCGACGTCATCGAGGGGCCAACTCCTGAGAAGGGGACGGTGGCGCAATCGGCGGAACCCGCAAAAAAGGGGGCCGCCAATTCCTTTTCGCTGGCATATTACGCAGCAATGTGCCGTGGGGTGCGCCGCATTCAGGTGACGTGAAAGAACACCCCGTTCGGGCGTGTAAATGTCATACGAGTTCACCGATGGACGGGCATTCGGCTCACGATCACGTCACCGGCCTTGGAATCAGCGGGAAATGGCCACACCCGAGGCGCCCGCCACAGGGGAACGCTTTCTCATATTTCCGGGGGAACGCACAGGCCGGATATCACGTGAACTGCCGTGCGCCCCTGACCTGGAGGAGCCGGAACCATAAGGCGTCGCTCCCCCGGGAGGGTGGCGAAGAACGGATTCTCCACGCGCCCGTGGCACTCTGCTGTTCAACACCGGTTCCTTGAGGCGGAGGTACACGTTCCGTGGCAGCACAGCCCAATCCCACCGTCGGGAGACGCAGGTTGGGAGCGCAGCTGCGCAAGCTCCGTGAGAGCAAAGGAATGACGGCGCGCCACGCGGCGGAGAGCCTGATGATCTCCCAGCCCAAGCTGAGTCTCCTGGAGAACGGGCACCGGGCCGTCAAGCCCCGGGACGTACGCGATCTCTGCGCGCTCTACGGCGTCGAGGACCAGCAGTTCGTCGACTCGCTGATCCACATGGCGCGGGAATCCGGACAGCAGGGCTGGTGGAAGGACTTCGGCGACGTTCCGTACGGCGCCTACCTCGGCCTGGAGGCGGCGGCCACGTCGATCCGCTCCTACGACCCCCTCGTGATCCCCGGGCTCCTCCAGACCCCCGCCTACGCCCGGGCGGTCATCGCAGGAACGATCCCCCAGGCGACGGCCGGACAGATCGACACGCACCTGAAGGTGCGGTTGCGCCGTCAGGACCGCCTCACCGGTCCGAGCGGGTCCCTGCGCCTACGGGTCGTGCTCGACGAGTCGGCGCTGTGGCGCGCCGTCGGCGGCGCGGAGGTCATGCGCGCGCAGCTGGAACACCTGGCGGTGATGAGTTCCCGGCCCCACGTCACCCTGCGTGTCCTTCCCCACGGCGCGGGGGCGCACCCCGGCATGTCCGGACAGTTCTCGCTGCTGGAGTTCGCCGGGGGCACCGACCCGGGCGTGGTCTACCTGGAACGCTTCACCAGCGACGTCTACCTGGACAAGCCGTCCGAGGTGGCGGAGTACGACACCGCGTACGGGCGCCTCCGGGACCGGGCGGCGGAGCCGGAGGCCACCGGGCGGTTCCTGTCCCAGGCCTTCGAACGGTACGCCGGAGCGGACCGCCACCCGAACGGGCCCGCCCCGTCCTCCGGCCGCCGCACCCGGCGTGCGGCCCACGAGGACCAGGGCCACGATGAGAGGTGTGGGAGAAGCACAGCTGCCCGCCGTGCCGGGTGAGGAGCGGGTGCGCGATGCATGAGGACATGCCGCTGGGGGATCTGATCAGCAGCGCCGCCCAAGACGCCGGCGGGTGGCTGGGCGCCCTGCCGGTGGCCCTCGTGGCGACCAGCGCCGACGGTCAGATCGTGCGCTGGAACCACGGCGCGCAGGACCTGCTGGGCTACGCCCCGCCGCAGGTGCTCGGGCGGCACATCTCCGACCTGCTCCACCCGGGGGCCGACCGCAGCCTGGGCCGGTCGCTCTGGGAGACGGCCGCCACCGGCCGCGGGGTGATGGGGACGGTCACCACCTGGCACCGGGACGGCCATCCGCTGGAGCTGGAGATCTGGGCGTGCCCGGTCACCGACCGCCGCCCCGGGGCCTCGGCGGTGCTGGTGTTCGCCGCCGACGCCCACGCGGCGCGGCGGATCCGGGGCTCTTCGGCGGTGTGGGACGGCTTGTTCGCCCGCTCGCCCGTCGGCATCGCCATACTCGACACGCAGCTGCGGTTCCTGCAGGTCAACCCGGCGCTGGAGGCGATGAACGGGCTGGCGGAGTCCGCCCACGTGGGGCGGCGCCTGGCCGAGGTGCTGCCCGAGGTGAACGCGGGCGAGATGGAGGAGGCGATGCGCCGGGTCCTGGAGACCGGCGAGCCGGTCCTCGACCGGCGGCGCACCGGCCGTACCCCGGCCGATCCGGACCACGACCGCGTGTGGTCCTGCTCGTACGTGCGCGTGCAGGACCCGGGGGGCCGGCCGATCGGTGTGATCGCCTCCCTCCTCGACGTCACCGAGCAGCAGCACGACCACACCGAGGCCGAGGCGGGGCGGCGCAGGCTCGCCCTGCTCAGCGAGGCGAGCGCCCGCATCGGCTCCAGCCTCGACCTGGAGCGCACGGCGCAGGAGCTGGCCGACCTCTCCGTACCGCACCTCGCGGACGCCGTCACGGTCGACGTCCTGGAGACGCTCGCCCACGGCGGCGAGCCGGGCATGGGCCTCACCGGGGGCATCGCCCTGCGGCGCCTCGGCAAGGCCCCGCAGACCGGTACGCCGGTCACCCACATCCTGGCCCCGCGCGGCAGGACCCTCACCTTCCCGGCCACCGCCCCGTACACCCAGGCCCTCTCCGACCGCCAGCCCTTCCTGATCTCGCGCCTCGACGAGGGGTCCGTCGCCGCCGCGGCCCGGCACTCCCCCAAGCCCGCCCAGCTGGTGCAGACGGGCGTGCACTCGTTCCTGATGATCCCGCTCGTCGCCCGGGACGTGGTGCTCGGCATCGCAACGTTCTACCGCACCCGGCCGGTCGGCCCGTTCGGGTCCGACGACGTCACCCTCGCCGGGGAGCTCGGCGCGCGCGCCGCCATCAGCATCGACAACGCGCGGCTCTACCACCACGAACACGAGACGGCCGTCGTCCTCCAGCGCAGCATGCTGCCCCAGCACGTGACGCCGCCCGCCGGCATCGAGATCGCCCACCGCTACCTGCCGGCCAGCGACGTCAACGAGGTCGGCGGCGACTGGTACGACGTCCTGCCCCTCAGCGGCGGCCGGGCCGCCCTGCTCATCGGGGACGTCATGGGCCACGGCATCGCGGCCGCCGCGGTCATGGGGCGCCTGTCCGCCACCGTCCGCGCCCTCGCGCGCCTCGACATGACGCCGACCGCGCTGCTGCACCACCTGGAGGCCACCCTCGCCGACCTGGCCGAGCCGATGCTCGCCACGTTCCTGTACGTGGTCTGCGACCCCGCCACCGGCCGCTGCACCGTCACCCGGGCCGGGCATCCGCCCCCGGCCGTGGCCGAGCCCGACGGCACCGTCCGCCTGATCGAGACGCCGCCGGGCGTACCCCTGGGCGTCGGCGGGGTGCCCTTCACCACCACCGAGTTCGAGCTGCCGCCCGGCAGCGTCCTCGTGCTCTACACCGACGGTCTGATCGAAGCGCGCAGCCGCGACATCGACGACCGCCTGAAGGAGCTGACGGGACTGCTCTCGGAGCCGCACCAGCCGCTGGACCACCTGTGCGACTCCCTGATCACCCACCTGGTACCGGCGTCCGCGGACGACGACATCGCCCTCCTCGTCGCCCGCATCGGACCGGGCGCCCTCCCGCCCGTGGGATGAGGTCCGGAATATCGGCGTTCGGGTTGAAACTTGGGCCGGGAGCCCGATATTCCTGTCCGGTATGACTCTCGCTCCCGCCGCCCCGCACGCCTCCGGTACGAACGACTACGCCCTCCCCTGGGCCCTGGTGGACGTGGAGACATCGGGGCTGACGGCCCGTCGGGACCGGGTGCTGTCCATAGCGGTGGTCACCGTCGGACCGGACGGAGTGCAGACCGGCGAGTTCTCGACCCTGCTGAACCCCGGCTGCGATCCCGGACCGGTGCACGTCCACGGCCTGACACCCGAACGGCTGCGGGGCGCGCCGACCTTCGAGCAGGTCGCCCCCCGCATCGGCGCGCTGCTCGAAGGCCGGGTGATGGTGGCCCACAACGCGCAGTTCGACTACGACTTCCTGGCGCACGAGTTCGCCCGGGCCCGGTCCCACCTGCCGGTGGCCCGGCGACTGTGCACGCTGGCGCTCAACCGGCGGGTGGACCCGCCCACCGCCGATCTCCGTCTCGGCACGCTCGCGGCCCACTACGGCGTGGCCCAGGCCAAGGCGCACGACGCGCTGGACGACACGCGCGTCCTGGCGGGGATCCTCCGCGCCTCGCTGCGCGAGGCCGCCCGGCTCGACCTGCCGCTGCCGCTCGTCCCGTGCCCGCCCCGGCAGGACCCGCGCTTCGCGCCGCAGCCGCCCAAGACGCGGTGCGCGTTCCGCAATCCCGGGCGGCTGGTTCCCGGCGGCCCCCTCCACCAGGGCATGAAGATCGCCGTCACCGGGGACACCGTCACCGCGCGGGCCGAACTGGTCGCGCGGGCCGTCGCCGCCGGGCTGAACGTGATGGGCTCGGTCAGCCGGCACACGAGCGCGCTCGTCTGCAACGGGACCGCGGCCTCGTCGGAGAAGGCCCGCCGGGCCCGGGCCGAGGGCGTCCCGGTCCTCGACGAGGCGGCGTTCCTCGCGCTGCTGGCCGACGTACGGGCGGGCACACCGCACGACCCGAAGCCCACCGCGGCCGGGCCCACCGCGGCTGGGCCGGCGGCGGAGCCGGCGCCGGGCCCGGAGAGCCCGTCCCCGGACACCCCCTCCCCCGCGCCCCACCCATCCGTACCGGCCGTCCCGCTCGCGTCTTCCGTCCCGGCCGCCCGCAGCCACGTGGCCTCCCCCGAGCGGCCGCTGACGGGGCGGCGGGTCCTGGTCCTGGGCGGTCTGCACCGTGATGCCGCAGCGGCCCGGTCCCGCGTCGTGGCCCTCGGCGGGGCCGCGGCCGTGAACCTCTCGGCCAGCGTCACCGACGCGGTCCTCCTCGCGGGCGGTGAACGCGACCGGCGGATGGCCCGGATCACGTCCATCGAACTGCCCGTCCACCCGGCGCACTGGCTGGACGCCCCCGCCCCCACGGAGTCCCCCGCGGCCGGTGGCGGGGAGGACCGGTCTCCCCGGATCCTGCCCCGGGGCGGCGTCGCCGACCTTCCCGGCACGGGCGGGCCGACGGCCCTCTGGACCGTGTCGGCCACGTGGGCGCAGCGGACCGGCTGCGAGATCGACCTCGTGGCGTTCGTGGTCGACGAGGACGAGCAGGTCGCCCGTGACGAGGACTTCGTCTTCTACGGCGCTCCCGAGAACCCCGGCGGCGCCGTGCGGCTCCACACCGACGGGCCCACCGAGCAGACGATCGCCGTCGACCTCGGCTCCCTGCCCCCGGCGGCCCGCAGGGTGGTCGTCGCCGCCGCGATCGACGGCGGCCAGGTGTTCGGGGACATCGGGCCGGTCCAGGTCACCGTGGCGCCGGGCGTCGCGGCGACGCGCCTGGCTCAGGCCACCTTGGACGCCGCCACCACCGAACAGACGCTGATCCTGGCCGAGTTGTACCGCCGCGGTCCGCACTGGCGGTTCCGCGCGGTCGGCCAGGGATACGACCACGGCCTCGCCGCGCTCGCCCGCGGCTACGGCGTGGACGTCGCCGGCTGAGACCCGCGGTACGAGGGCACGTGTCAGTGGCCGCGGCCATGATGGCGGGATGGAACCACTGCTTCTCACCGACGTAGAGCGCGCGGTCCGGGCCGGCTGGGGCCCCGACACCTGCACGCCGGCCCACCGGCCGCACTGGAGCCCGGACCGCCCGGCCCGCGACCAGTGCGGTGTCACCGCCATGGTCCTCCACGACCTGCTCGGCGGACAGCTGATCCGCGGCGAGGTCCACGTGGACGGCGTACGCACGGACTACCACTGGTGGAACCGGCTCGGACCGGGCCTCGACATCGACCTGACGCGGGAACAGTTCGGTCCCGAGGAGACCGTGACCGGCGGCGTCGTCATACCGCGGCCGGCGACGTTCGTGCGGCTGAGGGAGGAGTACGAACTTCTCCGCGACCGCGTGCGCGGGGAGCTCGGCCTGCGCTGAATCGCCCGCACCGAACCCGGACCGCGCCGAGCGGTGTCCCGTCCGGCGGAGGGCGCGGCGTGCGGGGCGGTCAGCGTGCGGGGCGGTCGGCGCCGTCGCGGTCGGCCTGGTCGCGGGGCTCCGAGGGCTCCGGGTCCCGTACGTCCACGGGCGGTTCGGGGGCGGTGGTCGAGAGCTCCGGCTCCAGTCCTTGCGCGACCGTCGTGCGCAGCCGCCCGGCGTCGGCGCGCCAGGCTTCGAAGACCAGCGTCGTGGCGGTGACGACGGCGAGGCCGAGCAGCCAGCCGCCGACGACGTCGCTGACCCAGTGCACGCCCAGCGCGACCCGGGTGTAGGCGACGCCGACCACGGAGACCAGTGCGACCGCCCAGGGCAGCGGGCGCCACGCGCGGGGTACCAGGGGCAGCAGCACCAGCAGCAGGACCGCGCACGAGGTGGTCGCCGTCATCGCGTGGCCGGAGGGGAAGGAGAAGCCGGGCGCGTGCGACACCGGGTCCGGCAGGTGTGGCCGGGCCCGTTCCACCACGGCCTTGACCAGCAGCCCGGTCAGGCCGCTCGCCACCGCCGTCACCGAGGCCCAGGCCGCCAGCCGCCAGGCGCGGCGGACCAGGAGCCAGAGCACCAGCAGCGCGACGAGCAGACGCATCGTCACCGGGTCCCAGACGATGCCGGTGAGGGTCTCCAGGACGCGCACCCAGCCCGGGTGGTCGAGGGCCGTGGCGTGGAGGCGCTCGGCCGTGGTCCGGTCGAGGCGGTGCAGCGGGGCCCACTGGGACTCGACCAGCACCAGGGCCAGGGCGAAGGGCACGGACACCGCGGCCGTCGCGACCGCGGCGAGTACCAGCCTGCGGCCGAAGGTCACGTCGGGTCCGGAGTGCCGTGAGACCAGGCTCCGCAGGAGCCGTCGTCGGGGGTGTTCGGTGCGCTGTGCCATGGTGGCGACGCTCCCTTCGTTCGCGGTGGAGGCGCCGGTACGGGACCGGGCGCGGGACGGGATCAGACGCCGGGGTCGGCCTTCACCGGCTCCCGCACTCCCGCCCGTACGGCTTCCAGCTGGGCGGCGAACGCGAGGCCGAGGAAGAGGGCCATCGAGGTGAGGTAGGACCAGAGCAGCAGCGACACGATGGCGCTGAGCGGTCCGTAGACGCTGGTGAACGAGCTGCTCGCCCCGACGTACACGCTCAGTCCCCAGGTCGCCAGGTTCCACAGCAGCAGGTAGACGACGGCACCGAACGCCAGCCAGGTGTAGCCGGGTTGGCGGCGCCGCGGCGACAGGCGGAAGATCGCGCTCGTGGCGAGCACGGCGAGCAGGACCCCGAGGGGCCAGCGCAGGATCTCCCACGCCTGCACGGTGGTCGGGTCGAGCTGGTACACCTCCGCCAGCGCGTGGGTCAGGTGGGAGCCGAGGACCGTCAGCACGAAGCTGAGCCCGAGCGGGAAGCCCGCCAGGGCGGCCATCATGAGGCCGCGGGCGTACTTGGAGAGGAAGGGCCGGTCGCGCTCGTTGCCGTAGATGCGGTTGGCACCCCGTTCGACCTGGCAGAGGCCCGTGGTGACGTTGGAGAGGGAGAAGAGCAGCCCCAGCCAGAGCGCCGCCTGGCCCCCGTTGCCCGCGTGGCGGCGGCTCTCGCTCAGCGCCTGGTCCACGACGGCCTGGCCGGGACCGCTGGTGAGCCGGCGGATCGTGAGCTCGGCTATGCGGCCAATGTCCTCGGTGTGCAGGACGCCGGACAGCCCGACGGCGGCGATGGCCAGCGGGACGATGGACAGGACCGTCTGGAGGGCCAGCGCGCGGGCGTGGCTGAAGCCGTCGGCGTAGCGGAAGCGGACGAACGAGTCGCGGGCCAGGCTCCAGCTGCCGTAGCGGCGCAGCGCCGTCCACGCCTCGTCGCCGGACAGCTCCTCCCCCTCCACGTCGTGCCGTTGCGGTACCCGTCGTGCGGTGCCCATCGTTCCCCTGTCCTCTTCGTACGGTTTCCTGCGGTGCTGCGGTGTGCCGGGGCCGATTGCGGCGCGGCGGGTGTCAGCGCAGCTGGTGCGCGGGGGCCGCCGGACGGCGCCCGGTGACGGCTTCGGCCGTGGCGGGGCCGGGAACCCCGGCGGGAGCCGAGGGCGGGCGGGGCAGGTACATCCGCAGCGCACCGGGCTCGACGGCCACGGTCAGCCGGGTGCCGTCGGCCACGACGTCGCCGTCGATCTCGCGCGGCTGGGGTACCGCGCAGCGGACGTCGACCCGGGTGGCGCTGAAGTACTCCAGCGCGCCGCCGGCTTCGCGGCGCCCGCCCGCCTGCGCCGACACCGCTTGCCGCAGCGGGGCGCGGCCGCGCAGGATCCGGGCGGCGAGGTGTCCGGCCGCGGTGAACCAGCCGAGGGGACCGCGGGGGTCGAACAGCACCACTTCCAGCTGTCCGCTGTCCGGCCGCGCGCCCGGCAGGAGGGGGAGGCCGCCCTGGAGGGTGCCGACGTTCCCGATGACGACCATGCGGGCGCGGCGCCGGTGGCGGCGCCCGCCGTCGATCCGGATCGACAGCCGCATGCCGGGGTCACCGAGGTGCCGCAGGGCGGAGAGCACGTACGCGGCCCAGCCCAGCCGGGACTTGAGCTGCGGCGAGGCGTCCCGGACCATCGCGGCGTCGAACCCGGCGCCCGCCATGACGGTGAACCGGGTCGGCGCGAGGCCGTCGCCCTCGACGCGGCCCACGTCGATCCCGAAGCTGTCGCCGGCCAGGGCCCCGTCCAGGGCGCCGGCCGGGTCCAGGGGGAGGCCGAGGTTGCGGGCGAGGAGGTTCCCGGTGCCGCAGGGTGCGACGGCCAGCGGGATCTCCGTGCCGGCCAGGACGTCGGCGCAGGCCCGCAGGGTGCCGTCGCCCCCGCAGACCACCACGAGTGAGGGGCCGGGCGCGGCGATCTCCTCGGCCAGGGCGCCGCAGGGGCGTTCGGCCGAGGTCGCGATCCAGCGCTGGTCGCGGTATCCGCGGGCGGTGAGCACGGCGCGTACCCGGTCGGCCAGTGCGTCGGGGCAGCCGAGCGGATGGCGGACCACGACGACGGTCCGGCCGGCGGGTCCACCGGCGCGGCCGGAGTCCGCGGGGGCGGCCGCGTACGGCGGTGCGGGGTCGTCCGGCGGTGCGGGGGCGGACGAGTCGTCACGCGGGGCGGGGGCCGCCGGATCCGCGGCGGAGGTCCTGCCGTACAGCACCGCGAACCCGATGATCAGGAGGGTCGCGGCGCCGTTGAGCAGGCCGCCCGCCACATCGGTGGGGTAGTGCATGCCGCGGTACATCCGGGACATCCCGACGGCCGGCGGGACGAGCAGGAGCGCGCCGGAGGCGACGTACCGCCAGGGGCCGCGCATCCGCAGCAGTGCGATGACGGCCAGCCCGCCGTAGAGCGCGACGGAGGCCCCGACGTGCCCGGAGGGGAAGCTCGACGTGGGCGGGGCGCCGTCCAGCCGCGGGACGGCGGGGCGCGGACGCTCCACGAACATCGTCACCACCACGAACACCGCCGACTGCGCGGCGACCGACGCGCCGAGGAACAGCGCCTCGGTGCGCCAGGCGACGCGGGGCAGTACCAGCAGCGCCACGATGCAGAGCAGGGTCAGGCCGATGATCGTCTCCGTGGCGGCCAGCGTGGAGAACCACTCGGAGACGCCGGTGACCGGCGCGGCGCGCCGCTCGGCGAGGTCCTGGTTGGCCCGGTTCTCCTCGTTGAACGGCCAGTGGCCGGCGGCCGGTCCCGTGACCAGCATCCCGAGTCCCACCATCAGGGCGGCCTGGACCGGAAGGAGCAGCACCGGCCAGGTTCCCCGCGCGCGCGCGGCGCATCTTCGCTTCATGGAGCACGTGTTGCCACTCCGGGCCGGATGATGCGCCGTAACCAGGGGTTACTGCCGAAGCGGCGGCAGTGTGTACGTCGGGATCGACGGGTCCTTCGGGTCGAACGGCTTCGACGTCCAGTCCATCGTCGGCGTGTGGGGCGGCGCCGGGGGTGGATTCGGCCCGTGGTAGGGGTTCTGCGGTACGCGGGACGTGCGCGGAGCGGCCGTCTTGCGGCTCGGCTGCGCGGGCGCGCTCGAAGCGGGCAGCCGGCGCGGAGCGGACGGGGAGGCGAGCGGTGCGGAGGACTCCGGTGCCGCGGTCCGCGACGGTGCGGCCGGTGCGGGCGATGCCTCCGCCGAGGGAGGGGACGGGACCGGAGACGGGGTCGCCGACACGTCCGCCGTCGTACCGGCGGCCGCCGTCGCCGGGCCCGGCCGGTCCGCGGCGGGCGCGCCACCGCCGGCAGCGCCCGAACAGCCTCCCACCAGCAGGCCGCCCGCCACCAGGACGGAGACCGCCCCCGTCACTCTGCCGCTGGAACCCACGCCCGCCACCCACCGTTCCGCACGATCTTCCGGTCAACGCGGCAGAGCGTAGCCGAGCGCCTCGTGCACGCCCGCGGCGGGCAGCCTGCGGGCCCGTGCCGGGCCGTGCTCCGCACCGGACGCCGACGCCCGTGCCGGGCGGGGGCCACCGGATTCAGGGCAGGCCGTGGGGCGGGGGCGGATCCTGTGCGATGTCCAGGGGCAGCAGTACCTCGATGCGCTTGCCCCCGGGTGCGGCCGGCAGGATCTCCACGCTCCGCGCGAGCCGGCAGATCAGGGGCCAGCCGAAACCGCCCACGGGGAAGGTCCCGGGCGGCCGGGAGAGGGTGACCGGATGGTCGCCGCTGGCGTCGGCGACGGCGAGCAGCAGCCCGTCCGCCGACACGGAGGCGCTGAACCCGACGATCCCGCCGCCGTGGCGGATGGCGTTGGTCGCCAGTTCCGAGGTCACCAGCAGTGCGTCGCTGAGGACGTCCCCTCCGGAACCAGGGGCGCCCGGCAGGATCCCGGACGACTCGATGAGCGACTGCACACGGTCCCTCGCCTGCATGGCGGTCCGCGGGACCGGGTGTACCGGTCCGCTGTCCACGGGTCGCACGTTCACCTCCTCGGTTGTCTCGTCACGACCGGACGCTGACCGTTTGCCCACTGCACGCCCCCGCAATCGCAGGGGCAAACGTCACTGTCGACCGGTCGCGCTCACCGGTCAGCGACGGCGCGGCGGGACGTCGAGCACGATCGCCTCGGCCACGGTCGGCGCGACGGCGAAGGCCCGGTTCGCGCCCGTGACTTCGAGCAGCCGTGCCAGCCGGTTCGGGATCTCCCCCGCCAGGACCACGGGCCGGTCCAGTGCGGGCTGCAGCATGATGCTGAGCGCGGTGGAGTCCGCGAAGGTCACGCCGGAGACGTCCAGCACGAACCGGGCGACGCCGTCGGCGACGGGGTCCAGTGCCGTCCGCAGCTCGGCCGCTCCGTCCATGTCGAACTCGCCCGCCATCACGACGATGCGCACGTCGCCCTCGGACCGCGTCTCGACGCTGTTGCGCGCGTCGGCGCCGTAGACGTCGGCGTGGTGCGTGTCCATGTTCCCCACTCTCTTCATTGCGTGATGTCAGACGGACCGCGGCAGCTTCACCACGGTGACGAAGAAGTCGTCGATCTGCTGGATCGCCCGGATGAACTGGTCGAGGTCGACCGGCTTCGTCACGTACGCGTTGGCGTGCAGCTTGTAGCTCCGCAGGATGTCCTCCTCGGCCGCCGACGTGGTGAGCACGACCACCGGGATGTGGCTCAGCTCGGGGTCGGTCTTGATCTGTTCCAGCACCTGCCTGCCGTCGTACTTGGGCAGGTTCAGGTCCAGGAGGATCAGGTCGGGACGGGGGGCTCCGACGTGGTCGCCCCGGCGGTAGAGGAAGTCGAGGGCCTCCAGACCGTCCCGCACGACGTGCAGGGTGTTGCCGATCTTGTTGTCCTCGAACGCCTCGCGCGTCATGAGCTCGTCGCCGGCGTCGTCCTCGACGAGGAGGACTTCCGCGGGCTGGGCCCGGTATCCGGGGCTGGGGGTGGTCATGGGGTGTTTCCTTCCGCGGCCGCGGGTTCGGCGGTCTGGGACGAGGACGGGGTCCGGGCCGGGGCCGGCACGGAGGAGGGTGCGGGGGCGGCGGCCGCGGGGGCCGCTTCGGCGGCGGGCTCGCCCGCGCCGAGCACGGGCAGCGTGAAGAGCATCCGCGTGCCCTCGGCACGGTCGGTGTCGATCCAGATCCGGCCGCCGGAGTGCTCGACGATCTTCTTGCAGAGCGAGAGGCCGATGCCGGTGCCGCCGTACGCCTCCCGGCCGTGCAGCCGCTGGAAGATGACGAAGACCTTCTCGGCGAACTCGGGGGCGATGCCGATGCCGTTGTCGGTGACGCCGAACGTGTGGAAGCCGGGCTCCGAGCCGTCGCCGCTCAGGAGCTCGATCTCCACGCGCGGGGTCCGCCCGGGCGCCCGGAACTTGACCGCGTTGGCGACGAGGTTCTGCCAGAGCATCGTGAGCAGGGTCGGGTCGCCCTCCACCTCGGGCAGCCCTTCGGGCCGTACGACCTCCGCCCCGCTCTCCTCGACGGCTGCGGCGAGGTTGCGCAGCGCCCGGTCGAGCGTGCCGTCGAGGGCGACGTTCTCCCGCGCGTCCTGGACCCGGCCCACCCGGGAGAACGTCAGCAGGTCGTTGATCAGCACCTGCATCCGCTTGGCGCCGTCGACGGCGAACCCGATGTACTGGGCGCCCCGTTCGTCGAGCCGGTCGCCGTAGCGCTTCTCCAGCAGCTGGCAGAACGAGGCGACCTTGCGCAGCGGCTCCTGGAGGTCGTGGGACGCGACGTATGCGAACTGCTCCAGCTCGGCGTTCGAGCGGCGCAGCTCCACCGCCTGGGCGTCGAGGTCCGCGGCCGTGCGCTTGAGCTCCTCCGCGTTGCGGCGGGAGGCCTCCAGCTCGTCCACGGTCCGGCGGCGCATGGCCTCGACCGCTGCGGCGAGCGAGCGCAGGTCGGCCGGCCCGCGTTCGGGGATCTCCTCGTCGAACTTTCCGTCGGCGACCCGGCGGGACGCCGCGCGCACCGCGCCGAGCGGCCGTACGACGCCCACGTGGAGCAGGACGGCCAGGCAGAGGGCCGTCAGCAGGAAGGCCGCGACGACCGCAAGGAAGATGCGGTCGCGCTCGGAGCGGGCCTCGCCGAAGGTCTCGCGCGCGTCGGCCTGGACCTGGTCCAGCCGGGTCTGCTGGGCTTCGATGCGCCGGCGCACCTCGTCGAACCGGTCCTTGCCCTCCTGGACCGAGGGAGCTGCGCCCCCGGCCTGGACCGAGGCGACGGCGGGGGTCGCGAACTCGTCGCGCCAGGCGCGTGCGGCGTCCTCGACGGCCTTCAGGTCGGCCTGCGCCGCGTCCTCGTCGTCGAGCAGCGTGGCGAGCCGCTGCGACGCCCCGGACTCGTTCGTCCGGCCGCGCTCGTACGGCTCCAGCAGCGCGGGGTCGCGCGCGAGGAGGTAGCCGCGGATCCCGGTCTCCTGGTCGAGCAGGGCCGCCTCCAGCCGGAGGGCGTCCCGCTGGGCCGGGGCGATCCCGTCGACGATGCGGTCCCCCGCCGCGGTGGTGTTGGACAGCAGCGCGGCGCCGACGCCGGCCGTGGTGAGGACCATGACGGCGAGCAGGGCGAGCGCGGTCATGAACCAGGCCTGCACGCTCAGTCCGCTGAGGCCGGTCCGCTTGCGGGGGGTGGGGTCGGGCGGGGGGTCTGATCGATCCGGGCGGGTCACGGGGAGGTGTTCCATTCGAGGTGGAGTACGGCGACGTCGTCGGCCAGGCCGCCCCAGTCCGCGGCCAGGTTCTGCGCGGTGTGGATGAGGGCGTCGACGAACGGATCGGCGGGAAGGTGGGTGTTCCGGCGGGCGATGTCGAGCAGGCCCTGCTCGTCGAGACGCTGGGAGCCGGGGCCGGTGCGGCCCTCGATCAGCCCGTCGGTGAAGAGCATCACGGCGCCGGACGGCTCGACCGGGATCTCGGTCACGGGCCAGTCGGAGTCCCAGTCCGGCATGATGCCGAGCGCCGGGCCTCCGGCGACCGCCTCCAGCCGCACGCCGTCGGAGGAGCGCACCAGGAAGCCGGGGTGTCCGGCGCGCTGCACGGCGACGTGGCCGTCGCCCGGCCGGCGGGTCAGGGAGATCAGGGTGGCGAAGATCTCGGGTCCGGACCGCTCCGCGACCAGGATCTTCTCCAGGAGGTCGAGCAGGTCCTGACCGCGTGCGCCGGCCATGACGAACGCCCGCCACGCCACGCGCAGGCATACGCCGAGGGCCGCCTCGTCCGGACCGTGCCCGGAGACGTCGCCGACGACGGCGTGCGTCGCCCCGTCGGACGTCTGGACCACGTCGTAGAAGTCTCCGCCCAGCAGCGCCTGGGCGCGGCCGGGCCGGTAGCGGGCGCACACCGAGACGGTGTCGTCGAGCAGCAGGGGCGTCGGGAGGAGGCCGCGCTCCAGTCGGGCGTTCTCCTCCGCGCGCAGCCGGCCCGTCTGGAGGGCGGCCGCGGCGCGCTCGGTCTGCTTTCGCTGCACGGCGTAGCGGATGGCCCGCATGAAGACGTCGGCTTCGAGGCGCCCCTTGACCAGGTAGTCCTGGGCGCCGGCCGCGACGGCCGCGAGGCCGGCCTGCTCCTCGGAGAGTCCGGTGAGGACGACGACGGCGGCATCGGCGGACGCGGCCAGCACCCTTTTGAGCGCGTCGAGGCCCTGGGCGTCGGGCAGGTGCAGGTCGAGCAGGACGCACTGGGGCGGTTCGGCCTCCAGCTGCCGCAGGCCGTGCGCGAGCGTGCGGGCGCGTCCGAGGCGGACGTCGATCCCGCTGTCCTCGACCAGTTCCTCGACCAGGAGGGCGTCCCCCTCGTCGTCCTCGATGAGCAGGACGTGGGGCGGGAGGCCGCTCCACAGGGTCTCGAAGCGGTCGTGCTCGACGTCGACGGAGAGGGCCTGCCGGGGCATGCCCGGCGCGGGCGGTCTCGCGTGGTCGGCCGGGTACTGCGAGCCCAGGCCCAGAGCGCTCCCCATGGCGTTCGTTTCCCTTCTCACAAGAGAGCGCGGACGCCCTGCGGGCGCCTGTTACGTCCGGGGCGAGCTTAGAGTGATCATTTGCCGTTAGGCAATATTTTAACTGGTCAATTATCCTCGCCCTCCCCCACCGGCGCCGTCCTGCGCGTCCCGTGCCCCGGGCCGCCTCTCCACGCGGCGCCGGAGATCCGCGCGGAGGCCGTGCCCCGGCCGGATTCCGCGGCCCGGCCCGGCTCCAGGACGACTCCCCCGGGGGGCGCCGCGGGCGGCCCGGCCGTGTCCGGAGTCACCCTCACCAGGCCGGGAGCGAGCACCTCGTCCGCCGCCTCCCGGAACCCGGTCAGCCCCACGATCAGGGCTTCGACGGCCGCCGTCGGCATCCGCTCCAGCACCGCCGACATCTCCCGCACGCGAATCGCCCGCTGTTCCTCCAGCAGCGCCCTGCCCCGCGCGGTGAGGCGCAGCTCCACCTCGCGGCGGCTGGTCGGGCTGGGCGTGCGCTCCAGGAGGCCCATGGCCGCCATCCGGTCGCAGAGCCGGGTGACCGACGGCGGCCGGGAGCCGAGTACGGCGCCGAGGGTCCGCAGGTTGATCCCGCCGCCCCTCCCGATGACGAGCAGCGCCCTCAGCTGGGAGGGCGAGACGGGGGTTCCCGCGGCGTCCTGCCCCCTGGCGCGGAGCACCTCCAGCAGTTCGGCGGCGGCACTGACGGCCGCGGAGGGGAGTCCTTCCGCGCCGTTTCGACCGCTGCGAGGCACCATACGGCCCACTCTGCCATCGGTGACCGCCCGGTGTCGCACCGGTACCGGGCCGATCCGGGACCCGTCCGGTCCCGGGCCGCGGGCGGCGGGACGCTCCGGGGCCGTCCTACGGGTCCGGGACCGTGTCGTCCGGGCGGCCGTGCCAGTCGAGGCAGACGACCATGGCGTCGTCCTCCGCGTCGATCTGCCCGCGGTGCCCGGCGAGCTCCTCCAGGATCGCCCTGGGCACCTGGGAGGGCGGCAGCAGCCGGGTGTTCATGACGGCCCGGCCCAGGGCGTGCAGGCTGTACCGCTCGCCGCCGGGCGAGGCGACGTCGTAGACCCCGTCGCTCATGAAGAAGAGCCGGTCCCCGGGCAGGACCTGGAGGCGCTGGCAGGTGTAGACGGTGTCCTCGAACATGCCCAGGGGCAGCTGGGCCTCCAGCTCGACCGCCTCCACCACGCCCTGCCGGAGCCGCCAGATCCGGGGGGAGCCGGCGTCGATGACGTCGACCTCGCCGGTGCGCAGGCAGAAGCGCATCAGGAGCATGGCGAGGTGCTGCCGCCCCTGGTGCTGGCCGTAGACGGCCTGGTCGGCGAGGCTGGCCTGGTCCACGAGGTCGAGGCCGCCCCGGCGGGCGTTGCGCAGGGCGCTCACTGCGAGGTTGGTCAGCAGGGCGGCGTCGATGCCCTCGCCCATGCCGTTGTTCACGGTCAGCGTCAGCGCGTCGGCGGAGGTCGACCAGTCGAAGCAGTCGCCGAAGATGGCGTACGCGGGCTCCAGCTGCCCGCCGATGTCGTACTCGGGGCGGGAGCAGGACCGCCCGGGGAGCAGCTGCCACTGCATTTCGGCGGCCAGGGTGAGCCGGGTGGCCCGCCTGGCCCGGAGGAAGACGTCGGTGTCGCGTTCGGCGACCAGGATCTCGTGGGCCAGGGCGTCGGCCAGGTCCTGCAGCTCGGCGAGCAGCTCCGGCGTGTAGCCGTCCACCGGGAGGCCGACGCTCAGCACGGCGAGGCGGTCGCCCCGGACGCTGACCGGCAGGTGCACGGTCACGCCGGCCCGGTCGGTGACCGCGTACGCCTCCTGCGCGCCGAAGGCGCGGCCCGGGGCACTGGTGTGGACGGAGACGGGTTCGGCGGTGTCCGGGAGCTCGGTCACCGGCTGGAGCCTGGTCATGGCGTAGTCGGCCATCAGCAGTTCGACGGCGTGGGCGCGGTACCTCTGGGCGAGGACGTCCCGGACCTTGTCGAACAGCGCGTGCGGCGCGGCATTCCGCAGAATGCGCTCCACTCCCTCGGGTCTGGCCACCGGCCTGGGCCTGCCTCTCTCGAAACTGTCACTATGGGGAGCCACGAAGCCGCCGACCGCGACGGCTCGGGCGACTCGTAGGTCCGGTAGGGAGTGTCACATGCGCGAGAGCCCGATCCGCCCCTCCGGGCCGGTCGCGTCCGCGGTCGTGGAGGTCGGCGAGCTCATCGAGCTGCTGGAGGTCGTCTGGGAGCGGGGCCGGGACACCGTGTGCGCTCCCCCGGTCTCCTCGGCGCAGGCGCGGGTCCTCTTCGTCATCGAGCGGAACGAGGAGATCAACCTGAGCGCGCTGGGCAGGCTGCTCGGGGCGGCTCCCCCCTCCGTCACCCGGCTGTGCGACCGGCTGCAGGCGGTCGGTTTCCTGGAGCGGAACCCGAGCCCGGGCGACCGGCGCGAGCTGCAGGTGCGGCTGACCGCGCGGGGCCGGGCGTACCTGGGGGATCTGCGGTCCCGCAGGCAGGAGGCTCTGACGGAGGCGATGGCCGCCATGCCCGCCCCGTCCCGGGCGGCGCTGGCCGTGGGGCTGTCGGACCTCATCGACGCCGTCGCCGGCCCGCTGCGGCTGCCGGCTGCGGGACGCGCGGAGGCCGCGGAGTCCCGGACCGCCTGAGCGGGCGCCGGACCTGCGTCCGGACGTGCGCCGGCGCCCCGGGGGCGTCGTACGCCCCGGAGCGCCGGCAGGACGGGGGTCAGCCGTTCGGGACGGTGTCCTGGAAGGTGGTTCCGGCGGTGCGGAAGGCACCGACCCTGGCCGCGACCTGGGCGGGCGTGAGCACCTGGTCCTTGACGTGCAGGACGTAGTCCACCTTCTGGTCGTAGGCGCGGGCCGTGGTGCCGGGCTGGCCGTTCAGGTCGATCAGCCACTGGTTGAAGTTGATCGACATGGGGCGCTCGGGCAGGTAGCGGGCGTCGTGGGTGCCGAAGAGCTGCCCGTCGACGTAGTAGGTGATCGCGTTGTTGTCGATGGTCAGGACGAGGTCGTGCCAGCCCGCGTAACTGGTCCGGGCCTCCGAGTGCTGGTTGACGGCCTCCCACGGGTCGGGGCGGTAGGTCTCCCACGAGGTGGTGTAGAGGATGTTGGCCGGCTCGCCCCAGCCGCCGTTGGGGAGGTACTCGAAGTCGTACTCGGCGTAGTCGTCGGCCATGGGGGCCTTGAGGTCGTTGATGGTGAAGAAGGTCTGGACGAGGTGGTCGCCGTCCGGGCCGTACGTGGGCGCGTCGGAGAACTTCACCCGTGCCGCGTAGGTGCCGTTCTTGAACTTGCTGGCCCGGGTGAGGATTTCGGTGTGCTTGGTGCTCTCGCCGGTGCCCGCCGTGGAGGTCTCCAGGTTCATGACGGAGTTCCCGGCCTCCCGCGCGAAGGTCACCTTCTCGGGTGCCCAGGTGGCGCCGGGCACGCCGGGTCCGCCCGCGTTGGAGCGGACGCTCCAGCCGTGCGCGGCGATCGCCGGGTCGGCGTGCGAGCCGTAGTCGAAGTCGTCGAAGAGGGTGGCGCCGGAGGGGCCCGGGTCGGTCGGGTTCGGCGTGGGGCCGGTCGGGCTGGGTTCCGGGTCGGGCGTGTTTCCGCCGGGGGCGGTGCCCCAGACGGTGGAGCCGCCGACCTGGGCGGTGACCTTCGTGAAGTCCCCGTAGGCGGTGCGGGCGGCGTCGAAGGAGTAGTCGTCGGACTGGTTCAGGGTCTGCCAGTCGGCGCGGTGGAAGCGCAGTTGCATGTCTCCGGTGTCGGTCCCCGGGGCGAGCGAGCCGGCGCCGCCGGTGAACGTGATCTCCAGGTAGCGGTCGGCGGTCGCGGTCGGGGTGGCGAGGGTGCCGAAGGTGCCGGTGATGTTCGCGCAGCCCTTGACCGCCCAGGAGCAGGCGAAGCGGTACTGGGTGGCGGGGCCGTCGGCCTTGAAGTAGTAGCGGAGTTTGACCTGGTTCAGCGCCACGGTGGTGGTGCCGTTGTTGACCACCTTGAACCAGGGCTCGACCTGGTCGGCGGTGGCTCCGCCGGCGCTGGTGCGGTACTGCACCTTGACCGACTCGCCGGCCGCGCCGGCGGGCAGTGCGGTCAGGGCGGCCGAGCCGAGGGCGGCCGTCAGGGCGATGGCCAGGGCGGCGGTGGTGCGCCGGGTGGGGGTTCGCATGGTGCGTTCCTCTCGGGGTGGGGGGATCACGGGGCGGGAACGGTGTGCGGGGATCGGCTGCGCACGCCGAGGGCGGCGAGCCGGGTGCGGTGCCGGTCGAGCCGGTGCAGGAAGGCCGGCCAGTCGCGGTGGGCCGACCAGGCGGTCTCCGCGAGGGCGCAGAGCCGGGGGAAGGCCAGGTACTCGAGCTCCGCGGGGGTGCGCGCGTACTCCGTCCACAGCTGGGCCTGGGTGCCGAGGACGCGGCCGGCCGCCTCGGGCTCCCAGTGGGCGGGCGCGGGGTCGTTGTCGTAGACGCCGCGCAGGTCGAGCACGCCGTCCTGGCCGCGGGGTTCGCCGGGGTCGGCGGACTGCGGGTAGTCCAGGTAGGTGGAGCGGAACGGCGCCATGATCACGTCGTGGCCCCGCAGGGCGGCACTGCGGCCGTGTTCGGGGTCCCGCCAGGGCAGCACGGTGAAGGCGGCGGGGAGTTCGGTGCCGGTCTCGGCCCAGCCGAGCGGGCGGCGGCCGAGCGAGGTGAGGTGGGCGGACACGGCCCGCATGAACCAGCCGTGCAGGGCGGCCGGTCCGGCCAGCCCCTCCGCGGACATCCGGGCCCGGGCGGCCTCGGACGTCTCCCATTCGGTACGGGGGCACTCGTCGCCGCCGATGTGCACGTACGGGGCGGGGAACACGTCGGTCACCTCGTCCAGCACGGTCCGGCAGAAGTCCAGCACCTCGTCGTGGACGCCGAACACGTTCTCGCAGACCCCCCAGCGCGTCCAGGTGTCCAGCCGGGCACCGGGGCGGTTGCCGAGGTGCGGGTAGGCGGCGAGGGCCGCCCGGGCGTGTCCGGGCATCTCGATCTCGGGGACCACGGCGATGCCCCGCCGGGCGGCGTACGCGACGAGGTCCGCGAGCTCCGCGCGGGTGTACGCCCCGGCGTGGGGCAGGCCGTCGCCGGCGCTCTCGGCGCGCCGGCCGCCGACCTCGGTGAGCCGGGGATAGGCGGCCACCGGCATCCGCCAGCCCTGGTCGTCGGTGAGGTGGAGGTGCAGCACGTTCAGCTTGTGCAGGGCGAGGAGGTCCACGAACCGGCGTACGTACGCGGCGGGCTGGAAGTGGCGGGCGACGTCGAGCATGGCTCCGCGCCACGCGAACCGCGGCCGGTCGGTGATCCGCAGGCAGGGCAGGGTCCATGCGGAGCCGCGCCGCGCGCTCCCGGCGAGGGCCTCGGCGGGCAGCAGCTGGCGCAGGGTCTGCACGCCGCGGAGCAGGCCCTCGGGGCGGGCCGCGCGCAGGACGACGGCCTCGGTGGACACGGTGAGCCCGTAGCCCTCGGCCCCGAGGCCGCCGAGCGCGGGGTCGAGGAGGAAGACGACGCGGCCGTCGGAACGCGGGGGCAGGGGCAGCCCGGTGGCCGGGGCGAGCGCCTCGCGCAGCAGGTCGGCGGCGGCCTCGGCGCCCGGGCCGGCCCGCACGCCGGTGAGGGCGTCGAGGGTGAAGTGGCCGGGCAGGGCCGTGACGGAGTCGGGGCGGGGGACGAGCGCGATGGCGGTGTGGCGGGACATGCGCGGTGGGGCTCCTCACCTGGTCGGGCGTCCGGTGGAACGGGGCGGCCTGGACGGCGGGTTGACGGGACGACGGGCGGTGGTGACGGGAACGGCGGGCGGCAGGTGGCGGGCGGCAGGCGGGGCGGCGTCCGTGGGGGCCGGCGGTCGACGCGGGGGGACCGGCGATGCGGGGGATCAGCCCTTGACGGCGCCGCCGGTCAGGCCTGCTGCGACCCGGCGTTGCAGGACGAGGAAGAGCAGCAGGACGGGCAGGGCGAAGAGGGTGGCGGCGGCCATCGTCGCGCCCCAGTCGGTGCCGAAGACGTTGGAGAAGGAGGACAGCCACACCGGCAGGGTCCGGTCGTCCTGGTTCTTGATGATGATCATGTTGGCGAAGGCGAACTCGTTCCAGGCGGTGATGAAGCCGAACAGCGAGGTGGCCAGCAGTCCGGGCGCCAGGAGCGGAAGGGTGACCCGCCGGAAGGCGGCGGCCCGGGTGCAGCCGTCGACCTGCGCGGCCTCCTCCAACTCGACGGGGACGGCCGTCAGGAAGGAGCGCAGGGTCACGATGGTGAAGGGCAGGGTCACCATGAAGTAGATGAGGGTGAGGGTGGGGAGGCGGTCCAGCATGTCGGCGTCGCGGGCGATGACGTACATGGGGATGAGCAGGGCTTCCCAGGGGGCGACCTGGGCGATGAACACCATGAGCAGGAACCCGCGCCGGCCCTTCCAGCGGAGCCGGGCCACGGCGAAGGCGGAGCCGAGGGCGACGATCAGGGCCAGGAGCACGCAACCGGCCGTGACCAGGAGGCTGTTGCGCCAGAAGGACCAGAACCCGTCGGCGGCGAGCGCGGTGCGGAAGTGGTCGAGGGTCAGCGAGGTGGGCAGGAACCGGGGGGTGTCCGCCTGGATGGCGGCGGTCGGCTTGAAGGCCGTCAGCACCATCCAGTAGACGGGGAAGGTGCTCGCGAGGAAGACCGCCAGGGCGGTGGCGGTCCGTACGGCGGACGCGAGCGCGCGGCGTGCGCGGTCCGGGGCCGGGGTACGGCGTACGGGCCGGGCGGCCGGGACGGCGGCGCGGGCCGCCCGGGCGTCCGCGGGCCCGGCCGGGGCGATCGGGGTGGCGGGCGGGGCGTTCACTGGTCGGCCTCCTGGCGCAGCAGCCGGCGGAAGTACGCGATGAGCACGCCCACGAGCAGCAGCACGGTGAGGGTGGACACGGCGGCGCCGAGGTCGTAGCGGTGCAGGGACTGGGCGATGCGGTAGGCGTAGACGGGCAGCGTGGTGGTCGCCCCGTCGGGGCCGCCGCGGCTGATCGCCCAGATCTGGGCGAAGCACCGGAAGACCCAGATGACCTCCAGGCACAGGACGAGCCCGAAGACGGGCGAGAGGATCGGCAGGGTGAGGGAGCGGAAGGTGCGCCAGGGGCCGGCCCCGTCGAGCCGGGCCGACTCGTACAGCTCCTCGGGGACCGTGAGCAGCGCGGAGTGCAGGGTGATCGCGGCGAAGGGGACGGACTGCCAGACGACCAGGACGACGAGGATGGTGAAGGTGGCGGGGCCGTCGGCGAACCAGGAGTAGTCGCGGTAGGACTCGAAGCCCAGGGTGACCAGCAGCCAGTTGACGACTCCCAGGCGGGAGGCGAAGAGCCACTGGAAGACGGTCGTGGTGGCGATGACGGGGCTGGCCCAGGCCAGGACGAGGCCGCTGGTGACGAGGACGCGCAGGCTCCGGCCGAGGCGGCGCAGCAGCAGGGCGATGCCGGTGGACAGGAGCATGATGAGGACGACGTTCAGGGCGGTCCACCCCAGGGTGCGCCGGGTGACCTGCCAGAACTCGGGGTCGGCGAGGATCCTGCGGTAGTTGTCCAGGCCCACGAACCCGGCTCCGCCGCGGATCAGTTCGGTCATGCCGTAGTGCTGGACGGAGATCAGCAGGTTGCGCAGGAGCGGATAGCCGAGCAGGAGCAGGCAGCCGAGCAGGGTGGGGACGATCAGCAGGTAGGGCAGGAGTGCGCCTGCTCCGGGTCGCTTCGGCATGTCCGGCTCAGGAGCCCAGCGTCTTGGTGATGCTGTCGGAGGCGGTGCGGGCGGCCCGGGCCGGATCCGTGCCGGTGAGGACGGCCGTCATGTAGCTCTTGATCGGGTTGGTCGCCTCGACGGCGGCCCACTGGGGGGAGTTGGGTGTGGCGCGGCCCCGTGCCGCGCCGGCCGCCATGGCGGCGGTGCCCTCGTCGTCCTGGACGACGTGGGCGAGGCCGGTGCGGTTGGGCACGTAGCTCATGGCCCGGGCCAGCTCGGTCTGCCACTGCTCCCCCGCCAGGGCCTTGACCACTTCGTACGCCGCTTCCCGGTTCGCGGAGGCCGCGGGCACGATGAGGTCGGAGCCGCCGGTGAACACGGAGCCGGGCTGGTCGGCGGTGGGTCCGGGGACGGGGAAGAAGCCGAGCTTGCCCGCGAGGGCGGGGTTGGCCTTCTCGATGGCCTTCGCGCCGCCGGGGACGGAGATGATCTGGGCGACGTCGCCCTTGGCGAACACCTCGGCCTGCGGGGGCTTGGCCTCGTCGGAGTCCTTGGGGCCCTTGCCGAGGGCCTGGAGCCGGCCGTAGTAGTCCATGGCCCGCTGGACGGCGGGGGTGTCGAGCGCCCCCTTCCACTTCCCGCCGTCCTTGACGGCGAACTCTCCCCCCTCGTCCCACACGAACCCGGCGAGGGTGTACCAGTTCTGGCCCGGCAGGTAGATGCCCTGCCGGCCGCCGGTGTTGAGCTTGGCCGTGACGGCGAGCCATTCGTCCCGGGTCCGGGGCGGGGCGGTGATGCCCGCCTGGGCGAAGTGGTCCTTGTGGTAGACGACCACGCGGTTCGCGGCGTACCAGGGGATCCCGTACTGCTTGCCGTCGATCTTCCCGGGGGTGGCGAGGCCGGGCAGCCAGTCCGCGCCGGCGAGCTCGGCGGTCTTCCCGGTGAGGTCGGCGACCCCGCCGCCGGCCGCGTACTGGGCGACCTGGGTGTTTCCCACCTCGATGACGTCCGGGGCGTTCTTGCTGGCCAGAGCCGCGGTGATCTTCTCCCCGATGCCGTCCCACTCCTGGATCTGGACGTCGAGCGTGGTGTCCGGATGCTGCCGGCGGAAGTCGTCCGTGAAGCGGGTCAGGAAGTCCTCGGAGACGCTGTCGCGCATGATCCAGACGGTGAGGCGGGTGCCGCCGGCCGCGTCGCCGCCGGATTCGGACGGGGAACCACAGGCGGAGACGGCGGCCGCGGCCAGCAGGAGTGCTGCCGGTCCGGCGATGGTACGGATCTTCACGGAACACCTCGGGTTCTGAACGCGCCACGGAGTCGTGCGAGTTGACCAATTGGCAAGGTGGTCAGCTGGGTGGCTAGAAGGTGACATGACCCAGTCATCGCGTCAACCCTCCCCGCCGACAGGATTCTCAGCGGGAGTGTCGCGAGGAAGCGAGTCAAGTGGTTAGATGCATATGACCAGTTGGATAGATGACCAGATGGCAGGGGGCGAACCGTGGGAGAGACCTCCCCTGGAGGGGACTCGGGACCCGGGGCGACGGGACCCGGGGCGACGGGACCCGCACCGAGGTCGGGCAAGGGAGCCCCGCCGGCGGGATCGGCGCCGGCGCCCGGGGCGGTGCTCAAGCGGGAGCGGGTCCGCGAGCACCTGCTCGGCCTGATCGACATCCGGCGCCCCGGCGACGCGATCCCGTCGGAGCGCACCCTCTGCGCCACCCTGGAAGTGTCCCGCCCGACGCTGCGCGCGGCCGTGGACGAGCTCGTCGCCACCGGCGCCCTCGTACGGGAGCACGGGCGCGGCATGTTCGTCGCCCCCGCGAAGATCACGCAGGAACTCTCCGCCGGCGAGGCCGCGTTCGCCGTCCGGCAGGCCTCGGGCCACTGGTCCAGCAGGGTTCTGGAGCACTCGACCATCCAGGCGGGCGCCCGGATCGGGCGCCGCCTGCGGATCTCCCCCGGGGCGGAGCTGCTCTACATCGCACGGCTCCGTCTGGTGGACGGGGCGCCGATGGCGATCGAGCACCTGCACATCCCGGCCGACCTGATACCGGCACTGACACCCGCCGAGCTGGAGGCGGGCGACCTCTACGAGCACCTGCGCAACCACCACGGCGTCTACGTGCACGAGGCGCAGCAGTCGATCGAGCCGACGGTGGTCAACGAGGCGGAGGCGGGCCTGCTGGACGTGCCGCTCCTCTCCCCCGCCCTGCTCATCGAACGGCTCACCACCGATTCGACCGGCCGCCCCGTGGAGTACGTGCACTCGGTGTACCGCGGCGACCGCTACCGGATCGTGTCGCGGCTGGCGCTCGGGGCGACGGTCCCCGGCGCCCCCCGGCCCGGCCACCACCCGGGCATCCCCCCGGGCGACCTGGGGCGCCGCGGCATCATCATGTCCACGACGAGCGGCGACATCCACACGAGCGCCTGACGCACCGGAGCGGTACGGCCCGGCAGGCGCGCTGCGGCGCGGCGCGGCGCGGCGCCCGAGCGTTCGCGACCGCGTTTGCCGAAACGGCAAGCGAACGCGACGCCGCCCCGCCGTTCCCCGGATGATCGACAGCAGCCTTGACCCGAGGCGCGCGCCGAACCCCGGAGGAACCATGCCGCAGCAGTCCACGGAACCCGTCCACCGCCTGGTCCCCGCGCCCGCGGGCCGCATCCACCTCGTGGAGCAGGGCAGCGGGCCGCTGGTGCTGCTCGTGCACGGCTTCCCGGAGTCCTGGTACTCCTGGCGCCACCAGCTGCCGGCCCTGGCCGCGGCCGGGTACCGCGCGGTCGCCGTGGACGTCCGCGGCTACGGCCGCTCCTCCAGGCCGGAGGGCATCGACGCGTACCGGATGCTCGAACTGGTCGAGGACGGCGTCGCGGTCGTGGAGGCCCTGGGCGAGCGGACCGCGGTGATCGTCGGCCACGACTGGGGCTCGGCCATCGCCTCGAACTCGGCCCTGGTCCGGCCGGACGTCTTCCGCGCGGTGGGCCTGCTCGGCGTTCCCTACACCCCGCGCGGCGGACCGCGGCCCGGCGAGGTCTTCGCGGGGATGGGCGGGGAGGAGGAGTTCTACGTCTCCTACTTCCAGGAGCCGGGTCGCGCCGAGGCCGAGATCGAGCCCGACGTCCGCGGCTGGCTCGCCGGCTTCTACGCCGCCCTGTCCGCGGACACCATGACCGGACCCGACGCACCCGACGCACCCGGCGCACCCGGCGCACCCGGCCCGTACTTCGTCCGCCGCGGCGGAACGCTCCGCGACCGGTTCCCGGCGGGGCCCCGGCCCGCCTGGCTCGGCGAGGGCGATCTCGACGTCTACGCCGCGGAGTTCGAGCGGACCGGCCTGCGCGGAGCCCTGGCCCGCTACCGGAACATGGACCGGGACTGGGAGGACCTCGCCCGCTTCGACGGCGCCCCGGTGACCCAGCCGTCCCTGTTCGTCGCCGGCGGCTCCGACCCCTCCCTCACGTGGCTGGCCGACGCCGTCGAGGCGTTCGGCACGACCCTGCCGGGCCTGCGCGGCTCCCACGTCCTCGAAGACTGCGGCCACTGGGTCCAGCAGGAACGCCCCGCCGAGACCAACCGCCTCCTGACGGCCTGGCTCGAATCCCTGCCCCGCTGACACCGGGCGGGGGCCGGGGACGGCCCGGAGGACAGCCCTTAGGGTGGCTCGGACCGTACCCGTTGCCGGGTGTCCCCCTCCCGGCCGGCCTGCCCCCAGGAGTCACCCATGGCCCGCTCGCTCGACGGCCTCGTCTTCGCCCCCGTGGCCGACCAGGCACCCGGTCAGGTCGGCCGGCAGACCCGGTTCGCGTACCACGAGCGGGACGGCCGCGTCCGGGCCGAGTACTCCGGCGGGGACGTGGTCACGGGCTACCTGGTCGGCACGCGGACCGCCGACACCCTCGACTTCCGCTACGTACAGCTCCGCGCCGACGGTACGACCGCGTCCGGGCACTGCGTCTCCCTCGTGACGGAACTCCCCGACGGCCGCCTGCGCCTGGAGGAGACCTGGACGTGGGAGTCCCGGGAAGGAAGCGGCACCAGCGTGGTCGAACAGCTCCCGGCCTGAGGCCTGCGCGTCGGCCGCCCGGGAAGACGGTGGACCTACGCCTTTGGTGCCGGTCCGTGCGGGCCCGCAGCCCGATTTCGCGGAGCGCAGCGGCGGCTAGCGTCGCAGCATGCGCATAGGACTACTTGGCACCGGCAACGTCGCCCGAGCACTGGCCCACGGCTGGGGCGCCGCAGGACACGACATCCTCCTCGGTTCGCGCCGTCCGGAGGAACGGACGGACCTCGGGCTGCCCGTGGCGGGCCTGAGCGAGGCGGTCGCCCACGCGGAGGTGCTCGTCAACGCCACACCGGGGGGCGTCTCCGTGGAGCTGCTGCACTCCATCGGGGCGCCGGCCCTGGCGGGCACCCTGCTGATCGATGTCGGGGTCGGCCTCTCCGACGACTTCGCCGAGCTGTCGCACCCCAACAGCAGCCTGGGCGAACAGATCCAGGAGGCGTTCCCGCTGACTCCCGTCGTCAAGACGCTGTGCACCATGGACTCCACCGTGATGACGGCCCCGGGCGGTCTCGACGGCCCGAGCACCGTGTTCCTCTCCGGCGACGACGCCGAGGCCAAACGGACGGCCGGCCGGCTGCTCACGGACCTCGGCTGGCCCGCGTCGTCGCAGCTGGACATCGGCGGCATCACCACCGCACGCGGACAGGAGCACTTCGCCCTGCTCTTCATGGGCATCGCGGGCGGTCTGGGATCCCACACGTTCAACGTCAACGTGGTCGCCGCCCGGGCCCTGCCGCCCGTGTGACCCCGTACGCCCGGCCGGGCCGAAGGCCGTCCGGCCGGGCGGAAGACCGGGGGGGAAGACCGGGTGGAGGCCGCTCGCCCGAACCTCCGTTCGTCAGCACGGGACGGTCCGCGCCGCACGTCCGGGTGGTACTTGGCCGCCCGGGGGCGTTCCGGCCGTTCGGGTCCGGGCGAGCGGCAAGAGTTGCCTTCATGATCATGAACTCCGATGCAGGGCCGGACGTCCCCGAAGCTCCCCGCTCCCCCGGCGCCCCCGCGCGGGCGCCCTCCCGCCGGCCTTCCCGGCGTACCGTCATCGCCGGCGCGGCCGCCGTCGCGGGTGCCGGGGGGCTGGCCGTCGCCGCCACCTCCGCCGAGACCTCGCAGGCCGCCCCGGCCGCCGCGGTCACCGACTGGGGGTCCTGCCTGGCGGTCGCCCGGGCCATCCTCGTACGGGACGACGAGGACCAGCCGCTGGTACCGCGCTATGCCGACGTCCTCCTGAAGAGCGGCCTGCCCCGCTCGCGCCGCCCCGGCAAGAAGGTGCTGATCGTCGGCGCCGGGCCGGCCGGGCTCACCGCGGCGCACCTCCTGCGCGAGGCCGGGCACCGGGTCACCGTCATCGAGGCCAACGCCAACCGGGTGGGCGGCCGGATCAAGACCTTCCGCACCGGCGGTCACGAGAACGCCGCCCAGCCCTTCGCCGACCCGAAGCAGTACGCCGAGGCCGGTGCGATGCGCATCCCCGACAGCCACCCCCTGGTCACCGGGCTGATGGACGGCCTCGGCCTCAAGCGCCGCCGCTTCCACCTGGTCGACGTGGACGGGACCGGCCGCCCCGCCCACCGGACGTGGATCTTCGTCAACGGCATCCGCGTCCGCCGCGCCGACTACGCGCGCGCCCCCCAGGCCCTGAACCGTTCCTTCGGGGTACCGCAGGCGTACGAGTCCGTCCCCGCCGCGCAGATCGTCCGCACCGCCTTCGCCCCCGTGCGCAAGGAGATCGACGGCAAGCAGGACCGGGCGCTCGTCGAGGGCTGGGCACGCATCATCCAGCGCTACGGCCACATGTCGATGTACCGCTTCCTGACGGAGGAGGCCGGGCTCGACGAGCGGACCATCGACCTGATCGGGACGGTCGAGAACCTCACCTCCCGCCTGCACCTCGCCTTCGTGCACAGCTTCATCGGCGCCTCCCTGATCAGCCCCGACACCGCCTTCTACGAACTGCCCGACGGCACCGCCACCCTGGCCGACGCGCTGTACTCCCGCGTGAAGGACCTCGTACGGCTCGACCGCCGCGCCACCCGCATCACCCACGGCGAGGGCAGGGCCACCGTCGAGACCGTCTCCGAGGGCCGCGGCGGCAGCCCCGTACGGCGCGAGACCTTCACCGCCGACACCGCCATCGTCACCGTCCCCTTCTCCGGCCTGCGCCACATCCCCATCAGCCCGGCGCTCTCGTACGGCAAGCGGCGCGCGGTCACCGAGCTGCACTACGACGCCGCCACCAAGGTGCTGCTCGAATTCAGCCGCCGCTGGTGGGAGTTCGACGAGGCCGACTGGAAGCGCGAGCTGGAAGCCGTACGGCCCGGGCTGCACCGGAAGTACCAGACCGGGCAGACGCCGGCGGACGGGAGCCTGCTGGGCGCCCACCCCTCCGTGCCCAAGGGCCACGTCTCCGCCGGCCAGCGCGCGCACTACGCCGCCTGCCGGGTGGTCACCCGCGACCAGCCCGAGGCGGCCGGCGTCTTCGGCGGCGGCTCGGCCACCGACAACCCCAACCGCTTCATGTTCCAGCCCTCGCATCCCGTCGAAGGCAGCCCCGGCGGCGTCGTCCTCGCCGCCTACAGCTGGTCGGACGACGCGTTGAAGTGGGACTCCCTGGACGACGAGGAGCGCTACCCGCGCGCCCTCGCCGGTGTCCAGGAGGTGTTCGGGCAGCGCATCGAGGTGTTCTACACCGGCGTCGGCCGCACCCAGTCCTGGATGCGCGACCCGTACGCCTACGGTGAGGCGTCCGTGCTGCTGCCGGGCCAGCACACCGAACTGTTCCCGCACGTCGGAAGGGCCGAGGGGAGCCTGCACTTCGCCGGGTGCCACACCTCGATCAAGCCGGCGTGGATCGAGGGTGCCCTGGAGTCCGCGGTGCGGACCGCCCTGGAAGTACACCTGGCGTAGCGGCGCCCGGGAGACGCCGCGCCGGGCCCACCGCGGAACCGGTGGCGGGTCCACGCGAAAGGGCGGCGACCCGGGGCCCCCGGGCCCCGGGGGCGCCCCGCCGTCCCCCACCCGCCGGGCCCCCCGCCCGGGCGGCCCCCGCCGGCCGGGGGGGCACCCCGCCGGGGCGGTGGAAGGCGGGGACCGGGAACGGCGGGCGCCACGCGGCGGGGGGGTCTGCCGGGCGTAAGGCCAACCATAATCCCAGCCCGCAAATGTCACGCCCCGGGGCAAA